>NZ_DATCUY010000272.1:0-6162 GCF_036567245.1 Achromobacter sp. | reverse complement strand
CGCGGGCGTCGCGGGCATCTCGATCGCGTTTGGCGCTGTCGGCAGCCAGCTTGGCCTTGTCGGCGGCAAGCTTGCGGTCGGCCTCGGCCTGCTTGCGGGCATCCTCGGCGGCGCGGCGCTCGGCATCGGCGCGCTTTTTGGCTTCCTCGGCGACACGGCGGGCTTCTTCCGCGCGGCGCACTTCCTCGGCCCGCTTGCGCGCTTCCTCGGCCTTGCGGGCGTCCTCGATCTGCTTGGCGATGGCCGCGTCCAGATCGGTGATGAGCCGCGACAGGCGCTGGTCGTCGCGTCCCAGCTTGTTGGCTTCGGCGCGCTGGGCGGCGATCTGCCCCTCCAGTTGCGCCAGCAGCGTGGCGCGCTCTTTCTGCTGACCGACCAGCGCGGTCTTCTGCTCGGAGGTCTCGGCCACGACTTTTTCGATTTCGGCGCGGCGGGCGTCGGCGCGCCCCTGCAGGGCGGCCAGGCGCTCGATGTCCTCGCGCAGGGCCTGCACCGCGCTGGCGCGGGCCTGTGAAACGTAATCCAGATAGCCCAGGTTGCGCCCCAGCACTTGCGGGTCGTCGCCGGACAGCAGCGCCGTCCAGGGCGACAGGCCGCTGGTGTATTGGGTGCGCAGTTGCTCGGCCAGTTCGGTGCGGCGCTTGGCCAACACCACCTGCTGCGTGCCGATCTGCTTTTCCAGGCCGGTCAGGTCGGTCTGCGCCTGGCGGTTGGCCTCGGCCAGCTCCCGCAGGCGCAGGTTGATCTTGGAAATGGCCGACTCGGACTGCTTGAGCCCGTCGGCCGCTTCCTTGCGGGCAGCCTCGCGGTCATCGATGTCCTTCTGCAGGTTCTCGATGCGGTCGCGCAAGGCGGCCTGCTGCTTTTCCGCGTCGGACTGGCGGCCGGCAAGGTCGTTGGGCGCGGCGCGAGCCGACAACGCCCCACCGGTCAGCATGACCGCCAACAACAACCCTGCCGCGCGACGCATAGAAATATCAGTCCTTCTTAGCCTTGCCCTGGGCTGCCACCGCAGCCATGGCCGCCTCGATCTCGGCGGCATCGCCCAGATAATAGTGGCGGATCGGGCGCAGGTCATCATCCAATTCGTAGACCAGCGGCTGGCCGGTAGGAATGTTCAGGTTGACGATGTCCTCGTCCGAGACGTTGTCCAGGTGCTTGATCAGGGCGCGCAGGCTGTTGCCGTGGGCGGCGATCAGGACATTGCGGCCGGCGCGGATGGCCGGGGCGATGGATTCGTTCCAGAACGGCAGCACGCGCTCCACCGTGTCCTTCAGGCATTCGGTGGCGGGCAACTGGTCGGCCGGCACCTTGGCATAGCGCTTGTCGAAACGCGGATGGCGTTCGTCGTCCAGCGCCAGCGGTTCCGGGGCGATGGCGTAGGCGCGGCGCCAGATCAGCACCTGCTCGTCGCCGTACTTGGCGGCGGTTTCGGCCTTGTTCAGGCCTTGCAGCGCGCCGTAGTGGCGTTCATTCAGGCGCCAGGTCACGCCGACCGGGGTGTACATGGCGTCCATGGCGTCCAGGGCGATCCACAGGGTGCGGATGGCGCGCTTGAGCAGCGAGGAGTAGGCCAGGTCGAAGGTAAAGCCCTCTTTCTTGAGCAGCTCGCCAGCCTTGCGGGCCTGTTCGCGGCCGGTCTCGGTGAGGTCGACGTCGGTCCAGCCGGTGAAGCGGTTTTCCAGATTCCACTGGCTTTCGCCGTGGCGCATCAGAACGAGTTTGTGCATGATTTGGGACGCTTGTAACGCGGGTTAAAGTGAAGGAATGCGGTGAAGGAATGCGCTCATTTTATAATTGAGCGATTTTGCCCTTGATTTTGCCCCGGCGCACCCGCCCATTTCCGTGGCGCGGCGCTTCAGGGTTCGCCTATACCAGGCTAGTCGCCGCACTTCAGGATGCCCCGTGGACCTTTTGCAATTCTTGATCGATAAAAACAACGTCTTCATTGTCGCCGTTGCCGTGATTTCCGGCGTGATGCTGGCCATCCCCGCCCTGCGCAAAGGCCGCAGCGGTTCCGCCGTGAGCACGGCCGAGGCCATCCAGATGGTCAACCAGCGCCAGGCCGTCTGGGTCGACGTGCGCTCCGCCGAGCAGTTCCAGGCTGGCCACATCGCCCAGGCGCGCAACGTGCCCGCCGCCGACCTTGAACAAAAGGCCGCCTCGCTGCCCAAGAACAAGCCGCTGGTCGTGGTTTGCGACAATGGCCGCGATTCGGCCCGCGCCGCGGCCAAGCTGCGCACCCAGGGTTTCGCCGACGTCGTGCCGCTGGATGGCGGCATGCGCGCCTGGTCGGCCGCCAACCTGCCGGTCACCCAGAAGGGTTGAAGCCAGGGGCTGCGCCCCCATCTACCTATTCTTGTACCCCCAGGAGCGCCTATGAACAAAGTCGTCATGTACAGCAAGGACTATTGTCCCTATTGCGCCCGCGCCAAGGCCTTGCTCGAGCAACGCGGCGTGACCGACCTGGAAATCATCCAGATCGACCGGGATCCGTCCCAGCGCGAGGTCATGATCGAACGCACCGGCCGGCGCACCGTCCCGCAGATCTTCATCGGCGATACCCATGTCGGCGGCTGCGACGACCTGATGGCCCTGGACCGCTCGGGTGGCCTCGCCCCCATGCTGGCCAGCTGATCCCCTTTTTTGCCCCTCCCACCAACGGAAACACTCATGGCTGATCAAGACCAAAACTCCCAGCAAGAAGGCGGCAACGACGCGCCCTCGTTCAATCTGCAGCGCGTCTACCTGAAAGACCTTTCGCTGGAAATGCCGAATGCGCCCCACGTTTTCCTGGAGCAGGAAGCGCCCCAGGTCGAGGTGAGCATCACCGTGGGCGGCCAGCGTCTGGCCGAAACCGTGTTCGAAACCACGGTCACCGTCACGGTCACCACCCGCATCAATGAAAAGGTCGTGTACCTGGTCGAAGGCACGCAAGCCGGCATCTTCGAAGCCGCCAACATCCCCGAAGAGCAGCTCGATCCGCTGCTGGGCATCGTCTGCCCGACCATGCTGTACCCCTACCTGCGCGCCAACATCGCCGATGCGATCACCCGCACCTCGATGCCGCCGCTGCACCTGACCGAAGTGAACTTCCAGGCCCTGTACGAACAGCGCCTGGCCGAGCTGCAACAGCAGCAAGGCGCCGCCAACGGCAACGGCAGCGACTCGGGCATCATCCTGCCCCCCGGCGCGACCCGCCAGTAAAGCAGGCCGCGGCGTCCCCTCATGAACAATCCCGTTGTGCCACGCTTGCGCGTCGCCGTCCTGGGTGCGGGAAGTTGGGGCACCGCGCTGGCGGCGGCCGCCAGCCGCCGCCACGCCACCGTACTCTGGGCGCGCGATGCCGCGCAGGCGGCCGACATGGCCGCCACGCACGAAAACGCGCGCTACCTGCCTGGCATCCCGCTGCCCCAGGCACTGAACATCTCCTCCGATCTCGACGCCACGCTGCGCAGCCTGCAAGAAGACGGCGCGCGCCGGCTGATTGTGCTGGGCGTGCCTGTGGCCGGCCTGACCGCCATCTGCGGCGAGCTGTCGCGCCGGCTGCCCGCCTTGGGATTGCAGGACACCCCCATCGTCTGGACGTGCAAGGGCTTTGAAGCCGACACGGCCAGGCTGCCCCACGAAATCATGCGCGAGGCCCTGCCTGGCGCGACTGGCGGGGCATTGTCGGGCCCCTCGTTCGCGCGCGAAGTCGCGCAGGGCCTGCCGGTGGCGCTGACCGTGGCCAGCGACAACCCCGCCTTGCGCGATGCCACCACCGCCGCCTTCCATGGCGCGGCGCTGCGCGTGTATGCCAGCACCGACCTGGTCGGCGTGGAAGTGGGCGGCGCGCTGAAAAACGTAATCGCCGTCGCCTGCGGCATCGGCGACGGCCTGGCGCTGGGCACCAATGCCCGCGCCGCGCTGATCACCCGCGGCCTGGCCGAGATGACCCGCTTTGGCGTGGCGCTGGGCGCCCAGGCCGAAACCTTCGCCGGGCTGACCGGCCTGGGCGACTTGGTGCTGACCGCGACCGGCGAGCTGTCGCGCAACCGTCGCGTAGGTCTGGAAATCGGCGCCGGCCGCAAGCTGGCCGACATCCTGGCCAGCGGCATCACGGCCGAAGGCGTGCGCTGCGCACGCGCCGCGCTGGACCGGGCCCGCGCCATCGGGGTCGAACTGCCGATCACCGAGGCCGTCTGCGCCGTGCTGTTCGAGGGCGTGGCCCCCATGACGGCCGTGTCCGCCCTGCTGGCGCGCGACGCCCGCTATGAAAGCGTGGCGGGCAGCGGCCAGCCGGACGCGGCGTCGGATCGACAGTCCAACTGATCCGCCTGATAACAAACACCACGCACAACCCGAGGAGACATCCTTCATGACGCAAACCCGCAAGTTCCGGGTCGGCCCGCTGCTACGCGGCCTGTGCCTGAGCCTGGCCGCCGTCCTGCCGGCCGCCGCCCACGCCGACTGGCCCGATCGCCCGATCCACATGGTCGTGCCCTTCCCGCCCGGCTCGTCGCCCGACATTCTGGCGCGCACGATCTCGGAGCCGCTGTCGCAGGCGCTGGGCCAGCCCATCGTGATCGACAACAAGCCGGGCGCTGGCGGCAACATCGGCACCCGCATCGTGTCGCAAGCCAAGCCGGACGGCTACACGCTGCTCTACACGATCAACGGCCCGCTGGTCACCGCGCCCACGCTGTACAAGAAGACGCTGGGCTACGATCCGCTGCGTGACCTGCAGCCGGTGTCGCTGGTCGGCACCAGCCCCAACGTGCTGGTCGTGCCCAGCAGCCTGAAGGTCGATAACGTCAAGGATTTTGTCGCGCTGGTGAAGGGCCGCGGCAATTCGCTGAACTACGGTTCGGTGGGCCCGGGCAGCTCGGCTCACCTGGCGATGGAAATGTTCAAGGAAAGCGCGGGCGTCGACCTGGCGCACATCCCCTATTCCGGCTTCCCGCAGGTCATTTCGGCCATCATCGGCGGCGACGTCCAGGCCGGTTTCATGGTGCCGGCCATCGCCGTTCCCCAAGCGCGCGACGGCAAGGTGAAGCTGCTGGCCGTGACCAGCCTGCAGCCCAGCGAGGCGTTGCCGGGCGTGCCGACGATGGCATCGCAGGGCTATCCGGACTTCGAAGCCATTTCCTGGAACGCCGTGCTGGTCCCGGCCGGCACGCCCACGCCCATTGTCGAACGCCTCAACAGCGAACTGGCGCGCATCATCGACAGCGATGCCGTGCGCAAGCAGCTGGCGCTGCAATACTTCACGCCTGCGCCGTCCACGCCGGAAGCCCTGACCGCCCGCATCAAGAACGAAAAAGCGCGCTGGGATCAGGTGATCCAGAAGCTGAATCTGTCGCTGGATTGATCGCAAGCCAGCTGTGATGGGCATGCGCGTTGGATGCAGCGCGCGCCCCGTCACACTCCCCCTTCGTACCCCTGCTGCCGCCAGGCCTCAAACACCGTCACCGCGACGGCATTGGACAGGTTCAGGCTGCGCTGGCCGGCGCGCATCGGCAGCCGCAGGCGCTGCTGGGGCGGGAACATCGCCTGATGTTCTTCCGACAAGCCCGCGGTTTCGCGGCCAAACACGAACACGTCACCCGGCTTGAAGCCGATATCCGCCACGCTGCGCTGGGCGTGCGTGGTCAGCGCGTAGATGCTGGAGGGCGCAGCGCCGGTATCGGCCAGCGCTTCCTGCAAGGTGTCGTGCACGCGCACCGGCTGCCATTCGTGGTAGTCCAGGCCGGCGCGGCGCATGCGGGCGTCGTCGAGCTCGAAGCCCAAGGGGCGGACCAGATGCAGCTGTGCGCCCGTGTTGGCGCACAGGCGGATGGCGTTGCCGGTATTGGGAGGAATTTCGGGACAGACGAGGATGACGTGGAACATGGTGCTGGGGCTCGAAACGGCTTGCGGTCGGAAGATCGCCGCACATCTGGAATTGTCGCCGATTTGCTCCCGGGCAAACTCAGGGTGTGCGCGCTGCGACCAGCACCGAGACACTCGCCGCGCCCGCAGCCACCAAGGCGGCAGCAGCGGCATTGGCCGTGCTGCCCGTGGTCATGACGTCGTCCACCACGACGAGGTGCCGTCCGCGCACCTCACCCTCGCAATAGAACAGGTTTTGCGCGCCGAGCCGGCGGGCGCGGCGGCCCTGCGCGGTCTGCCTGGGGGTCT
>NZ_DATCUY010000271.1:0-20379 GCF_036567245.1 Achromobacter sp. | reverse complement strand
GATCCACTGCGCCAGGAGGGCCGCCGCGGTGAATGCCACGCCGGCGCCCACCCAGGGGCCCTGCCGCAGTCCGGCGTCCAGCAGCAGGCCGAACGCCAGCGGCCCCAGGGCCGAACCCACGTCCATGCCGGAATACACCAGCCCGTAGACTGATCCGGTGGATCCCTTGGGCGTGACGCGGCGGATCAGCATGTCGCGCGACGGCGCCGCCACGCCGGAGCAGAATCCCGCCAGGGCCACCACCGGCGCCGCCAAGACGGCCGGCACCAGGCCGAGCGCCAGCACCACCAGGGTCAAGCCCGCCAGGATCAGCGCCACCATCACGGTGCGCTCGGTACGCGGGTTGGCCGACACCAGGAAGCCGCCCGCGGCCATGCCGACGGCCGAAGCCACCATGTACCCGGACAGCGCCGAGCTGGCAGCGACCTTGGACAAGTCGTACAGCTGGCCCAGCAAGGGAATGGTGTAGTTCTGCACCGAAGACAGCGCAATGGAGGTGCAGGCGAAGAACAGGAATGCGCCCCACAGCGCCGGCTTGGACAACAAGGTGCTCAGCGTGGTCAGCACGCTTTCCTGAGGTTTCGCCGCAGGCTTGGCGGCAGCCTTGCCGCTTTCCGCGTCGGCATGGCCTTCCAGCGGCGACGGGCCGCCGAGCAGGTCACGGCCCAGAATCGTCAACAGCAGGACCAGCGCTACCAGCCCGGCCGCGCTATAGGCCGCCACGCGCCAGTCCGCCAGCAAGGTAATGCTGGTCATGAAAACAGGGGTCAGCGCCCAGCCCAGGTTGCCCGTCAGGCCGTGCGCGGAGAACGCATGCCCCAGCCGCGGCGCGGAAACCCGATGGTTGATGATGGAATAGTCGGCGGGATGGAAAACGGAATTGCCTATGCCGCCCACGACCGCTGCCGCGACCAGCATGGCATAGCCGTTGGCCGATCCGATCAGCACTCCGGACAGCACGAAACACGCCAGCCCGAACCACAGCACCGGCCGCGCGCCGATCCGGTCGACCACGAAGCCCGAGGACGCCTGGCCGATGCCAGACACCACGTAGAACGTGGACACCAGCAGCCCGAGGCGGGCGAAATCCAGGCCAAACTCGTTGCCCAGCGAGACATAAAGCGATGGCAGGACCAGCTGAAAAAAGTGGGAGGAAGCGTGGGCCACGCCGATCAGCATGATGAGCTTCCAGTCGCGCCGGCGGGCGGCGGCGTCCAGGGCCAGGGTATTCGCAGCGGTATTCATTGCAGGCGGCCGCGGTCAGCGGCAGGTGGCGCGGCGCCAGGGGCGATGCGCGGGTTGTCTCCGGCAACGTCCGGTGCTCCGGGCGTTGGACTTTGAGGCGCCGTGCCGGACGCGCCGGCCGATCACTCTTTGTATGTAACGGCGGCCGCCTTGCGCGAGCCGGGCCGCCGTTGTGCAAACCAATATGGACGGACTGGACCTACAGGGCCTTTTCGCGGATGGCGGGCCAGGCGCGCTGCAGGTAATACAGCATCGACCACACCGTCAGCACCGCCGCCACGATGATCAGCACATCGCCCAGCAGGCGCGCGCTGACACCGTAGATCGGCTGGTTGTACAGCAGGCACGGAATCGCCACCATCTGCGCGGCTGTCTTGAACTTGCCCAGCCGGTGCACCGCCACGCTGGCGCTGGCGCCGATCTTGGCCATCCATTCGCGCAGGGCGGAAATCGTGATTTCACGGCCGATAATGATCAGGGAAATAAAGGCGTCGACGCGGCTGAGGTCCAGCAGGACGATCAGGGCGGCGCAGACCATCAGCTTGTCGGCGACCGGATCCAGGAAGGCGCCGAACGCCGAGGTCTGGTTCCAGCGGCGGGCCAGCCAGCCGTCGAACCAATCGGTCAGAGCCGCAATAATGAAAGCCCAGGCGGCGAAGGTGTCGCGAACAGGGACCGACATCCAGCTTTCGGGCAGGTAGAACAGCCCGACCACCAGCGGAATCATGGCGATGCGCAGCCATGTCAGGATAATGGGTACATTAATTGGCATAGTGTCCGTATGCTAACAGCAAGATGGGGTCCCCCCCCCGAAGCGCCGGAGGCGCTTCCCCCCCGGGGGGGCGCCGGCAGCGGACCGGCGGAGCCGGATCCGCGCGGCCCGGCTTAGCGCTACGCCGCTTGCTGCATCTGCGTCCGACGCCTTTGAGGCATCTCGGGTGGTTGGGGTTAGCGGCATTTTGCCGGCATTTACGCACGGCTGCGTTACCGCAAGGCTTCATAAATGCGGATTGCCAGGTCTTGGGAGATGCCGTCGACCGATGCCAGGTCTTCGATGCTGGCGGAGGCCACGCCGGAGAAGCCGCCGAAGCGGGCCAGCAGGCGCTGGCGGCGGCGGGCGCCTATGCCTTCGATCTCTTCCAGGCGCGACACGTTGCGGGCCTTGGCGCGGCGGGCGCGCATGCCGGTGATGGCGAAGCGGTGCGCCTCGTCGCGCACTTGGGCGATCAGCATCAGCGCGGCGGATTCGCCGCCCAGCGCCACCGGCGGCCGGGAGTCGGCGAACACCAGGGTTTCCAGGCCGACCTTGCGCCCTTCCCCCTTGGCCACGCCCACCAGCGTCTGGACGTCCAGGCCCAGTTCCACGAACACCTGGCGCGCGACTTCCACCTGGCCCTTGCCGCCGTCGATCAGCACCAGGCCGGGCATGGGCGCCTCGCCGTCCGCCACCTTGGCGAAACGGCGGCTCAGCACCTGGCGCATCGCGGCGTAATCGTCGCCCGGCGTAATGCCGCCGATGTTGTAGCGGCGGTACAGCGAGGGCTGCATGTCGTGGTGTTCGAACACCACGCAGGACGCCTGGGTTGCCTCGCCGGCCGTGTGGCTGATGTCGAAGCATTCGATGCGCAGCGCATCCAGCGCGGTTTCGTCCGTGTCCAGATCCAGCGCCTCGGCCAGCGCCAGGGTGCGGGCGGCACGGGCGCCGGACTCGGTCAAGGCGCGGGCCAAGGCCATTTCGGCATTCTTGGTCGCCTGCTCCAGCCAGGCGCGGCGCGCGCCCTGCGGACGGGTCAGCACGCGCGACGGCCGTCCGCCAGCCTGTTCCACCAGCAGGCCGATCAGGTCGGGATCCGGCAAGGCGTGCGAACAGACCAGCACCGGCGGCATGGCATTGTCGGTGTAGTGCTGGGCGACGAAGGCTTCCAGCACCTGGGGCGCGGCCTCGCCTTCGGCATGCGAGGGGAAGAACGGCTTGTCGCCCAGATGGCGGCCGCCCCGCACCATCGCCAGGTTGACGCAGACCTTGCCGCCGGCGATCGCCACCGCAATGATGTCGGTGTCCTCGCCGCTGACGTTCTCCATGGTCTGCTGGTGCAGCACGCGCGCCAGCGAGCCCATCTGGTCGCGCAGCGCCGCGGCCTCCTCGAAACGCAGTTCGCTGGCGGCCTGCTGCATCCGGTTTTCGATCTCGCCCATCACGTCCTTGGCTTCCCCATTCAGGAAGCGCACGGCGCGCTGCACGTCGCGTTCGTAATCGGCCGCCTCGATCGCGCCCACGCAGGGCGCCGAGCAGCGCCCGATCTGATGCAGCAGACAGGGCCGCGAACGGTTGGCGAAGACCGAGTCCTCACAGGTGCGCAGGCGGAAAACCTTCTGCAGGATCTGTATGGTCTCGCGCACCGCCCAGGCATTGGGAAACGGTCCGAAATACTGGCCGCGCTTGTTGGTGGCGCCGCGGTAATAAGCGATGCGCGGCCAATCATGGCCGGTGATCAGCAGATAGGGATAAGACTTGTCGTCGCGGAACAGGATGTTGTAGCGCGGCTTCAGGGTCTTGATGAGGTTGTTTTCAAGGATCAGCGCTTCCGCTTCGGAGCGCGTCACCGTCACCTCCAGCCGCGCCACCTTCGCCACCATCTGGGCGATGCGGGGGCTGGCCAGGTTCTTCTGGAAATACGACGAGACGCGCTTCTTCAGGTCGCGCGCCTTGCCGACATACATGACTTCGCCCGCTGCATCCAGATGCCGGTACACGCCCGGCAGATGCGGCAGGTCAGCCAGGAACGATTTGAGATTGAAGTCGTCGGGCATTCTGATAACGGCTTTCAGCCTGCAAGGTATCCCAGTCCGGCGCGGCGAAGCGCGGCATCAGGCGGCGGATGCGGGCCACGGATTCGGGCGCGTGCTCGAACTTCAGGCGCTCGAGCAGTTCGTCGGCCAGGTCCGGCCGGTTGCATACCAGCACCATGTCGCAGCCGGCGCCCAAGGCGGCGCTGGCGCGGTCGAGGATATCGCCCGCCACCGAGGCGCCTTCCATGGTCAGGTCGTCCGAGAACACCACTCCATCGTAGCCCAGGCGGGTGCGCAGGATGTCCTGGACCCAGCGCTTGGAGAAGCCGGCCGGGTGTTTGTCGACCTTGGGGTAGATCACGTGCGCGGGCATCACCGACGGCAGCACCGCGTCGCCCAGCCAGGCATACGGGGCAGCGTCGTCCTTCAGGATCTTGTCCAAGGGACGCGGGTCCACCGGGATCTCATGGTGCGAATCCGCTTCCACGTAGCCATGGCCTGGGAAGTGCTTGCCGCAAGCCGACATGCCCGCCAGTTGCAGGCCCTGGATCAGCGCGCGCGACAGCATCGTGACCACGCGCGGGTCCTGGTGGAAGGCGCGGGTGCCGATCACCTTGCTGACGCCGTAGTCCAGGTCCAGCACGGGGGTGAAGCTCATGTCCACGCCGCAGGCGCGCAGCTCGGCGGCCAGCACGTAGCCGGCTTCGGTGGCCAGACGCATGGCTTGCAGCGGATCGCGGTTCCACAGCACGCCGAGATCGCGCATGGCGGGCAGCGGCGTAAAGCCGTCTTCGCGGAAGCGCTGCACGCGGCCGCCTTCGTGGTCCACCAGGATCAGCAGGGGCTCCTTGCGGGCCTTGTGGATCTGGCGCGTCAGCTCGGTCAGCTGCTTGCGGCTTTCGAAATTGCGGGCGAACAGAATTACCCCGCCCACCAGCGGATGGCGCAGGCGCTTCTTTTCCGCCTTCGTCAACGTGTGTCCCGCCACATCGACCATCACGGGGCCGGGCGGCAGGACCGCCTTGGATTTCTTTTTGGCCATGTCAGGCTTCCTTCTGTCTGAGTCTGGCAAGCCGGCGGCGGACAAACGGGGTCCGCGGATCAGGGCTTGCGTTCAACCACCACGTAAGCGGCGGCCATGTCGGATTCGTCGGTAATGGACACATGCGCCGCGCCGAAACGCTGCTCATACCATTGCAGCAGTTCTGGCGCGATCACCAGCACGGGACGCCCGCCGGGCGCATTCAGCGTCTGCACCCGCCGCCACGTCATGGGCATGCGCATGCCCAGGCCGATGGCCTTGGAAAACGCTTCCTTGGCCGCGAAGCGCGTCGCCAGGAAACGCAGGCCGCGCACCGGGTCGCGGGCACGGCGTGCGTGGAACTTCTGCAGTTCCTCGACGCCCAGGATCTTTTCCGCGAAACGGTCGCCGTGGCGCGCCAGCGCGCGCTCGATGCGGTCGATGCGCAGCAGGTCCATGCCGATACCGGCAATGGCGCCCGCGGGCGCGGCGGGACGGGATGCGTCAGACATGGCCATGCCCGCGCGTCCGGCGGCAAACAAGAGGCATCGGATCCGTGATCACAGCCCGCGCAGCGCTTGCAGGCGGGCCTGCACCATCAGCGCCTTCATGTCGCGCACCGCCTTTTCCCAGCCGTCGAACACCGCTTGCGCCACGATGGCGTGGCCGATGTTGAGCTCGGCAATGCCGTCCAGCGCAGCCACCGGCTTGACGTTGCCGTAATGCAGGCCGTGGCCGGCATTCACGCGCAAGCCATGGCGCAGCCCTTCGGCCACGGCCAGGCGCAACCGTTGCAGTTCGGCCTCGGCAGCCTCCCCTTCGGCTTCGGCGTAGGCCCCCGTGTGCAATTCGATCACCGGCGCGCCGGCCTTGGCCGCAGCCGCGATCTGCACGGGGTCCGGATCAATGAAGAGCGACACGCGGATGCCGGCCTCGGCCAGCAGGCCTACCGCATCCGACACGGGGCCCATGGCGCCGGCGACTTCCAGGCCACCTTCGGTCGTGAGTTCGGTGCGCTTTTCGGGCACCAGGCAGACGTCGCTGGGCTTGACCGCGCAAGCGATCTCCAGCATTTCCGCCGTCACCGCGCATTCCAGGTTCATGCGCGTGCGCAGTTGCGGACGCATGGCATAGACGTCCCTGTCCTGGATATGGCGCCGGTCTTCACGCAGATGCAGCGTGATCAGATCGGCGCCGGCATCCTCCGCGCGCAGCGCGGCGAGCACCGGATCCGGGTAGGTCGTGTGGCGTTGTTGCCGCAGCGTGGCAACGTGATCGATGTTTACACCAAGTTCTATCATTGCACTTTCGTTGTTTCTTCCCAGCCACCGCCCAGGGCCTTGTACAGTTCCACGCGGTTGATCAGCGCGGCCAGGCCAGTCTGGACCAGGGCGAGCTGGGCATTGAAAAAGTCCACCTGCGCGGTCTGCACCTGCAGGTAGCTGTCGATACCATTGGTATAGCGCAGATTCGACAGTTCCAGCGTGCGTCCGGACGCGTCCTGCAAGGCGCGCTGGGCATCCAGCTGCGCCCCGTAGGTGGCTTCGCCCGCCAGCGCGTCCGACACTTCGCGGAACGCCTGCTGGATGGACTGTTCGTACTGCGCCACGGCGATATTGTCGCGCGCCTTGGCCAGGTTCAGCCCTTCGCGGATGCTGCCGCCGGCGAACAAGGGCGTGGTGATCGAAGGCGAAAAGCTCCAATAACCCTGGCCGCCCTTGAACAGGTCGCCCAACGACGGACTGGCCACGCCCAACAAGCCGGTCAGCGAGATGGTCGGGAAGAACGCCGCCCGCGCCGCGCCGATATTGGCGTTGGCGGACTTCAGCTGGTTCTCCGCGGCCATGATGTCCGGACGGCGTTCCAGCAGGTCGGACGGCAGGCCGGCAGGCACCGTGGCCAGCAACTGATCGCGGCCGAACACGGCGGGCGCCGGCAGGTCCGGCGGCAACGGCGCGCCAACCAGCAGCACCAGCGCGTTCATGGCCTGGGCCTGGGCGCGGGCCAGTTGCGCCAGATCGGACGAAGCCGTATCCAGCAGCGTCTTGGCCTGGTTCAGATCCAGCTCGGAGGCCACGCCGCCGTCGAAACGACGCTTGACCAGGTTATAGGATTCCTGGCGCGACGCCAGGGTACGCTGCGTCAACTCCAGCTGAACCTCGGCGGCGCGCAGGTTGAAATACGACTGCGCGACCGACCCGACCAGCGTGATCTGCGCGCTTTTCTGCGCCTGTTCGGTCGACAGGTACTGCTGGTACGCCGCCTCGGAAAGGCTGCGCAAGCGGCCGAACAGGTCGATCTCGAAGGTGGTCAGGCCGATGCCGGCCTGGTACGAGCTGCTGATGGAACCCGAGCCGGCGGCCCGCATGTTCTGCGGCAGATGCTGGCGCTGGCCCTGGATGCCGGCGCCGATACTGGGCCATTGCGCGCCGCGCTGGATACCGTACTGGGCGCGGGCCTCTTCCACGCGCTCAATCGCCACGCGCAGGTCGCGGTTGTTGGCCAGCGACAGCTCGATCAGGCTTTGCAAACGCGGATCACGGAAGAACTCGCGCCAGCCCAGATTGGCGGCGGGCGTGCCTTCCTGCGGCATGACCGCGGTGGACGGCTGGGTACCCAGCGAAGTGGGCTTGGCGTAACCGCCGTACTGCACCTTGGGCTGGTCGGGCCACGTGCCCACCACCGGCGCGTCGGGGCGCTTGTAATCAGGCGCCAGCGAGCAGCCGGCCAACGCCACCGCCACGAAAGCGGACAAGGCGGTCTGTTTGAACTTCAGGGCTTTCATTCCTTGCCCTCCTGGCCACCGTTGGGTTGTGCGGGATGTTGCGCGGCGGCGTCCGGCGCAGCCTGTCCGGCTGCAGCCTTCTTGGCCGCCTGCTCTTCTTCGAAGGCGCGCAGTTCGGCGCCCAGCAGGCGCGGCCGGGTCTTGAACAGGCCCAGCACCACCACGAAGAAGGTCGGCACGAAAATCACCGCGAACGGCGTGGCGGCCAACATGCCGCCCAGCACGCCCAGACCCACTGCGCGCTGGCTGGCAGCGCCGGCGCCGGTCGCCATGGCCAGGGGCACCACGCCCAGGATGAAGGCCAGCGAGGTCATCAGGATGGGACGGAACCGCAGCCTGGCGGCTTCCACCGCCGACTCGTACAGGCCCATGCCGCGCGCGTACTGGTCCTTGGCGAACTCCACGATAAGAATGGCGTTCTTAGCCGCCAAGCCGATCACGGTCACCATGCCCACCTGGAAGTACACGTCGTTGGACATGCCCAGCGCACTGATCAGCGCCACCGCGCCCAGCATGCCCAGCGGCACCACCAGCATCACCGAAATCGGGATGGCCCAGCTTTCATACAGGGCGGCCAGCACCAGGAACACCACCAGCAGCGACAGGCCCATCAAGATCGGGGCCTGGTTGCCGGCCTGGCGCTCCTGATAGGAAAGGCCGTTCCACTCGTAGCCGAAGCCCTGCGGCAACTGGCCCACCAGGCGTTCCATCTCGGCCATCGCCTCGCCAGTGGTGTAGCCCGGCGCGGCGTCGCCGCTGATGCGCATGGACTCGTAGCTGTTGTAGCGCACCACCTGCACCGGGCCCTGCTTCCATTCGGCCTTGACAAAGGTGGACAGCGGCACCATGCCGCCCTGGCTGTTGCGCGCATTCAGCTGCAGCACGTCATTGAGCTGCATGCGGTACGGCGCGTCGGCCTGCACCCAGATGTTCTGCATCCGGCCCAGGTTGGGGAACTTGCTCAGGTAGGCGGAACCGACGGCGGTCGAAATCAGCGAGGCGGCCTCGTTGAAATCCACGCCCAGCGCGGCCGCCTTGTCGCGGTCGATGGTCAGGCCGAGCTGCGCGCCCGGTCCAAGACCTGTGATGCGCACCTGCGACAGCACGGGGCTCTTCATGACCAGGCCCATGAGTTCGCCGGTGGCCGCAGCCAGCGCGGCCGAACCCGCCGCGCCGCGATCCTGCAGGCGGAAGTCGAAGCCGGTGGCGTTGCCCAGGGACGAGATGGCGGGCGGCACCAGGGTGAACACCTGCGCGTCATGGATGCCCATCAGCTGCTTCTCGAAGGCCCGGAAGGCGATCGCGCCAGCGGAGTCCTTGCGCTCCTTGCGTTCGCTGAAGTCCTTCAGCGTCACGAAGGCGATAGCGGCGTTCAGGCCGTTGCCGTTAAAGCTGTAGCCCTGCACGGCAATGACGTTCTCGACCGCGGGCACGTCCGAGAAGTATTTCTCGACCTGCTCGATGACCTCGACCGTCCGGTTGGCGGTGGCGCCGGTGGGCAGTTCGATGTTGCTGACCACGTAGCCCTGGTCTTCCTCGGGCAGGAAGGACGAAGGCAGGCGCAGGTACAGCCAGCCCAGCAGCAAAACCAGCACCAGGAACGCCAGCATCATGCGGCCGCCCTTGTGCAGGATGCGCGACACCCAGTTCTGGTAGTTGTGGGTGGTGGCGTCGAACTTGCGGTTGAACCAGCCGAAGAAGCCCTTCTTGTCCTCGTGGTGGCCCTTGGGCACCGGCTTGAGGATGGTGGCGCACAGCGCCGGGGTGAAGGTCAGCGCCAGCAACGCCGAGAAGAAAATGGACACGGCCATCGCGATCGAGAACTGGCGATAGATCACGCCCACCGAACCGCTCATGAAGGCCAGCGGCAGGAACACCGTCACCAGCACCAGCGTAATGCCGATGATGGCGCCGCTGATCTGCGGCATGGCCTTCTTGGTGGCTTCCTTGGGTGGTAAGCCCTCTGTGGACATGATCCGCTCGACGTTTTCCACCACCACGATGGCGTCGTCCACCAGAATCCCGATGGCCAGCACCATGGCGAACATGGTCAGCACGTTGATGGAGAACCCGAGCGCCAGCATCACCGCGAAAGCCCCGAGCATGGCCACCGGCACCACCAGGGCCGGGATCAGGGTATAGCGGACGTTCTGCAGGAACAGGTACATCACCAGGAACACCAGCACCATGGCTTCCGCCAGGGTGTGGACCACCTGCTCGATCGACACCTTCACGTAAGGCGCCGTGTCGTACGGAATGGAGTAGGTAATGTTGCCGGGGAAGTACTTGGACAGTTCCTCCATCTGCTGGCGCACGCCCTGCGCGGTAGCCAGCGCGTTGGCGTTGGGCGACAGCACGATGGCGAAGGCCGCCGTCGGCTTGCCGTTCAGGCGGGCGCCGAACTGGTAGTTGTCCGCGCCGACTTCGATGCGGGCGACGTCGCGCAGCAGCACCTGGGAGCCGTCGGTATTGGCGCGCAGGACGATCTTGCCGAAGCCCTCCACGGTGCTCAACTGGCCGTTGGCCGTGACCGTGGCGGTGATGCGCTGCGATTCCGGGTTGGGCGGCGCGCCGATGCTGCCGCCGGAAATCACCACGTTCTGCTGGGCGATGGCCTGGTTGACCTGCGACATGCTCAGGTTGAAACCGACCAGCTTGGCGGGATCGACCCACACGCGCATGGCGCGCGGCGCCGCGAACAGCTGGAACTGGCCCACGCCGGGCACGCGCGACACCGGGTTCTTGATGTTGCGGGTGATGTAGTCGGCCAGCGCGGTCTGGTCCAGCGAACCGTCGGTGGACGACACCGCCGCCACCATCAGGAAGCCGGTACTGGTCTGCTCGTATTGCAAGCCCTGCTGCTGCACGGCAGTCGGCAACTGCGCGACCACGTTGGACACGCGGTTCTGCACGTCCACCTGCGCAAGATCTGGGTTGGTTCCCGGAGCGAAGGTCGCGGTGATGGTCGAGGTGCCGTAGGAATCGCTGACCGACTCGTAGTAGATCAGGCCCTTGGCGCCGTTGAGCTGGTCTTCGATGATACTGGTGACCTGCTCGGCCACTTCGTTGGCCGAAGCGCCGGGGTAGGTAGCCGTAATCGTGATCGCGGGCGGTGCCACGTCCGGATACTGCGAAATAGGCATATTCGGGATCGCCAACACCCCGGCCAGCAGGATGAACAGGGCGACTACCCAAGCGAAAATCGGTCTATCAATAAAAAATTGCGGCATGTGGGCTGACTCTGAAAGCGATGCTCACCAAAGAGGAACGCGGCGCTTGCGCCGCGTGCCGCTTAAGATTTCTGGCCTGCGGCCTTGTCCTGCTGCGCAGGCTCGGCCGGCTTGGCGCCTGGCTGCGGGGCGGATTCCGCGGGCTTGGCGCCCTGTTGCGCGGGAGCCTGGCCGCCCGGCGCGGGCGTGCCGTTCTTCCATTCGCTGGCCTGCACCGGCGCGCCCGGGCGGACCTTCTGGAATCCTTCCACCACGACCACGTCGCCAGCCTTCAGGCCGCTGGTGACGATCCAGTTGCTCTTGAGAGCGCCGCCAGTGGTGACGGGAATCTGCTCGATCTTGTTGTCCTTGACCAGCAACAGGCTTTGCAAGCCGTCCGCGGTACGCTGCAGCGCCTGCTGCGGCACCATCAGGGCCTTGTCGTCCACGCCCTGCTCCAGGCGCACGCGCACGTACATGCCGGGCAGCAGGATGCCGTCGGGGTTGGGGACTTCGGCGCGCAGGTTGACCTGGCCCGTGGTTGGATCCACGGTGATGCCGGTGAACAGCAGCTTGCCCGGCTGGCCGTACTCGGAGCCGTCTTCCAGCACGATGGTGGCGCGCGCCGTGTCCTTGCCGACCTGCTGCAGCTGGCCGCTGGCGAAAGCGCGGCGCAGGGATGCGAGTTCCGCGGTGGACTGGGTGAAGTCCACGTAGATCGGATCCAGCTGCTGCACCGTGGCCATCTGCGTGGCGGAAGTGGCCTCGACCAGCGCGCCTTCGGTGACCAGCGGCTTGCCGATGCGGCCGGTGATGGGCGAGGTGACGTCGGTGTAGCCGAGATTGATCGCAGCGTTGTCCTGCGCGGCCTTGGCGGCGGCGACCGAGGCGTCCGCCTGGCGGTACGAGGCCACGGCGTTGTCGTATTCCTGCTTGCTGACGGCGTTGGCCTTGACCAGCGGCGCGTAGCGGTCGGCCAGCAGCTTGGCGCTGAACAGATTGGCCTGCGCCTGCTTGAGCTGCGCCGTCGCCTGATCGTAAGCGGCCTTGTAGGGCGCAGGATCGATCTTGAAGAGCAGCTGGTTTTCCTTGACGTCCCCGCCTTGCTCGAAGGCGATCTTCTGGACGATGCCGGTGACCCGGGAACGGATCTGCGCATCCCGGACGGCGTCGACGCGGCCAGGCAGGTCGGACACGATGGGCGCGCGCTGCGGCTGGATCGTAATGACGCTGACCTGGGGCATGCCTGGATTCATGTGCGGCTTTTCACCGCAACCAGCCAATATCAGTGCGAGGAGCCCACCGGAAAAAACCAGCCCTGAAACACGTTTAGGCGAAAACCGCATTGAAACCCCCGCGTAGCGTAATTAACCGTAATCGCGTCATGTAATCGCAGTATTTAATCGCGGCTCTGGCCACGATCAAATAACAAGCATGCGTCATCAAGGCACGTAATCAGCCCAGTAATGTAACTCAGTTATTGGGGAAATCACTGATTTTTAGTGCTTCAAACACCACGCGCGGGGGGATTTCATACAACAAATCAGGTCTCGGAAAGCTCCCGCAGCTTGCCCAGGAACACATAGCCCATGCCATGCACGGTATGCAGCGGCAGGCGGGCGCCAGCCAGCAGGACTTTGCCGCGCAGACGGCAGATCGCCACATTCAGCGTGCGCATGGTGGTGCGCTTGCGAACGGCCATGAACTCATCGCGCCGCAATTCCCGGGCTGGATTGCCCGCCAGGCAAAGCAGGCAGGTGCGTTCCAGGCCAGTCAAGCCGATGCGGATGCCCTGGGGCGTGAGCAGGGTCCAGCCCTGGTAGACCAGGGTCCACCAGCCGTCCATGGTGTAGAGAGTGTCGGCCGCGCGGGCGGGCGCAACCTGGGCAAGGCGAGCGGGGGCATTCACGAGGATCTCCACCAGGACGGCCCGCGCCGCGCGGGATGGCGGCCGGCTCCCGGAACAAGGTTGCAAATTGCCCCGAAAGACTACCGCCGGAACCCGCCGTTGTTGGATTTGCAAGGCCTCTATAAGACCAATCCGATCGAAAACCTGCCCTGGGGCCTCTCAAGAAACCTTGCCGAGCCCCCGCCCCGCCAATTCAAGTGTGCTTGCCGTTGCGATGGATGTCATGGGCAACGAAACAGCTGTCCTGAGTGGGCCGGGCCAGAATGCCAGGCTTGGCCAACGTGGCGCGGATGTCGGCAAGACCCGACTCCCAGTGCTCGCGCATCGCCTCGGTACCGAACTCGTAGTCCTTGGAGTAGCGTTCCCGGTGCTTGGACTCGTAGATGAGGTTGATGATGTTGGTAGCCGGCGTATGGGACAGCTTGCGGATGTCGTCGAACTCGGCCGCGTTGCGCTCGGCTTCCGGCAGCTTCGCCAGCAGACGCTGCAAGCCGTGCCGCAGCTTGAGCACGCGCCGCATCTGGTCCGTGACCAGGCGGGTCCGGCTGGAGTACTGGATGTCCTTTTGGCGCTCGGCCACTTCCTCCAGATTGGTCGGCAAACCGCCGCGCGCTGGCCACAGGTCGACCTGGAACGCCAGCGTGTCCCGCATGTTGTCCGTGGTCAGCACCTGGGCCAGCGGCGTGTTGGACACGACGCCGCCATCCCAATAGTGTTCGCCGTCGATTTCGACGGAGGGAAAGCCCGGCGGCAAGGCGCCCGAGGCCATGATGTGCTCGGGTCTCAGGGTGTCCTTCAGGCTGTCGAAATAGGCGAAGTTGCCGGTCCGCACGTTGACCACGCCGAAACTGGCGCGCACGGCCCCGCTGTTGAGCAGGTCGAAATCGACGAACTCCCGCAAGGTCGCGGCCAGCGGCGTGGTGTCGTAGAAGCTGGTGGATGCCGCCCCCCTGCCGTGCACCAGATAAGGCGGCGGAAAACGCGGTTTGAAAAAACCCGGTTGACCCGAGAACAGGGCCTGGAAGGCCGACACATGCCCGTTCATGACAGGCGAGCCGAAGCCGAACGGCAAGCCTTCGAACATGGGGCCAAGCATTTCGCCCCAGGGCACGGAGGCAAAACCCGCCGGCCGGCAGATGGCTTCCCAGAAACCGCGCAGGCGCTCGACGCGCTCATCCTCGCGGGAACCCGCGACGATGGCCGCGTTGATCGACCCGATGGAGATGCCGGAAATCCAGTTGGGCCGGATACCCGCTTCATGCAGCCCCTGGTACACCCCGGCCTGGTAGGCCCCCAGCGCTCCTCCGCCCTGCAGCACCAGGGCGACGACTTCATAGGGCGGCGTATCGCCGGTGTCTTGGGTCGGGGCCTTGCGGCGAGTACTCATGCGGCTTCCTCTAGGCAGGGCTGGCGGGTCGCCCTACTTGCTTTTGTCTGGCAATTGCGGCGCGGCCACGCCCGCGCGGAACGGATACTTGGAGAATATCTGTGCAACCGCCTTGTCCGTGTTCTCGGCCGAGGCGCTCGCATCGGGCTGGACCTCGCCCACCGCCACGCCTTCCCACACCAATTGCCTGCGGCGTGCGTCGACGAGGTCGATATTCAAGGTGCCCTCAGTATATTGGTAGACGTCGTCGCCCCAGCCGTAACCGGGCCAGCCGCCGTAGAAGCCAGTGCGATAGCCGTAGTACGGTCCCATGGGCGGTGCGGCAGGGGTGACCTGCACCTTCTGCTGCAGCTTGGCGCTGAAATTGACCAGCAAGTCGGGATTGGAGGCGCTATAGGTATAGCCGCGCATTTCCATCTGGCCGCGCGTGGCGTTCTTTAGACGTTCGGTCAGCAAGGTGCTGTAGCCCGCCTTGTCCGTGCCCAGCGGCGCCATGTATCCGAACGTTCGGTACTGGGCGAAATCTGCCTGGTGGTCGTAGTCGCTCTTGACGGTGGGCCCCGAGGCGCAAGCCGCCAACAGAGCCGTCATGGAACCCGCAGCCAGCAATTTGAACGCTTTCATGTCGTTTTCTCCGAGAGCCCGATGCCTGAACATAGTGCCGCGAAGCCCACAAAATTTCAACAGCATCTCATTCTCATCCTTCCCGCCATCAGGCGCCAACCGCCGCCGTCCATTACACTTTGAACCGTCCCATACCCTGATCACGGCACGACACAGATGTTGGAACTCGACGGCTCGATTTGGTTTCGCTCCGGCGCCCAGACCTGGGGCGGAAAAAACCGCATAGACCTGCTGGCGCAAATAGACGCCACCGGTTCGATCACGGCCGCCGCGCGCGCCGTGGGCATGAGCTACAAGGGGGCCTGGGACGCCATCGACGCCATGAACAACCTGGCGGGCGAGCCTTTGGTGGTCCGGGCCGCCGGCGGCAAGGGCGGCGGCGGCACGCGCCTGACGGACCGCGCGCGCGGCCTGATAGGCACCTTCCGCGCCCTGGAAGCCGAACACCGCAAGTTCATGGAAAACCTGACCCGCGCTGGCATGAACGCCAGCGGCGACATCGACCTAATGAGGCGTTTTATGCTCAAGACCAGCGCACGCAACAAACTGCTAGGCACCGTCATCCAGATCCGCGGCGGCGCCGTCAACGACGAAATCGTGCTGCGCATCGCGGGCGGCCTGACCATCACGGCCACCATCACCCGCGAAAGCACGCAGGAATTGGGATTGGCGATGGGCAAGGAGGCGATCGCGCTGGTCAAGGCGTCATCGGTCATCGTGGGCGCGCCCGGACCCGGCCTGCGCCTGTCGGCGCGCAATCAACTGCCGGGCAAGATCACCGCCCTGCGCCCGGGCGCCGTCAACAGCGAGATCCTGATCGGACTGGACGGCGGCGTGACATTGGCGGCCATCGTCACCAATGAAAGCGCGCAGGACCTGGCCCTGGGGGTGGGCGCCGACGCGGTGGCGATCTTCAAGGCTTCCAGCGTGATACTTGGCGTGCTGGACTGATCTCTCAGACGCCCACGTCCTCGTCGTGGCGCCGCACCCGGCCCTCGCGCACTTCGAACACTTCGTCAGCCAGCGCGTCCACGTCGGCCGGGTCGTGCGTGATCAAGAGCATGGGCACGTCCAGCTGACGCTGCAAGGCGTTGAGTTCCGAGCGCATCTTGCCGCGCAGCTGCGAGTCCAGCGCTGAAAAGGGTTCGTCGAGCAGCAGGATGTCCGGCCGCAGCATCAGCGCTCGCGCCAAGGCCACCCGCTGCTTCTGTCCGCCCGAGATTTCGCTGGGGTAGCTGCCTACGATGGAGCCCAGCTCGAACGCGTCCACCCAGCGCTGCGCCTCGGGCCCGACCTCGCGCCTGGGCGGATTGCGCCAACCGCGCCGCAGCCCGAAAGCGATGTTCTGCGCTACCGTCAGATGGGGAAACAGGGCGTAGTCCTGGAACAGGTAGGCGACGCGGCGCGACTGCGCGGGCAGGCTGACGCCGGCATTGGAATCGAACAGCACGCGGCCGTTGATCTCGATGCGGCCCGAATCGGGCCGCAGCAAGCCAGCCACCGCGCGCAGGGTCAGGCTCTTGCCCGCCCCCGACGGACCGAACAGCGCGATGCGCTTGGCCGAGGAATCGAACGCCACGTCCAGCGCAAAGCGCCGGTCGCCGGACACCATCTGCTTGCGCACCTGGATGCTGACGCTCATAGCGCGCTCCCGTTGCGCCGGCCGCTGACGGGCACCAGCTTGCCGGCCAGCAGCAAGACCACCACGCAGGTCACCGAGGTGACCAGCACCAGCATGTTGGCGGTGGCGTCGTCGCCCGCCTGCACCGCCTCGTAGATGGCGACCGACAGGGTCTGCGTGCGTCCCGGCAGGTTGCCGGCAATCATCAACGTGGCGCCGAATTCGCCCAGCGCCCGCGCGAATGCCAGCAGCACACCGGCGGCGATGCCGCGCGCGGCCAAAGGCAGGGTGACGCGAAAGAACACGCCCGCCTCGCACACGCCCAGCACGCGCGCCGCGCTTTCCAGCTGACTGTCGACGTTCTCGAAGGCGGCGCGGGCCGATTTGAACACCAATGGAAACGCCACCACGGAAGCCGCGATCACCGCGCCCTGCCAGGTAAAGACCAGTTCGATGCCCCAGCCCGCCAGCGTCTCGCCGATGATGCCGCGGCGCCCCAGCAGCACCAGCAGGTAGTAGCCGAGCACCGTGGGCGGCAGCACCAGCGGCAAGGTGAGCAGCGCGTCCAGAAGGTCGCGCCCCGGCCAGCGCCAGCGCGACAGGCCATAGGCCGCGGCCGTGCCGGCCACGGTTGCCAACAGCGTGGCCCAACCTGCCACTTTCAGGGAAAGCAGCAGGGGCACCCAAACCGGATCACTCATCAATGCCTACGATTCAACAGGTATCAGGGCTTCTGGAAGCCGTAGCGCGACAGTATCGCCTGACCCGCGGGAGACAGCACATAGGCGACGAAACTTTCGGCTTCCTTGGCGGCGGCTTCGCGGGTGGTGACGGCGATGGGATAGGTCACCGGCGTCTGCGACGGCACGCGTACCGCGACCTTGACCTTGTCCGCCATGATGGCCGCGTCGGTCGCGAACACGAAGCCCGCGTCGACCTCGCCGCGCGCCACGTAGTCCAGGCTCTGGCGCACGTTCTGGGCCAGCACGCTCTTGGCCTGCACTTCCTTCCACAGGCCGGCGGCTTCCAGTGCGCCCTGCGTGTAGCGGCCCACCGGCACTGATGCCGGGTTGCCGTAGGCGATGCGTTTGACGTCGTCGCGGGTCAGGTCCTTGAGCGCGGTGATGTTGGCCTTGCTGTCGGCGGGGACGATCAGCACCACCTGGTTGGCGGCGAAGTCCACCCGGGACGCCGCCTTGACGGCCTTTTCCTCAACTGCCTTGTCCATGGCCTTCTGGTCGGCCGAGGCGAACACATCGGCCGGCGCGCCCTTGACGATCTGCTGCAGCAGTACGTCGGAAGCGCCGAAGTTCAGGATGACCTTGGTGCCGGCATGCTCTTTTTCGTAGCCTTGCGCGACTTCCTTGAAGGCGTTGGTCAGGCTGGCGGCGGCCGACACCACCAGGTCGCCGGCATTGGCATTTGCGCTCCATGCGGCGGCCAGCGCCAAGGACAGCGCCACGATCGGACGTTTGCGGAACATGTTCTTCTCCCAGGGGAATCGCTAAGTCAGTAACGAAATATATATAGGTATATAACGCTCGTCAATTTGGCTTCCCGGGGTGGCGTTGAGCAATATCAAGGAGTGAGGGCCGTGGATTCCGGCCGCGGGACCCGGCGCAGGCTTCAGCCGCGCGCCACCGTGGTCGCATGCACGGCCTCGGGCGCCAGCCGCGCCCGCAGGTGTTCCAGCGCCAGTTCGGGCCGGGCCGTGCCGCACATGAAAATATCCAGCGCCGCGAACGCATGTTCGGGCCAGGTGTGGATGCTGATATGGGATTCGCTCAGCAGGACCACGCCGGTCACGCCGGCGCCATCGCCGAAATGATGGAAGTGGGCGCTCAGCACACGGGCACCCGCCGCCTGGGCCGCGGCGATCAGGTCACGCTCCAGCGCTTGCGCGTCGGTCAGGCGATCCGCCGGCACGCCGCGGAAGTCCGCCAGTACGTGGCGGCCGGGTGTGGCATGTGGGGTCACTTATGGGATCCGCCCGAGGACCAGCCAGATCCGCCGGACGAACTGCTGCCCCAACTGCTGCTACTGGTACTGCCGCCGCCGCTGCTGATGCGGGCGCCGGGCGAACTTGCCCCCGTCGTGGCCAGCACGACCACGACCGCGTAGATGGCATACATGAGCTTGCCCATCTTGCTATTCGTCCTTGCCTGAGAGTTTGTCCGCCAGCGCCGCGGGGATCCAGAGGAACGCCAGGCCGATCAAGATAGGGATGATGCGTCCGCTGAAAATATTGCCCAGATTCAGGAACCCCATCGCGATCATGGCCGTCCACGCCCATTTGCGGTATCCCCTGCCCTTGCCGCTCGAGGGCATGGCCTTCTGCTTGGCGAGTTCAGGGTTGCCGAACCATTCGGCCAGTTGCGCCGGCGCCACCGGACCCGACGCCGACCAGCCCAGTTCGGACTCGCTCAACTCGCGGGTCAGCTTGAGGTTGCCGGCCTTGTAGTCGGTAATCTTGGTGCTGTCGCCGACCTTGACGCGCCAGTTGAACGCGCCCAGCGCCAGTTCCACGCGCGAGGTGTAGTCGTACAGCTTCTGATAAAGCTTGGAGCGCCAGCGCACGCTGCTGGCATTGTTGAGGCTGGGCCAGGTGTCGCACACCTGCACGCGCTCCCAGCCCTCTTCGGTTTCCACCAGCCAGATGAATCCCTTCACGGGATTGAACAGCAGGTACTCGATCCAGTCGGACGGTTCCTCGGGATCCGGATCGGCGCACTTCATCAGGCCGATGAGCGTGTAGGAAGCACCGTCGATCTTGGCCACCGCGCCCAGCGCCAGCGTGGTCTGGATGGCCTTGACCTTGCGGGCTTTCTCGATGACTTCAGCGGTGGGTCCCGAGCAATCGACCGCGGCCGAACACGAAGGGCAGACCACTTGGGTGGCCATGGCGGCCACGAAACTTATCGGCCCGCCGCAGTTCGGGCAGTCCAGCGCCTTGATCTGGCCGCGGAAACGGCCGGCCGTCTCCTCGACCTGCTCGTTGGAGCGCAACGATGCCGCCTGCATGGCGGACAGGTCGAAGGCCTTGCCGATGTACAACTCGGGTTCGGGTCCATCGGAAAAATCCAGCGTCAGGAACGCGTCCAGGCTGCGGTAATCCGCCACCTTGGCCAGCCAGCCCTCGCCCGGCACGAAGGGCAGTTCGCCTTGCGTGCCGCCCGCCTGGCAGGCGCGCACGTCGGCAGCGGTGAAGCGCTGGCCGTCCAGCTTCAACTCGTCGCCGGGGGAAATGTCGTCGAACGCCGGCATGCCCTGCGTGGACTTGACCTTGCGTCGCCGGGTTACTGCGTACTGGCCCGAGGCGTCCGACAGCCAGCCATCGGAGCCATCCTCGAACCACAGATACCACTCATTCCAGAAGCCGTCTTCGTAGCGCAGCTGGATGCGGCCGATAAGGTCGAAGCGCTTGCCTTCATAGGCGCCGGCCGCGCCCAGGCACAAGGGCGAGTAGTCCTCCAGGACCTCGGCGGCCTCGCCGATGCGTTTGACCGACTCGGCGTCCTTCAGCAAGGTGCTGCGGCAAGCGCCGCAGACCGCCATGACGGATGCCGCGGACGTGAACTTGACTGGGGCGCCGCACTGCGGACACAGAACCTGCTGCATGGAGCCTTAGCTGGTGAGTTTCTTCAGCACTTCGGCCTTGGCCGAATCGTAGTCCGCGGCCGTTATCAGGTCTTTGTCCAGCAGATCCTTGAGCTGCTGCAGCCGCTGCGCCGGGTCGACCCCGGCGGCAGCCGGCGCCGGCTGGGCAGCTTGCTGCGCCGTCGCCTGCT
>NZ_DATCUY010000270.1:0-1746 GCF_036567245.1 Achromobacter sp. | reverse complement strand
ATCACGCGAATTCGGCGCAGCGGCGCCCACCGTGGCCCTGCCGCCCTGGCCCGCGCGTTGCTGTCCCGCCTGGCGATTCTGCAGGCCCGCCTGGCGCTGGCTGTCGAAGCGCTGGCGGTTGGCCTGGTCCGCATAAGGGGTGTTGCCGCGGTTGGCCGGATTGTGTTGCCAGGACACGTTGTTGTTCCGGGCGTTGTCGATTCGTTGATTGACGTTGACGTTGTTGTACCGGTTGACGTTGATATCGACGTCGTTATGTCCCCAGTTGAATCCGCCCCACATCGAATCGACGGCGGCCACGCCCAAGCCAAAACCGATGCCGGCCACCAGCGAAGTCGCGAAGACGGAGCCGGGCGGCGGCGGATAGTAATAGGGGGGATAGGACGGGTAGGCCCAGGCGCCATAGACCACGGTCGGGTTGTAGCTGGGCACGTAGACGACTTGCGGGTCGGCCGGCTCGATCACGACCACGGTCTTGTCGTTGGTGGTGCTTGAGGAGACCTTCTGCTGCGGCGTGCTCTTCAGGTTGCCGGCCTTTTCCGCCTGCACGCGCAGCCGCTGAACCGAGTCCATCACGCCGTCGGGTTGCGCCAGGAAGGCATCGCCCACCGATTTCACCCAGTCGGGTTGCCGGCCCATCATGTCCATGACGGAGGGGAAGGCGACCAGGGATTTGACGCTGGGGTCCCAGCTTTCGCCTTCGACCGCCTTGACCGCCTTGTCGCCGGATTCCGACGTGTGCGCGGCCGACCACTGGGCCGCGGCGGCGATGTCGTCGGGGTAGGTTGCCCCCATGAGTATCTGCGACAGCAAGGCATCAGGGTATAGCGCCACCGGCGCCATCAGCTGATCCAACTGCCCATTGTCGAGCTTGGTTTGCGCCATGGCGGGCAGGCAGACCGCCAGCCCCAGGCATAACCAGCCGATGAACCACCCTTGCAGTCGACGCATGAACCGTTCTCCGTGAAGCAACGCATGAAGCCACAAGCCAGGAGGAAACCGCCGGATAACGCGCTGACAATATATGCCTAACGCCGGCACAAGGAAAGCGCCGGCGTCGATCCATTCGTTTTCAAAGTTTGGCGACGGACACCTCGGTCGCCTTCACAAAGGCCAGCACTTCGGTGCCGACCTGCAAGTCCAGCTCTTTGACGGAACGCGTGGTGATCACCGACGTGACGATGCCTGCGGGGGTGTCCACATCCACTTCGGACACCACCGGGCCCAGGATGATTTCCTTGATCTTGCCGCGGAACTGGTTGCGGGCGTTGATGGATTGAATGGTCATGGTCTTGCTCCTGAAAGGAAAAAGGCGGCGCCGTCATGGCGCCATTGCGTGAATGCCGGCCGCGCGGCGCTATACCGCCAGCCGTAAATGCCGAATCTGGACCACCGGCGCCAAGTGCCGGTCCGCGTCTGGCGGGTCGGGTTCTTTCAACACGGCGCGCAACACGCGCGCCGCCAAAGCCGCGAAGGCGGGCGAACCCCGGGCGCGCGGCCGTGCCAGTTCGACCCGTTCGTCGAACACCAATACGCCGTCGTCGATCACCAGGATGCGATCGGCCAGCGCCACCGCCTCGTAGACGTCGCGCGTGGCCAGCACGGCGGTGAATCCGGCATGCCGCCACGCTTGCTCGATGGCGGCCTGGGCCTCGATGCGCGTCAGGGCATCCAGGCCACCGGACGGCTCGTCCAGCAGCAACAGGCCGGGCCGGCGCGCCAACGCGCGCGCCAAGGCCACCCGCT
>NZ_DATCUY010000269.1:0-2348 GCF_036567245.1 Achromobacter sp. | reverse complement strand
AGGCCCTGCGCGACGAAGACCGGCGCGAGGCTCTGGCCGCGCTGCCCGTGCCGCTGCTGGTCCTGGCCGGCGCGGACGATCCCATCGTTCCCGCGCCCATGACGCAAGCAGCATTTGCCGGCCGGGCCGACGCGCAGATCCATGAACGCGCGGGCGGCGGCCACCTGTTGCCCGTGTCGGATGCCGCCTGGTGCGCTGCCCATGTCCGCGCCTTCATTTCCCGCCTGGCGGGCGCTGCATGACGCAAGCCCCGCGCAACGCCGGGATCGGCGCGCGCTTCGGCGCTGCCGCCCAGGCCTACGAAGACCACGCGTCCATCCAGCGCATTGCGGCCGAGCGGCTGGCCAGCGATATCGCCCTGCTGCCCTTGCCCGCACGTCCGCGCATCCTGGAGATCGGCTGCGGCACCGGCCTGCTGACCCAGGCGCTGGCGCGCCGCATCGGTCCGGCCGACTGGACCGTCACCGACATCGCTCCCGGCATGCTGGCAGCTGCGCAACAAGGCCTGGCCCTGCCAGGCCTTGCCCGCTACCAGTTGCTGGACGGCGAGCATCCGGCCGGACTTGCGGGCGGCTACGACCTGATCTGCTCCAGCCTGGCGGTGCAGTGGTTTTCAGACCTGAACGCGGGGCTGGGCCGGCTGGCCGCCCTGCTGGCGCCAGGCGGCTGCCTGGCCGTGGCGACGCTGGCGGACGGCACGTTCCAGGAATGGCAGGACGCCCATGCCGCGGCCGGACTGAATGCAGCCACGCCGCGCTATCCGTCGGCCGCCTCCATCCGTCCGGACTGGGGCAATCTGGCGGGTGGCGTGCGCGGCGAACGGCTGATACAAAATCATCCTGACGGCCTGCGTTTCCTGCGCGGGCTCAAAGGCATAGGCGCTACCACGCCTGCTCCGGGACGCGCGCCTCTGGGCGCGACACAACTGCGGCGGGTGCTGGCGGCGTTTGACGAACAAGGAGCCGGGGTGACCTATCACCTGGCCTACGGTATGTGGAAAAAAACGAACCAACACCCCACCGGCGTTTTCGTGACCGGCACGGATACCGGCATCGGCAAGACCCTGGTGTCCGCGATCCTGGCGCGCGCCTGGAACGCCGACTATTGGAAACCGGTGCAGACGGGCGTGGCGGAAGAACCGGGCGACACCGAAACCGTGGCGCAACTGGCCGGGCTGCCGCCCGAACGCCTGCACCTGCCCGCCTACGTGCTGCAGGCGCCGCTGTCTCCCTGGGCCGCCGCCACCCTGGAGGACACCATCGTCGACGCCACCAGCATCGTGCCGCCGGCCACGCAGGCGCCGCTGATCGTGGAAGGCGCGGGCGGCCTCTACGTACCGATAGACGACAGCCACATGATGATCGACCTGATCGCGCGGCTGGACATGCCGGTGGTGCTGGCCGCGCGTAGCGGCCTGGGCACCATCAACCACACCCTGCTCAGCCTGGAGGCCCTCAAGCGCCGCGGCATTCCGGTGCTGGGCGTGATCATGAGCGGGCCGCTTTCGGCGGGCAACAGGGAAGCCATCGAGCGCTTCGGCGACGTGCGCGTGCTGGCCGAGATTCCCCCGCTGTCCAAGGTCGATGCGCAAACCGTCGCGACGCTGGCCAGCGGCATTCCGCCGCTGGCGGAGTGCCTGCAGGCGCTGGGCGATGCGCCGGCGGTAGCCAGCAGCTAGGCCCGCTGCGCGGTCGGCCCCGAGGCCAGCGCAGTTTCCGGGGCCGGAGCCGTTACGCATTCGTACAAAATAAATTCCGCTGACGGTCGCCCCATCCTTTGAGGCGAAGGCTGCCGCGTCATCCCTTTCCGGTTCTGCGGATGGCTACCAAGATCTCATGCAAAGCATGAACTTCGCGAATGAAGGCGCGCGCCTTCTACATCATTAAGCCACATCCGGATTCTCAAACCGGCGCGGCCGCGGCAGCCTCCGCCACGCGCCTGCGCGTTGTTGACTACTAACGCAACACAACGATAATTTTCGCCACATTGGCAGTTCGATTCGCAGGTAGCTGGACGTGCAGGATTTCGTTCCTGGGTTTCCTTATTTGCAGGAGAACTGGCATGGTCACCAGAAGGCTGAACATTCCTGTCCTGGCCCCAAATCCCAACCGCAATTTCTTCGACGGCACCCGCCCGGGCCAAGCGGTGCTACGCCCGGCCGACCTGCTGGCCTTGCGGCTGGAGCTGCGCAACCTGGCGGTGACGCCGGGCCAGCCGCCGCGCCTGAAGAAGGCTGGCGACGGGGCCGCCACGCTCATCGTCCACTTCCCGCCGCAGTCGATCACCGAAGAGACCTTCTTCGAAAGACCGCCCCCCGGCACCGCCAACCAGCCCCCGCCCCGCCCCAC
>NZ_DATCUY010000268.1:0-6339 GCF_036567245.1 Achromobacter sp. | reverse complement strand
CGCTGACCGTCATCGCCGAGCGCAACGGCCGCCGCGAGATGGGCCACGCCGGGGGCGGCGGCCGCCTGGGCCTGGCCTATTTCACGGACGAAATGCTGCAAGGCTACGTCGAGCGCGCAGTGCATGAAGCCATGGTGAACCTGGAGGCGCGTCCGGCGCCGGCCGGCGAAATGACCGTCGTGCTGGGTTCCGGCTGGCCCGGCATCCTGCTGCACGAGGCCGTGGGCCACGGATTGGAAGGCGATTTCAACCGCAAGGGTTCCAGTGTGTTCTCCGGCCGCATCGGCGAACGCGTGGCCTCCAAGGGGGTGACGGTGGTGGATGACGGCACGATCCCGGATCGCCGCGGTTCGCTCAACATCGACGATGAAGGCAATGCCACCCAGCGCAACGTGCTGATCGAAGACGGCATCCTGCGCGGCTACATGCAGGACACCCTGAACGCGCGCCTCATGAAGACCGCCGCCACCGGCAACGGCCGCCGCGAATCGTTTGCGCATCTGCCCATGCCGCGCATGACCAATACCTACATGCTGGCGGGTGACAAGCCGGCCGAGGAAATCGTGTCGTCCGTCAAGCGCGGGCTGTACGCGGTCAACTTCGGCGGCGGCCAGGTCGACATCACCAACGGCAAGTTCGTGTTCTCGGCTTCTGAGGCCTACATGATCGAAAACGGCAAGGTGACCTACCCGGTCAAGGGCGCCACCCTGATCGGCAACGGTCCGGACGCCATGAACCGCGTCACCATGATCGGCAACGATCTGCAGCTGGATTCCGGCGTCGGCACCTGCGGCAAGGACGGGCAGAGCGTGCCTGTGGGCGTGGGCATGCCTACGGTCCGCATGGAAGGCCTGACGGTCGGCGGCACGGCCTGATCCCGAAAAAACCCGGGTGACGGCCCGGGAAATTTGTGCTAGAGTCAATCCCCATGAAATTCGCGTCCCCCGCTTTTTATTTTTATTTTTATGGTTTTCTGAAGCCGCTGGCGGAGGAAGGGACGCGCTCAATCTGAAGTTTGGAAAGAATCCCCCCCAAAAAGCCGCCAGCGAACTGGCGGCTTTTTTTGCGCCGCCAGTTGAGGAAACCACCTCGGGAACATCCCCGTGGCGGGCAACCCAGGAGCAGTACCGTGTCACACAATACCGACGACCTTCGCATTCGAGAAATCAAAGAGCTGAACCCGCCCGCGCACGTCATGCGCGAGTTCGCCTGCACCAAGGAGGCGTCCGACACCGTGTTCGCCGCCCGCCAGGGGATGCACCGCATCCTGCATGGCATGGATGACCGGATGATCGTCGTGATCGGTCCTTGCTCCATCCATGACACCCGCGCGGCCATCGAATATGCGAAGCGTCTGAAGCCCGTGCGCGACCGCCTGAGCGCCGACCTGGAAATCGTGATGCGCGTGTACTTCGAGAAGCCGCGCACCACCGTGGGCTGGAAGGGCCTGATCAACGATCCGGACCTGGACGGCAGCTTCGACATCAACAAGGGTGTGCGCGTCGCCCGCGAACTGCTGCTGGACATCAACAGCCTGGGACTGCCGGCGGGTTGCGAGTTCCTGGACATGATTACGCCGCAGTACATCGCGGATCTGGTCTCCTGGGGGGCGATCGGGGCTCGGACGACGGAAAGCCAGGTGCATCGTGAACTGGCTTCGGGATTGTCGTGTCCGGTGGGGTTCAAGAACGGCACCGATGGCAACGTCAAGATCGCGGTGGACGCGATCAAGGCGGCGTCGCAGCCGCACCATTTCCTGTCGGTGACCAAGGGCGGGCATTCGGCCATCGTGTCGACGGCCGGCAACGAGGACTGCCACGTCATCCTGCGCGGCGGCAAGACGCCGAACTACGATGCGGCCAGCGTGGACGCGGCCTGCCAGGACATGTCCAAGGCCGGCCTGGCGCAACGCATCATGATCGACGCCAGCCACGCCAACAGCAGCAAGAAGCCCGAGAACCAGCCGATGGTCATCGACGACGTGGCGCGCCAGATGGAAGCAGGCGACAGCCGCCTGGTGGGTGTCATGGTCGAAAGCCATCTGCTGGGCGGCCGCCAGGATATGGTGCCGGGCACGCCGCTGGTCTACGGCCAGAGCATCACCGACGGTTGCATCGACTGGGACGCTTCGGTCGCCGTGCTCGAGCGCCTGGCCCACGCCGTGCGCGAACGCCGCCGGGTCGCCCTGACTTCCGGCAAGTAAGCCCTGGCAGCGCCGCGGATCGCCAGCGCCTGGCGGTTTGCGGCGCTGCGTGCGCGGCGGCGTAGAATAATCAGGTTAACGAACCCGAGATCACGCTGACCATGAACGCTCCCTTGCACGCTGAAACGTTGCGCCGTCCGGTGCCGGCCGCCTGTCTGGATGCCTTGCGCGCGCGCTTTGGCGATCGCTTGTCCGAATCCTCCGCCATGCGCGACCATCATGGCCGCGATGAATCTCCCTATCCGGCCATGCCGCCGGACGCCGTGGTTTTCGCGCACACGACCGAGGAAGTGGCCGAGATCGCCAAGCTGTGCAACCAGCATCGCGTTCCCCTGATCCCCTACGGCGCCGGCTCTTCGCTCGAAGGCCACATCCTGGCGATCCAGGGCGGCATCAGCCTGGACCTGTCGCAGATGAACAAGGTGCTGGCGGTCAACGCCGAGGACCTGACCGCCACCGTGCAGGCGGGCGTGCTGCGCAAGCAGCTCAACGAGGAAATCCGCGACACCGGCCTGTTCTTCCCGATCGATCCGGGCGCCGACGCCAGCCTGGGCGGCATGGCGGCCACGCGCGCTTCCGGCACCAACGCCGTGCGCTACGGCACCATGCGCGAGAACGTCATGTCGCTGACCGTGGTGACGGCGGACGGACGCATCGTCCGCACCGCGGGCCGCGCCCGCAAGTCCTCTGCGGGCTACGACCTGACGCGCATCTTCGTCGGCAGCGAAGGCACCTTGGGCATCATCACCGAAGTGACGGTGCGCCTGTACCCGCAGCCTGAAGCCGTGTCGGCCGCGGTCTGCAATTTCCCCACGCTGGATTCGGCCGTGCAAAGCGTGATCGAAATCATCCAGATGGGCGTGCCGATCGCCCGCGTCGAATTCATGGACGCGGCCAGCGTGCGCTCGGTGAACCTGCACAGCAAGCTGACCCTGCGCGAAACGCCGTTGCTGGTGTTCGAATTCCACGGCAGTCCCGCCGGCGTGCAGGAACAGGCCGAAACCGTGCAGGCGATCACGGCGGACCATGGCGGCATGGACTTCGAATGGGCCGAGCGTCCCGAGGACCGCAGCCGCCTCTGGACCGCCCGCCACAACGCCTATTTCGCCGGCCTGCAACTGCGCCCCGGCTGCCGCGCCAGCACCACCGACGTCTGCGTGCCGATCTCGCGCCTGGCCGATTGTGTGCGCGACACGGTCGAAGAACTCGACCGCGCCAGCTTTCCCTACACGATCGTCGGCCACGTCGGCGATGGCAACTTCCATGTGCTGATGCTGCTCGATGCGGACAGCGCCAAGGAATGGGAAGAATCCGAAGCCATCAACCACAACCTGGTGCGCCGCGCGATTGCCGCCGACGGCACCTGCACGGGCGAGCACGGCGTGGGCCTGCACAAGATGCAGTTCATGGCCGAAGAGCATGGCGAGGATGCCCTGGACCTGATGCGCAGCCTGAAGCACGCGTTCGATCCGAACAACATTCTCAATCCGGGCAAGATCGTGTCCTGGTAAGCCTGCCGCGGCAACGCCGCCGACATCCGAAGCCGACGGCGTGCCGTCGGCTTTTTTCTAGCCGGCGGCAGGGTCGGGCGAGCGGGACGTCGCCCACGCGCGGCATGCGATTACGGCTGGTTACTTATCTGCTGTGCCGCGGGTGCACGGATGCGGGTAAATCCCGGTCTGCTTCGGGCGGGCGCTCGCGCTATTGTTGCGCTCATGAATTCATTGGTCGAAACTGGCCTGGCACAAGTGCAGGCGCCTTATTCCTTGCAGCAACTCATCGAGGCGTTGTCGGCCGCGTTGCCCGCGCACTGCGTGTTGTTCCGCGAAGAGGATACTCGCCCTTACGAGTGCGACGGCCTCTCTCTATATCGCGCGCTGCCTGCGGTCGTTGCCCTGCCCGAAACGGAAGAGCAGGTGCAAGCCGTCATGCGCATCTGCAAACGCCTGAATGCGCCCGTGGTTGCGCGCGGCGCCGGCACCGGCTTGTCCGGAGGCGCCATGCCGCACAGCCGCGGCGTGTTGCTCGGCTTGTCGAAATTCAATCGCATCAAGCACATCGACCTGGCCAGCGCCACGGCCATCGTGCAGCCGGGTGTGCGCAATCTGGCGATCTCGGAGGCGGCCGCGCCTTACGGGCTGTACTACGCGCCCGACCCTTCCAGCCAGATCGCCTGTTCCATCGGCGGCAACGTGGCGGAGAATTCCGGCGGCGTACATTGCCTGAAATACGGGCTGACCGTGCACAACGTGCTGCGCGTGCGGGTCGTGACCATCGACGGCGATGTGGTCGAACTCGGTTCCGAGGCGCCCGATGCGCCGGGGCTGGATCTGCTGTCCGTCTTCATCGGTTCGGAAGGCATGCTGGGCGTGGTCACGGAGGTGACGGTCAAGCTGATCCCCAAACCGGCCTGCGCGCGGGTGGTCATGGCCAGCTTTTCCAGCGTGGAAGCGGCGGGCAATGCGGTCACCCAGGTGATCGCGGCCGGCATGATACCGGCGGGCCTGGAGATGATGGACCGCCGTGCGACGCACATGGTCGAACCCTTTGTGCGCGCGGGCTACGACATGGACGCGCAAGCCATCCTGCTGTGCGAATCGGACGGCACGCCCGAAGAGGTCGAGCACGAGATCGCGCGCATGGAGGCTGTGTTTCGCGCGGCGGGCGCAACGCGCTGCCAGGTCTCGTCGTCGGAGGCCGAGCGCCTGAAGTTCTGGGCCGGCCGCAAGAACGCGTTTCCGGCCGCCGGGCGGGTGTCGCCCGATTACTATTGCATGGACGGCACGATACCGCGCCGCCATCTGGCGCGCGTGCTGGGCGCCATCGAGCAGATGGAAGACGAGTTCGGCCTGCGCTGCGCCAACGTCTTTCACGCGGGCGACGGCAACCTGCATCCGTTGATCCTGTTCGATTCGAACAAGCCGGACGAGGTGGAGCGCGCCGAGAAATTCGGCGCCGCCATTCTTGAGCTGTGCGTGCAGGTAGGAGGGACCGTGACCGGAGAGCACGGGGTGGGTATGGAGAAAATAAATCAAATGTGCGTGCAATTCTCTCGCGAAGAACTCGACGCGTTCCTGGCGGTAAAGCGGGCCTTCGATCCGCCCTGCCTGCTCAATCCTGAAAAAGTGATCCCCACGCTGGCCCGCTGCGCCGAATACGGCAAGATGCATGTCCACGCGGGAGAGCTGCGCTTCCCCGATCTCGCCCGTTTCTAGGACCTGTCCTTATGGATTTCGTCCTGTCGGAATTGTGCGACCAGGTCATGACGGCCCGTGCCGGTCACAAACCCCTGTTTGTGATGGGCGGCGGCAGCAAGGCATTCTATGGCAACTACCGTCCGGTGACGCCGCAGGACGGCCACTGTCTGCTGGACATGACGCCCTATCGCGGCATTGTCAGCTACCACCCTTCGGAGCTCGTGGTGACGGTGCGCGCGGGCACGCCGCTGGCTGAACTCGAAGATGCGCTGGCCGAGAACGGACAGATGCTGGCCTTCGAGCCGCCGCATTTCTCGACTTCCGCCACGGTGGGCGGATGCGTCGCGGCGGGGTTGTCGGGCCCGCGCCGCATGAGCGCTGGCGCGCTCAAGGATTTCGTCCTGGGCGCGCAATTGCTGGATTCGGAAGGCCGCATCCTCTCGTTTGGCGGCGAGGTCATGAAGAATGTGGCGGGCTATGACGTGTCGCGCCTTTTGGCCGGTTCGCACGGTATCTTCGGCGCCATACTCGAGGTGTCCTTGAAGGTCGTGCCGCGGCCGATGGAAGAGGTCACCCTGACGCTGCCCGCCACGCAGGCGCAGGCCTTGGCCAGTTTCGCCCTGTGGCGCGGCAAGCCTTTGCCGATCTCGGCCACCAGCTGGAGCGGCGCAGACGAAGGCGGCGAAGGCCAGATGGCTGTGCGCCTGTCGGGCGCGCCGCCCGCGATTGCCAGCGCCCGCCAACTGATAGGCGGAACGCCGCTGGCGCCTGAAGCGGCGCAAGCCTGGTGGCGGTCGCTGCGCGAGCAGACCCATGCATTTTTCGCGCCGGGCCGGCCTCTATGGCGCTTGGCGCTGCCACCCACCGCTGCCGCCCTCGGGCTGGGACCCGCCTTGCTGGAATGGGGCGGAGGCCAGCGCTGGCTGTCGGGCGAGCACG
>NZ_DATCUY010000267.1:0-3719 GCF_036567245.1 Achromobacter sp. | reverse complement strand
GGTACTCGAAGACACCATCGAACTGCAATGCGCGGCCCGTGACCATGTACCGCTGCGCACCCGTGCGGGCGTGGTGTCGATGCAGGAGCTGGTGCGCGCCACGATGCGCCTGCGCCCAGACCGGGTGATCGTCGGCGAAGTACGCGGCGGCGAAGCGCTGGATCTCATCAAGGTGTGGGGCACCGGCCACCCTGGCGGCGTCGCCACGATCCACGCCGGCTCCGCGCTGGGCGCGCTGCTGCGGCTGGAGCAACTGATTCTCGAAGTGGCCGTGAACCCGCCGCGTGCGCTGATCGCCGAGGCGGTCAACGTCGTCATCCACATCGCCGGACGTGGCCGCAAGCGCCGCGTTGAAAGCATCGCCCGCGTCGTCGGTTTCGACGCCGCCGGCTACCGGCTGGCGGACGCGCTGGAAGCGCCGTTTCCCGAGCTGCCGCCGGTTCTTCATGCAGCCGCCGCCGCTGCGCCTTCCCCGTCCCCTGACCAACCCTCTGGAGAACTGCCATGACGCCCGTTGATGCTTTCCGTCTTTCCGTAAATCCGCTTTCTCGGCTGCCCATGCTGGCACGGTTGCGCTGCCTGGCCCGTCCCGCCGGACAAGGGCTGCTGCTGGCCGCGCTGATGCTCTTGCTGGCGGGCACGGCGCAGGCCGCCGGTTCCTCGATGCCCTGGGAAGGCCCGCTGCAATCCATCCTGGAGTCGATCCAAGGGCCGGTGGCGCGCATCGTCGCGGTCATCATCATCATCGCCACCGGCCTGGCGCTGGCCTTTGGCGACACGTCGGGCGGCTTTCGCAAGCTGATCCAGATCGTGTTCGGCCTGTCCATCGCGTTCGCCGCGTCCTCGTTCTTCCTGTCGTTCTTCAGCTTCTCCGGCGGGGCCGTCGTATGAACACGGCCAGCGATCTTCCGGGCTTCGAGGTGCCGCTGCGCCGCTCGCTCACCGAGCCGATCCTGCTGGGCGGTGCGCCGCGCACCGTGGCGATCGCCAACGGCACGCTGGCTGCCGCCGTCGGGCTGGGCCTGCAGCTGTGGATTCCCGGTGTCGTGCTCTGGATTGTCGGCCATTCGCTGGCGGTCTGGGGCGCGCGCGTCGATCCGCAGTTCATGCAGGTCTTCGCCCGGCACATCAAGCACAAGCCGCTGCTGGACGTATGAGGGGGATGCCATGCTGAACCTTGCCGAATACCGCCAGCGGCCCGCGCTGCTGGCCGACTGGCTGCCCTGGGCCGGGCTGATCGCGCCGGGTGTCGTCTTGAACAAGGATGGCAGTTTCCAGCGCACGGCGCGCTTTCGCGGACCTGATCTGGACAGCGCTACGCAGGGCGAGTTGATCGCCACGTCGGCGCGGCTCAACAACGCGCTGCGCCGCTTGGGGTCGGGCTGGGCCTTGTTCATCGAGGCCGAGCGCCGGCCGGCGGCGGACTATCCGCATTCCGACTTCCCCGAGCCACTGTCCTGGCTGGTCGATGAAGAACGCCGCGCGGCCTTCGAGGAATCGGGGCATCACTTCGAGAGTGGCTATCACCTGACGCTCGCGTACCTGCCGCCCGAGGAATCGCGCGCCCGCGCTGCCAAGCTGCTCTACGAGAACTCGCCCGGCGATGGTGTGGACTGGCGTGGCCGGCTCGATACCTTCATCGCGGAAACCGATCGCGTCTTCGACCTGCTCGATGGCGTGATGCCGGAAATCGCCTGGCTCGATGACGCTGAAACGCTGACCTATCTGCACGCGACCGTCTCGACACGATGCTACCGCGTGGGCGTGCCCGAAGTGCCGTTTCACATCGACGCGCTGCTGGCCGACTCCGCGCTGGTCGGTGGCCTGGCGCCCGTGCTGGGCGACCAGCACCTGCGCGTGGTGTCGGTGCGTGGCTTTCCGACTTCGACCTGGCCGGGGATTCTGGACGACCTCAACCGCCTGGGCTTTGGCTACCGCTGGAGCACGCGCTTTGTCTGCATGGACAAGGCCGAGGCGGAAAAGGAACTCGGCCGCCTGCGCCGTCAGTGGTTCGCCAAGCGCAAGAACGTGGTGGCGCTGCTGCGCGAAACCATCTTCCAGCAGGAAAGCCCGCTGGTCGATACCGACGCCAGCAACAAGGCGGCCGACGCCGACGCCGCCTTGCAGGAGCTGGGCAGCGATCAGGTCGCGTTCGGCTATCTCACCGCCACGGTGACGGTGCTCGATGCCGACCCGACCCTGGCCGACGAGAAGCTGCGCATGGTGGAGCGCGTCATCCAGGGCCGGGGCTTCGTCACCATCCCCGAAACCCTCAATGCCGTCGATGCGTGGCTGTCGTCCATTCCCGGCAATGCCTATGCGAACGTGCGCCAGCCCATCGTCTCGACGCTGAATCTGGCGCACATGATGCCGCTGTCGGCGGTGTGGGCCGGGCCGGAGAAGAACGATCACCTCGACGGGCCGCCGATGATCGTGACGCGCACCGATGGCGCGACGCCGTTCCGGCTGGTGACGCACATCGGCGACGTGGGGCATACGCTGGTCGCTGGCCCGACCGGCATGGGCAAGTCGGTCCTGCTCGCCAAGCTGGTCTTGCAGTTCCGCCGCTACTTCGGCTCGCGGGTCTTTGCCTTCGACATGGGCCGCTCGATGCGCGCCACCATCCTCGGCCTGGGCGGCGAACACTACGACCTGGGCGCCGATGGCGGCATTGCCTTCCAGCCGCTCGCGCGCATCGACCATGAGGGCTACCGCACCTGGGCGGCCGAATGGGTGGAAGGCCGCTTGCTGCATGAAGGCGTGACCGTCGGCCCGGACGAGAAAGCGGCGATCTGGTCGGCGCTGGGCAGCCTGGCCGGGGCGCCGGTGGAGCAGCGCACGATGACCGGGCTTTCCGTGCTGCTGCAATCCAACGCGCTGCGACAGGCGCTCGCCCCGTATGTGCTCGGCGGCGCGCACGGCAAGCTGCTGGACGCGGACGCCGACCGTCTTGGCCTCGGCGCCGTGCAGGGCTTCGAGATGGAAGAACTGATGCACAGCCCCGCCGCTGTGCAGGCAGTGCTGCGCTACCTGTTCGCCCGCTTCGATGAGCGTTTCGACGGCGCACCCACGCTGCTGATCCTCGATGAAGCCTGGCTGTTCCTCGATGAGCCGTCTTTCGCCGCCCGCATCCGGCAATGGCTCAAGACGCTGCGCAAGAAGAACGTCAGCGTCATCTTCGCCACGCAATCGCTGGCCGACATCAAGGATTCGACTATCGCGCCAGCCATCATCGAGAGCTGCGCGAGTCGGATTTTCCTGCCGAATCCGCAGGCGACCGAGCCGCAGATTCGCACGATCTACGAAGGCTTCGGGCTCAACAGCCGTCAGATCGAGATCGTCGCCACCGCGCAGCCCAAGCGCGACTACTACTACCAGTCGCGCCTCGGCAACCGCCTGTTCGACCTCGACCTGGGGCCGGTGGCGCTCGCCTTCGCGGGCGCATCCACCCCCCAAGACCAACGCGACATTGACCGCGTGCTTGCACAAGCCGGCGCTCCCGGCTTCGCGGGCGCGTGGCTGCGCCATCGCGGCCTCGACTGGGCCGCCGACCTGCTGCCGTCCGCACCGGCGGCTGCTTCCTTCTTGTCCCAACTATCGGAGAACCAGCCATGAAAAAGCGTCTTCTCGCCGCCACTGTCGCGGCCATGCTCTGCACCGTCTCTACCGTCCAGGCGCAATGGGTCGTGGTCGATCCCACCAACCTCGTCCAGAACACG
>NZ_DATCUY010000266.1:0-4780 GCF_036567245.1 Achromobacter sp. | reverse complement strand
GAGATCGAGCCTGCCGCCGACGCGGCGGCGGTGCTGGCCGGCCGTGCACGCGTCATGGCGGTGTCTGGCGAGGACGTGACCACGCCCTTCGTGCAAGGCGCGCAAGCGGCGCTGGAGGCCGCGCGCAAGCAGGGCATCGGCATCGCGGTGCTGAAGGAGGGCAGTCCTTCCTGTGGCAGCGGCTATGTGTACGACGGCCATTTCGCCGGCCGCAAGCAGCCCGGCGTGGGCGTGACGGCAGAACTGCTGCAACGAGCCGGCTTGCGCGTCTTCAGCGAAAAGCAGTGGCAGGAAGCCCAGGCCTGTCTGGCCGGCCTGGAGGCGGCCGATGGGCGTTGATGTCGGCGACCTGCTGGTGCTGGCGGCCCTGGCAGGCTGCGCGGTCCTGGCGTGGAAGGCCGCGGTGCGCGCCGGCCGCAGCAAGGGGCTGCTGCAGGTGATCAGCGTGATCAGTCTGGCCTTGTCCGCGTTCTTCTTTTACGCCTGGTACGCCCAATACCTGAAGTGGGACTTCAACGAGTTGGGCCGCTATTACGACCCGGTCGACCAGGTGGTCTACACGGATGCCGGATTCGTCTGGGTCTTGCCTGCCGGCGCCTTGCTGGCCGTCGGCCTGCTGTGCGCCTGGCGGGGCTGGCGGCGCTGAACCGCCGCATCCCCGAGTTCCCGAATTCCGCCGCACGGGTTGCCGGCCTGCGAACCCTGCGCCTATTCGCTGCGGATGTTGGCCTGCTTCACGATCAGGCCGTTGTCCGCATATTCCTTCTGCACCTGGGCCGAGAACTGCTCCACCGTGCCGGGCGACATGATGTTCAGCGCGTCTGTCAGCGGCTTGCTGATGTCCGGCATGGCGGCGATCCGATTGATCAGGCTGTTCATGCGCTTGCGGAAATCCGGGCTGGTGCTGGCCGGCGCGAAAAAGCCGAAGGTGGAAGTCATGTTGGCCATGGGATAGCCCAGTTCGGCCAAGGTGGGCGTGCCGGGCCGCGCCGGCAGCCGGGCGGGCGAGCCCACGGCCAGCAGGACGAGCTTGCCTTCGTCGATCAGCGCATTGACCGGGCCGGAGGCATTGACCAGCATCAGCGTGAACTGGCCGCCCAGGGCGTCGGGCACCATCTGCGCCATGCCCTTGTAGGGCACGTGCGTGATGCGCACGCCGGCCTGGCCGTTGATCTGTTCCAGCATCAGATGTCCCAGCGATCCCACGCCGGCGGTGGCCAGCGACAGGCCGCCGGGATCGGCCTTGGCCTGGGCCAGCATGTCCTGGAAGGACTTGCCCGTGAACTTCGGGCCGCCCACCAGATAGACCGGCGAATACATCACGGACGCCACGGGCGCCAGATCCTTCAATGGGTCGTACAGCGTCTTCATCACATGCGGCGACAGCGTGACCGGGCTGACGGCGGTGAAGGCCAGGGTGTTCTCGTCATGGGCCCGCGCCACCGTGTTCATGCCTATCATGCCGCCCGCGCCGCCGCGGTTCTCCACCACCACCGGCCGGCCCAGTTCCGCCGCGAGCTTTTGCGCAAAGGCGCGCGCCGTGTTGTCGACGATGCCGCCCGCGCCGTAAGGCACCACGATGGTCATGGCCTGGGCCTTGGCGTCGGCCTGCGCGTGCGCGGCGGCCGAGAACGCGCAAGCCGCGCCGATGGCGCACAGCCCCGCGATCCGCTTGAGATTCAACATGCTTTCCCCTTGTCATGCCCGGCGGCCTATCCGCCGGGACGCGGCAACGGCTTTCCAATGAGGCGCGCCGGCATGCAGTGTGTGCAGGCCGGCGCGGCGGGACAAGCGGGAATACCCGGAATCGCGCTTCAGTGCGCGCGGTAGCCGCGGCTGGTCATGCAGGAATCGAGCGCGCGGTTGTAGGAGTCCACCATGACCTGGGTGGTCCATTGCGTGATGGTGGCCGGGTCATAGCCGCTCTGGTTCATGGCCCAGCGCTGGCAATCCACGGTGGCGCTGGCCTGGGCGTTGTTGACCGGCGGTACGGATTCGTATTGCACCGGCTCGTACTGAGGCTGAGGGGCGGCATACACGGGCGCCGCCTCATAGACCGGCGCGTTGTAGACGGGGGCCGCGTAGACCGGCGGGCTGGTGTAGCCCACGCCCGACGAGTAGACACCAGCCTGCGTGTAGGAGGGCCCGGAATCCGCCGCCAGCAGCAGGCCTATGGTGGCCAGCGCGAACGCGCCGCCTATCCACCAGCCGTCGGAACTGCTGCCGCCGCCGCCATGATAGTTGTGATGGCCGCCATGGTATCCGCCGTGATATCCGCCGCCATGGCCGCCGCCCCAATAACCGCCGCCGCGCCCGCCAGCCATGGCAGGCGCGCTTGCCACGGCCAATGCCAGCGCCGCGACGATGGCCATACGGCCAGAAAACCGCTTCATGATCTTGCTCCTGATCCGCCCCGGGACCGGCGTAACGCCTGGCCCGGACCGGTATCGCTACTTTACTGCGTGGCCGTTGCCATAAAGTGTCTCAAGCGCTACGGAGATTTCAACTGATTTCAGCGGGACGCAGGCAATGCCTGCCGGTCGGGCCAGCTGTTGCAGGAATGCGACTCGCCGGGACGAAGCGTGATTTGCGGTTTGTCCTTGAAATACGCGGCGTCACGGTCCACGGTCATATAGGTTTCGTAACCCGCTTTTTCCACGCACCAGTTCCAGAAGTACACCTGCGCGCCGTGGATCATCATCGATTCGGCGCGCCATTCCCGCAAGGCCTTGAACGCGGCGCCGCCGTCTGCCGCGCTGCGGGTTTCGTTGCGGAACTGTTCCCGTCCATAGGGGTAGGTGCTGCTGATCAACACGACCCGGGCACCGGCCAGCGGCTGGGAGTTTTCGTCCAGCACCGTGGCGTGGGCGTCGGGCTGCATGGTCTTGTAGACCGGGTAGGGCACGCAACCCGAGACCAGGCTGGCGACGGCGATGGCGGCAACAGCAGGCCAGCACTTTGGGTATGACATTGCAATGGTTGTATCTGTCCTGGAAGCCGTGGATAAAACCAGTGGCTAAAAGCGCCGAAGGGTAGTATTTTCTCGCGATGATTACGGCACGACCTACTTCTTTACCGCAAGACAAGCGTCTCACCAAGGGTGAACGCACACGGGCTCAACTTCTGGAAGTCGCTGCAGCGGAATTCGCGGAACGCGGATTCCAGCATACCCGGATCAGCGACATCGTCGCCCGGGCCGGCGTGACCCAACCTGTCTTCTATCAATACTTCGCCAGCAAGCAGGCGGCCTACGACGAACTGGTGGGCTTGTTCGCCCAGCGTTTGCGGCAGGCCATCGGCCAGGCACGCTTGCCCGATGACCTGCAAGACGCCGAACTGGCCGGGCGTCTCCGCCAGAGCGTGAGCGGCCTGCTCGCGATTCTGCAGGAAGATCCGAACCTGACGCGCATCGGCTTCTTCCAGGCCGCCGAGGCCGAGGCGCTGAAGGACGAGCTGGTGGCGATGATCGCCGGCAACGTCAGCGCCGAGCAGCAGGCCGGCCTGTTCCGCGAAGACGTTCCGTCCGATTGGTTCGCCCAATCGCTGATGGGCATCATCGAACGCTTCACGCGGCAGACGCCGGATGCGGCCCGGCAATTGGTCCTGGCGGAATTCATCACCGATCTGCTATTGGACGGGATACGAAAACGACAACGACAAGCCTCCTAGCCGGAGGCTTTTTTTTGGCCTGAGGGCCGCCCGGGCCGGTCCAACGCTCAGGCCCAGGTCTCTTGCAGATGCGCCCATTGCGGCTGGCCGCCGGCCTGGACCGTGAACAGGACGGTGGCGCGCCGCTGGGTGGCGCCGGCGCTCCATACATGGCGTTCGCGGTAGCTCAGCAAGACCGACGCCGTGTCTGCGTGCAGCACGGCCAGCTCGTCGATATCGATCTTCAGGCCCGGGCGCGCGCCGCGCAGGCTGGCGAACAGGGCGGGCAAGGCCGCCGCGGACAGGCGCCGGCCGTCGGCCGCAATCATGCTGAAGCCAGGCGCAAAGCTCTCCAGCAGGTCGGCCAGTTGGCTGTCCGGGGCGTCGGGCGAGCCTATCCATTGTTCGATGCGGGTATGGGCGTCGAGCGCCAGGCGCTGGCAGTGCGAGGAAAGGTCGGGCATGGGATGGCTTCCAGAAAGGGAGCGTCATTCTAGGAGTCCTGTTGTTCCCGAAAAATACCGTATGGATGGATATACTGTTCGTGTTTATTTGACAATCAATACATGCCTTCCATGATCAATCTGAATCGTCTGGCGATGTATGCGGCGGTGGTCGAGGCCGGTTCGTTCACGGCGGCGGCCGATGCGCTGGGCACCACCAAGGCGGTGGTCAGCTTCAATATCAAGCAGTTGGAACAGGAGCTGGGCGTGGCGCTGCTGACGCGCAGCACCCGGCGGCTGGCCTTGACCGAGGCGGGCGAGGGCTTTTACGGCCATTGCGCCCGCCTGCTGCGCGAGGCCGAGAGCGCGGTGGACGAGGCGCGTTCCGGGCAGGCGGCCTTGTCAGGCAGCCTGCGGGTCACGGCGTCGGTGGACTACGGCAACCTGGTGGTGGCGCCGGCGCTGGCGGCGTATGCGCGCGAGCATCCTGCTCTGCGGGTCAGCTACCGCGCCGGTTCGGCGCATGCGGACCTGATCGCCGAGCGGCTGGACCTGGCCATCCGGGTGGGGGCGCTGGAAGACTCCAGCTACCGCGCCACGCGGATCGGCCAGTTCAGGCTATGGCTGGTTGCTAGTCCCGCGCTGCTGGCCCAGCACGGCGTGCCGCGCACGCCGCAGGCGCTGGCGGC
>NZ_DATCUY010000265.1:0-13439 GCF_036567245.1 Achromobacter sp. | reverse complement strand
CGCATGCAGCCGGCCCATGGTGGGCCCGAGCGCGAAGCCGGTCTGGCCGCGCAGGCCCAGCGTGGTGGTGGTCTGCCGGATGCGCCCTGCGCCCGCCGAGAGTGCGGTCGAGCCGCCTGACTCGCTGAAGCTGCGGGTGCGCACGTTGCGCAGGGCCACGCCTGCGAACGGCTCAAGGGTGGCGCCTGGCGACAGCGCCAGCTCGTAGCCGAGTTCCGAGAAGACCTGTGCGGTGTAGGCGCTGAAGTCGGCGGTCAGGGTCTGGCGGGGAATCCCGGGCATCTCGAAATGCCGGCGGGTGTCGATGTCGTGCCACGAGTAGGAAGCGGCCGCCAGCAGGTTCAGCTTGCCGGGGCCGGCGCTGAACGACTTCTTGCCGTAGGCTCCGGCGGTATAGCTGTAGACGTCCAGCCGGGCGTCGGCCGCGTCGATGTTGACTCGGCTGCGGGTGGCGCCCAGCGCGCCGCCCAATCGCCAGCCGGCGCCTGCATCGAATTCGCCGCCGCCGTACACGCCGGTGGTGCGTTGTTTGATGCGGGCTACATTGGCGCCGCCTTCCAGCGTCTGCCAATTGTCGACGGCGACCAGCCAGCCCGGCTGGGCCGGTGCGGGACTGGTCGGCCGGTTGGCAAGCAGGTCGCGGGCCGGTTCGCCCTGCCCGGCAGTTGCGTGCGCGGCGCTTGCCGCGAACACGGCATGCGCGGCGAACACCCACGCCGGCAACTGCCGGCGGACGGCTATCGGTGACGGCAAGGGCTGTTTACGCCAGTTCTTTCAGCAGCAGTTCCCAGAATTTCATGCGCTGTTCCAGCGTCGAAACCAGGATGTACTCGTTCAAGGTGTGCGCGCCGTCGCCGTCGGCGCCCAGGCCGTCCAGCGTGGGGATGCCCATGGCGGACGTGAAGTTGGCGTCGCTGCCGCCGCCCGTCATGGGCGCGTCTTCCAGCAGGAAGCCGGCGCGTTCGGCGTAGCCCTGCACCAGCGCCAGCAGATCGGCGGCGGCTTCGGTTTTCACCATGGGCGGGCGGTTCAGTTCCACGTCGATGTCCAGTTCGACGTCCGGACCCACGGCGCACAGCTCGCGCATGCGGCGCAGCACGTCTTCGGCGGCGCCCATGTCGGGCACGCGGAAGTCGACCACGCAGCGGCACAGCGCCGGCACGGTGTTGGTCACGGTGCCGCCGGCGATGGTGCCGACGCTGACGGTGATGCCGCGCTCGTAGTCGGTCATGGCTTCCAGCGCCAGCACCTGGTGGGCCATTTCGCGGATGGCGCTGCGGCCCTTCTCATGCTGCATGCCGGCGTGGGCCGGGCGGCCCTTGACGTTCAGGTTCAGCATGCCGGTGCCCTTGCGGGCCGTGACGCACTTGCCGCCATTGGGGCGCGCCGGTTCGCAGACCAGCGCGTACTTGGCGTTGGCGGCGAAGCGTTCGATGTGCGTGCGCGAGGCGTGGCTGCCGGTTTCTTCGTCGGGCACCACCAGGAAGTCCACCGGCAGCTGGGTCGCGCCGGGGCGCGCCACGCCGGACAAGGCCGACAGCGCCAGGTAGATGCCGGCCTTCATGTCGTAGCCGCCCGGGCCGTAGAGGCGGTCGCCTTCGATGCGCACGGGGTTTTCGAGCAGCGTGCCCACCGGATGCACCGTGTCCATGTGCGCCAGGATCAGGATGCCGGGGCGCGTGTCGCCGGGCGCGCGGTTGGTCGCGTACAGCAGCGGGCCCGTGGTCGGGCCCAGCGACGACAGCTCCACCGTCAGGCCGGCGGCCGCGGCGTAGTCGGCGATGATGCGCGCCATGGCGGCAATGCCTTCGGGAAAGTTCGAAGGCGATTCGCATTGCAGCCAGCTCTTGATGCCGGCGACGATCTGTTCAGTGCTCTGAGTGTTGGACATGGCGGTAACGGATATCTGCAACGAAAAAGGGGGAGCGATCAGGCGACCTGCTGGCCGGCCAGGCGGGCCAACTCGGCGTCGTCGGGCATCTTGCCGTCGAACCAGAGGCTGGCGCACACGGCCGACATGGCGCGGCCGTCATGGCCGATGCCGGGCACGACCTGCAGCGTCCAGCCGAACGGCACGCCGCGGCGCTCCGCTTCCTTGCGGCCGAACTCGAAGTAGTTCTGGGCGCGCGCAAAGCGGTGCGGGCCCTGGCGCATGGCGGCGGGTTCGGACGGCAGGTTGGGATCGTCGGTGGCGATGTCCTGGTCGCCCGCCAGGATGGTCATGGGATAGGCCAGCAGCTTGACCAGGTGCTCTTCGGTCAAGCCGACGCCGTCCATGCCTTCGGGGAAGGGGTGGTCGAAGGTCGGCAGCGTGTACCAGCCCGGGTTGCCCGCGGCCACGGCCTTGAAGGGCGCGTGCGGCTGGCTGCTCATCAGACGGTGCACGAACTGGCCGCCGGCGGAGTGGCCGAACAGGTAGATATTCTGGCCGTCGGTGATTTCACCGGCGATCAGGTCCTTGATGACGTTGCCCACCAGCGCGTAGGTCCAGCCGTCGATGTGGCGCGGATTGCCGCCGGCCGAGAACACGCGGCCGTTGTTGTAGCTTTCCACGCCGGGCCAGATCTCGTTGGAGAAGGTCAGCGCCACGATCAGCAGCTTGTGCTTGTCGGCGGCTTCCACCCAGAAATCGCGGTATTCGTCGCCGTTGCGCAGCACGCCGTGCTGCACGATGACCACCGGGCGGTCCGGCGTGTAGCCGTAGGGGCGGTAGGTCTGCAGCTTGAAGGGACGGTCGGAGTTGCGATCCTCGTCCACATACAGGATGGCGTTGCGGCCGGCATGGCCGAGCTCGATGGCGATGCGGTCGACGTTGGACATGTCGGAGGGTTTCATCAGGCGTTCGCCTCATTCAGGTGGCAGGCCGACCAGTGGCCTGCCGAGATTTCTTTCAGGACCGGCGCCTGCTCGCGGCAGCGCGGCATGGCGTGGGGGCAGCGGGGATTGAAGGTACAGCCCGGCGGCGGGTTCAGCGGCGACGGGATCTCGCCCTTGATCGGCGTGAACTTGCGGCCGCGGCGGCCCACGTCCGGCACTTCGGCCATCAGGGCCTGAGTGTAGGGATGGTTGGCGCGCGCGAAGATCTCGGCCGACGTGGAGATTTCCACGATCTTGCCCAGGTACATGATCGCCACGCGGTCCGAGATGTGCTTGACCACGCCCAGGTCGTGGCTGATGAACAGATACGTGAAACCGTGCTGTTCGCGCAGGTCCATGAACAGGTTGATCACCTGCGCCTGGATGGAAACGTCCAGCGCGGCCACGGGCTCGTCGCAGACCAGGAACTTCGGCGCCACCATCAGCGCGCGGGCGATGCCGATGCGCTGGCGCTGGCCGCCCGAGATCTGGTGCGGGAAACGGTCGCGGTACTCAGGGTCCAGGCCGACTTCCTGCAGCGCCTGGTCGATGCGCGCGGGAATCTGGGCGGCAGGCGCCAGCTTGTGGACCTTGAGCGATTCGCCCAGGATCTGGCGCAGGCGCTGGCGCGGGTTCAGCGAGGCTTGCGGATCCTGGAAGATCATTTGCACGCCCAGCGTATAGGCCAGCTTGTCGGCGCCGCGCAGGCGGCGCGCTTCCTGGCCCTGGTACAGCAGCTCACCTTCGCTCTGGCCGTGCAGGCCGGCGACGACGCGGCCCAGCGTGGACTTGCCGCAGCCGGACTCGCCGACCAGGCCGACGACTTCGCCGCGCTTGATGGCCAGGTCCACGCCGTTGACCGCGTACACGGTGCGGCGGTCGATGGGACGGCCGGTCAGGGCCAGGATGCGCTGGGCCAGGTCGGGCCGCTGCTCGAAGCGCTTGTGGACGTTCTTGAGCTCGATGACGGGAGTATCGGCTTGGCTCATACCGGCTGGGCCTCGCGGGTAATCGGCACGTAGCAGCGGTAGCTGCGCGGACCTTCGGTGGTAACGGTGGGGGCTTGTTCGGTGCAGCGCGTGACCGCGCTGGTGCAGCGCGGCCGGAATGGACAGCCCGAGGGGCGGCCGGCCAGGCTGGGCGCCATGCCGTTGATCTGGTGCAGGCGCGCGCCGGGTTGGGTGGCGCCGGGCATGGAATCCAGCAAGCCCTTGGTATAGGGGTGGCGGGGCGCGTCCAGCACCTGCTCGACCGGACCGCTTTCGACGATGCGGCCGGCGTACATCACGGCCACGCGGTCGGCCAATTCGGCCACCACGCCCAGGTCGTGGGTGATCCAGATGAGCGCCGTGTTGTGCTCGCGGCAGATCTCCTGCATGCGGTAGAGGATCTGGCCCTGGATGGTGACGTCCAGCGCCGTGGTCGGCTCGTCGCAGATGATCAGGTCGGGCTTGTTCAGCATGGCAATGGCGATCGCCACGCGTTGGCGCATGCCGCCCGAGAATTCGTGCGGGTAGCTCTTCAGGCGCTTTTCGGGCGAGGGGATACCGACCATGGCCAGCGCCTCGCGGCAGCGCTCTTCGGCTGCGGCGCGCGAAACGTCTTCGTGGGTGAGGATGGCTTCCATCATCTGCTCGCCGATGCGCAGCACCGGATTGAGCGTCATCAGGGGATCCTGGAAGATCATGGCGATGCGGTTGCCGCGCAGCTGGCGCATCTGCTCTTCGCTCAGCTTGCGCAGGTCCGTGCCCTTGAACTTCACTTCGCCGTCCACCACTTCCCCGGGCGGGTCGATCAGGCCCAGAAGCGAGAAGCCGGTGACGGATTTGCCGGAGCCCGATTCGCCGACCAGGCCGACGATCTCGCCGCGGCGCACGGTCAGGTCGACGCCGTCGACCGCCAGCCAGGCGCCGGCTTCGGTATGGAATGCGGTGCGCAGGCCGCGCACGTCTAAGAGTATTTCGCTCATGCTCGTCGCGGGTCCAGGCTTTCGCGCAGGCGGTCGCCCACGATGTTAATAGAAAGGATCAGTACCAGCAGGGCGATGCCCGGGAACAGGCTGATCCAGTAGTCGCCCGACAGCAGGTACTGGAAGCCATTGGAAATCAGCAGGCCCAGCGAGGGCTCGGTGATGGGCACGCCCACGCCCAGGAACGACAGCGTGGCTTCCAAGGCGATCGCGGTCGCGATCTGGATGGTGGCGAACACCATGACGGGACCCAGGCAGTTGGGCAGCAGGTGGTACAGCATGATGCGCCAGGCCGGGTAGCCCAGGTTGGCGGCGGCTTCGACGTATTCCTTGCGGCGTTCCTGCAGGGCGCGGCTGCGCATGATGCGCGCATAGTGTCCCCACTGCACCAGCACCAAAGCCAGGATCACCTTGTCGACCCCGCGCCCCAGCACCACCAGCAGCACCAGCGCCACCAGGATGGTTGGAAAGCCCAGGATGAAGTCGACGATGCGCATGAGCACCGTATCGACCACGCCGCCGACATAGGCGGCCACCAGGCCGATGGCGCCGCCCACGGCGGTGGCCAGCACCACGGCGGACAGGCCCACCATCAGGCTGATGCGCAGGCCATACAGGATGGCGCTGAGCATGTCGCGGCCCTGGTCGTCGGTGCCCAGCCAGGCGATGCTGCCGTCCATCAGCGCCTGGCGCGGCGCCAGGCGGCCGTCCATCAGCGAGAGGTTGGCGAGGTCGTAGGGGTTCTGCGGCGCGAAGTAGGGCGCGAAGATCACCAGGACGATCAGGATGGCCAGTGCGATGACGGAGCCGCGCAGCGTCGGGCGCGCGTGCAGTTTCTTCAGGATGGAGGCGCGCTGGGGCGTCTCAGCCAGGGGCTGGACGGTGCGGGTGCGGCCGGAATTGGGAGTTTGAGCCATGGCGGATTATTGAGCGGGAGTCACGAGCTGCACGCGCGGGTCGAGCGTGGCGTACAGGATGTCCACAACCAGGTTGATGATCACGAAGATCAGGGTGACCAGCATCACGTAGGCCACCACCACCGGGCGGTCCAGCTGGTAGACGCTGTCGATCAGCAGCTTGCCCATGCCCGGCCAGGCGAACACGGTTTCGGTGATGGTGGAGTAGGCGATGAGGGTGCCGAATTCCATGCCGATCACGGTGACCACGGGGATCAGGATGTTGCGCAGGATGTGGCGGCGTACGATGCGGCCGGGCTTGACGCCCTTGGCGCGCGCGAATTTCACGTAGTCCTGGCTGCGCGCTTCGACCACGCCCGAGGCCGTCAGGCGCAGCACCAGCGCGATATTGGCCAGCGCCAGGTTGATGGCCGGCATGATCAGGTGCGACCAGCCGTCCGCCGTCAGGATCGACAGGCGCACGCCCAGCACGGTGACCGTGTCCCCGCGGCCGGTGGCCGGCAGCCAGCCCAGCCATACGGCGAACAGCAGGATCAGCATCATGCCTTGCCAGAAGTTCGGCAGCGAAAAGCCCAGCACCGAGGACGCCATGATGCCGCGGCCTAGCGGCTGGTCGCGGTACAGGCCGGCGATCAGCCCCAGCGGAATGCCGAACACACAGGTCAGCAGGATGGCCACGATCACCAGCTCGAACGTGGCGGGGATGCGCTGCACGATCAGTTCGATGGCGGGGATGCCGTGCACGAAGGAAGTGCCCAGGTCGCCGTGCAGCGCGCGCCACAGGAAACCTGTGTATTGCTGCCACACCGGCAGGTCCAGGCCCAGGCGGGCGATCATCGCCTCGCGCGCGGCCTGGCTGGCTTCGGGGCTGACCAGCAGTTCGATCGGGTCGCCCACGGCATAGACCGCGAAGAAGACCACGACCGATACGGCCAGCAGCACGAACAGACTCTGTATCAGTCTGCGTAGGATGAACAAGGCCACGAGATGATTTCCTTGGTGGGCTCAGGGGTTGCGGGCGCCGCGTAGGGTCTTACTTGGCGGGCTTGGCCGACATGGCCAGGGTGTACTGGTCGGCGCGGCCTTCGTAGGTCAGTCCCTTGCGGAACGCCCAGATGCTGCTTTCGAAATGCAGGGGAATGCTGGGCAGGTCGGCCAGCGCGAGCGTCAGCGATTCCTGCAGCAGCTTTTCGCGCGCGGCCGGGTCCACGGTGACCAGGGCGCGCTTGAACACGCGGTCGAACTCGGGATTGTCATAGCCGCCGTAGTTGCTGGTGCCCAGGCCATGTTCCTTGTCGAACGCGCTGACCCAGTATTGCAGGAAGGACGAAGCCTCGCCGGTTTCGGACGACCAGCCGCCCATGGCGAAGCTGAATTCGCGCTTGGCGCGCTTGGGGAAGTACACCGAGCGCGTCATGGTGTCGACCGTGGTCTTGATGCCTACGCGCGACAGGTACTGCGCCACCGCTTGCGAGATCTGGGCGTCGTTGATGTAGCGGTCGTTGGTGGACGAGACGATCAGCTCGAAGCCGTTTGGATAGCCGGCCTCGGCCAGCAGCTTCTTGGCGGCGGCGGGGTCGTACTTGAGCTCGGGCGGGTTGGGCAGGGTGCCGAACATGCCGTCCGGCAGGAACTGGTTGGCCGGCGTGGCCGCACCGTCCATGATGCGGGCGGCGATGGTCTTGCGGTCGATGGCCAGCGACATGGCGCGGCGCACGCGCGCGTCTTGCAGCGGGTTCTTGCCGTCCGCTGCCTTGACGCCGGGGCTGGGGCTGCGCGCCACGTCGGGCTGGAAGTACACCACGCGCACCGAGGGCGTGATGACGTGGCCGAAGCCCGGCGTTTCCGAAATGCGCTTCACGTCGCGCGCGGCCGGGTTCTCGATCAGGTCGAAGTCGCCTGCCAGAAGGCCGGTCAGGCGCGGACCGGCGGCCGGCACGGGCACCATCTTTACGTTGGCCCAGGCCGGCTTGTCGCCCCAGTAGGCGTCGTTGCGCGCCAGTTCGATGGCGGTGCCCTTGACGTAGCTCTTCAAGGTGTAGGGCCCGGTGCCGATCACCGAGCGGCCGGTATTGAAGTCGGCCACCGTGGGCCAGGCGCCGGTGACGCCGCACTTGTTCTTCAGGTCGAAGCTGATCGGGCCGTGCTCGGCGATGCCGTTCCACAGCATGCCCATGCGGGTCAGGTCGTTGGGCAACAGCGGATAGGGCTGGCGCGTCTTGATCACCAGGGTGTTGCCGTCGCGCAGCTGCACGTCGGCGAACTTCTGGACGATGGACGGATACGAGCTGCTGATGGACTGCTCGTTGTTAACCACGCGGCAGAACGTGAACAGCACGTCCTGCGCCGTGAAGGGCTGGCCGTTGGAGAACTTGACGCCCTCGCGCAGCGTGAATTCCCAGGTCGTGTCGTCCACCGGCTTCCAGGCCGTGGCCAGACGCGGGATCAGGTTCATCTTGGCGTCCTGCCCCACCAGCGTCTCGAACATGTGCGAGGTCATCGCATCGTTCGGCGTGGCCTGGTGGTAGTGCGGATCCATGGACGTCGGCTCGGACGACAGGCCGATCCTCAGGGTGCCGGAGGCATCCTGCGCGATGGCCGCGGTCGTACAGGCGGCCATGGCACAGGCCATGAGCATGCTGCGGTAGAGCGTCTGGGCAGACATGGATTTGTCCCTTTGTTGTATTGGTCTTGTGTTGCGGGGCGGCGTCCCTGGCGGGCCGCCGCGGGTCTTCAGGCGATGGGCTGCGCCAGCCGCACGACGGTCACGCCGGGCCGCAGATTGGCGGTGGACGGCATGATCAGTACGCAATCGTCGTAGGGCGTGACGACGGGCTCGCCTTCGGACCAGCCGATCAGGGTGCCGGCCGCGGCCAGCGTTTCCAGGCCCTTCCAGGGCTGGGCGAAGCGGAAGTCGGCGCTCTTGGCGGCGACCGCATGCGTCACGCGCAGTGCGCGCTGCGGGGCTGCGGCGGGGATGAACCAGGCTGCCGGCAGGTCGTCATTGTCCACGGCGCCCGCTGCCACCAGGAAGCGCGCCATCTGGTCGACGGCGACGCCGCGCGCCTCGGGGGCGCCATGGAAGCCGCATTCGATCAGCAGGGAACGGGTGCCGTTGTCGCCGGCTTCGCCAAAGCGGCCGTAGTCGCGCATGCGCACGCCTGCGGCATGGCCGGCGTCGGCGATGATGGTGGCGGGATTGCCCAGCGCCAGCGCCAGGTCGATGTTGCGCTGTTCCATGCCGGTCAGCTGCAACGGCACGTCGGAATTGCTCATCGAATGGAAGTCCAGCAGCCAGTCGGCCTGCTCGACCCAGGGCCGCAGCTCGGCGGCGCGGCGCCGTTCCTGGCTGATGGGCAGGCCCAGCTTGTCGTCGCTCCAGACGCGGTTCATGTCTTCGTCGACGAAGCGCGCGGGCGCGTAGTTGGCGGGGTCGAAGCGGTCGAACGCGGCCAGATTGCAGAACGCCAGCGTCAGCGAACCGCGGCGCGGCCGCAGGCCCGCAGCCAGCGCCTCTTTCAGCGCCCAGGCGCCGCAAAGTTCATTGCCGTGGATCAGCGCGCTCAGCATGACGCGCTTGCCCGGCACGCCCGAGTCGAAGTGCCAGACCCCCGGGGTATCCGTATTACCCGTCCGCTCCGCCGACAAGTCCGGACAGGCAAGTAGAAATGGGCGCGGGATGGACGCGGGGGCGGGCGTAGGCATGGGAACTCCGATGAAGCGACGGGATTGTATAGGCGATGGCGCTGGGGTGGCGGTTAGCAGCCGGTATGAGCAGGCGCCGCGGCGCGGCGGGCGCTGAATAGGGCTGCTAGCACGGGTTTTCCCTTATATATGGGGCGCGTCAGACGCACGCCGCCTTCGAGTATTGGGCGAATTCTAGGAGCTTGGCTGCTTTCTCTACAATTAGAATATTTATCGCGAGCTTTGCAGAAAAGGCAAAGCTTGTTCCCCATTCCCATTCTTTGAGAACCGCGAGGGGCTGGCATGCATGGCATTGCCCTGAAGTACTTTCTGGAAGTTGCCCAGGCGGGCAGCCTGAGCGGCGCGTCCGAGCGCCTGCATGTCGCGGTGTCGGCCATCAGCCGGCAGATCGCCAAGCTGGAGGAAGAGGCGGGGGCGCCGCTGTTCGAGCGCGCCGCGCGCGGCATGGTCCTGAGCGAAGCGGGCCAGCTGCTGCTGGCGCATGCCCGCCGCACCATGCTGGAAGCCGATTCCGTGCTGCAGGAGATCGCCGCCATCAAGGGCACCGCGCGCAATGAGATCCGGGTGGCTTCGGTCGAGGGCGTGGCGCGGATTTTCCTGCCCTCGGTGATGGCGCGCTTCCGGCGCGATTGGCCCAACATCCGTTTCGACCTCTATGTGGGTTCGCCGGCCGAAGTCAGCCGCCGCGTCGCCGAAGGCAGCGTGGAGCTGGGCATGGTCTTCATCGCCGAACGCATCGGCGGCGTCAGCCCGCGCTATTCGCGCCGCGCGCCAGTGCATGCGGTGATGGCGGCCGACCATCCGCTGGCGGGCCGCGCCAGCGTCAGCCTGCAGGATCTCAGCCAGTATCCGCTGGCCCTGACCGGGCCGGGCACCACCACACGCCAGCTCTTCGAGATGGGCTGCGCGCTGGAATCGGTGCAGCTGGAGCCGGCGCTGACCTGCAACGATTCCTCGCCGCTGCACGGCTTTGTGTTCGGGTCTGACGCCATCATGCTCAGCGGCTACATCTCGGTGGCCTGGAGCCTGCGCCGCGACGAGCTGGTCGCCGTTCCGATTTCCAATGCCGAGCTGCAATCGCGCACGCTGCAGATCCAGGTCATGCCGGGCCGGGTGCTGCCGCCCGCGGCGGAGGCCTTTGTCGAACTGTTGGCCCGGGAACTGGATGACGCGCTGCAGGGCAGGCCGGCGGTGTAGCCCGGCAAGGACGAAGAGGCCTGCGAAAAAAAACGGCTGCCCAGAGGCAGCCGTTCGTCTGTTCAGGCGAACCTGATTATTGCTTTTCAGGCGTGACCGAGGTGGCCAGCGTGTACTGGTCGCGGCGGCCTTCGTAGGTGATGCCCTTGCGGAAGGCCCAGATGCTGCTTTCGAAGTGCAGCGGGATCAGCGGCACGTTGTCCAGCGCGATCTGGGTGGATTCCTGCAGCAGCTTCTCGCGCTTGGGCGCGTCGACAGTCACGATGGCCTGCTTGTAGACCTTGTCGAAGTCGGCATTGCTGAAGCCGCCGTAGTTGCTGGTGCCCAGGCTGTTGGGGGAATCCAGGGATGCCACCCACAGCTGGAACAGCGCCGAGGCTTCACCCGTTTCCGCCGGCCAGCCGCCCATCGAGAAGCTGAACTCGCGCTTGGCGCGCTTGGGGAAGTAGATGGAGGCCGTCATGGCGTCCACATTGGTCTTGATGCCGACGCGGGCCAGGTACTGGGCCACGGCTTGCGCTACCTGGCCGTCGTTGACGTAGCGGTCGTTGGTGGACGACAGCGTCAGTTCAAAGCCGTTCGGGTAGCCGGCTTCGGCCAGCAGCTTCTTGGCGCCTTCCGGGTCGTACTTGATTTCCGGGGCCTTGGGCAGGGCGCCGAACATGCCGTCGGGCATGTACTGGAAGGCCGGGGTGGCCATGCCGTCCATGATGCGGGCGGTGATGGTCTTGCGGTCGATGGCTATCGAAATGGCCTTGCGCACGCGCAGGTCTTGCAGCGGGTTCTTGCCGTCGGCGCTCTTGACGAAGGGGCTGGGGTTGCGGCCCACGTCCGGCTGGAAGAACACCAGGCGGGTCGACGGGGTGGCGACGAAACCGAACTTGGGGTTGTCCTTCAGGCGCGGCAGGTCGCGGGCGGCCGGGTTTTCGATCATGTCGAAGTCGCCCGACAGCAGGCCGGTCAGGCGCGGGCCGGCGGACGGCACCGGCACGAACTTCACTTCCTTCCAGTAGGGCTTGGGACCCCAGTAGTTCTCGTTGCGGACCAGCTCGATGCCGGTGCCCTTGACGTAGGACTTCAGGGTGTACGGGCCGGTGCCGATGGCGTCCTTGCCATTGTTGAAGTCGGCGACCGTGGGCCAGGCGCCGGTCACGCCGCAACCCTTCTTGGGGTCGAAGGTGAGCTTGCCGTGTTCGACGATGCCGTTCCAGACGATGGGCAGCGAGCGCGCCAGTTCGGCGGGCATCAGGGGGAAGGGTTCGCCGGTCTTGATGATGACGGTGTGCGCGTCCGGCGTCTGCACGTCGGTGATGCGCTTGGTCATGTCCATATAGGACTGCGACACGTTGGTTTCGTTGTTCAGCGTGCGGCAGATGGTGAACAGCACGTCCTCGGACGTGAAGGGCTTGCCGTTGGAGAACTTGACGTCGTCGCGCAGCTTGAATTCCCAGGTCTGGTCGTCCAGCGTCTTCCAGGAGGTGGCCAGGGCGGGCACCAGCTTCATGTCGGCGCTGCGGCCCACCAGCGAACTGTAGACGTGCGCGGAGAACGCGTCGTTCTGCGTCATCTTGTGATAGTGGGGGTCCGCCGAGGTGGGTTCGGCCGACAGGCCGATCTTCAGCGTCTGGGCTTGGGCGGCGGCCAAGGGAATGGCGGCGGCCGCAAGGGCCAGGGTGGTGCGCAACTTCATGGTGACAACTCCGGATGGGAAACGAACCGGATCGCGCCTGCGTGTAAACCGGCCTGCGCCAGCCGCGCGGGCGGCGTCGCCTGGAAGGGGCTCAGGGGGTTTTGGCGCCGGGCACGACGGCAAGGGGCCGATTATCGGTAGGGGCTTCGCGCACTGTCAATGCGCAATGGCAAGCGCAGCGCTAGGGAAAACGCTGAGAGGGAGGGGAAATGAGGGCGCCGCGCTGCCTCGTCTGGAGGCCTGCGCGGCGCGATGGCGCCCGGGTGAGGGACAGGGCGCCGAAGAACCGCCGCAAGGGGCGCCGGGAAACCGGCGGGCGTTGCGGCGGGGTCGCGCCAGGCTGAATCGCGGGAGATCGATCGCGACTCAGGCCAGCGCGGCAGGGCTTACCACTGCGAACCGGAGAAGCGCGAGCTGGCGGCGCGAGCCTTGTTCATCGATTCGTTCACTTCGTCGATGAAGGAGAACACGGCGGCAACAGCTGCCACTACGGCCTGGCCGGCTTTCTTCAGGCCGGTCAGCGGATGGGAATTGGGTTGGTTCTCGAGGGCGCCGCGGAGCAGATCGCGCTCCAGCGCATCGGTCAGGCGGGCAGTGTGGTTCAGGGTCAGTTCGCTCATGGTTTGCTCCAGTCCGTTTCGTCTTGGTGTAAACCATTATAGGGATAACCCTAGGCTCTATGCAATGCTATTTTTAGGGTAAACCCCTATATGTTGTAAAAATGTTTATTCTCCAGGGACTTAGCCGCGATTGCGCAGGGCGCGGGCGGCGTCCGCCAGCTCTCCGGCGGTCAGTCCGATGGGGCCGACCCCCTGGGCGACCAGCGCGTCGGCCGCCGCGCCGTGCAGCCACACCGCCCCGGCCACGGCCTGGTCCAAGGGCAATTGCTGGGCAATCAGCGAGCCCAGCATGCCTGCCAATACGTCCCCGGTTCCGGCGGTGGCGAGCCCCGGATTGCCGCTGGTGTTGACCCGCAGATCGCCGTCCGGCGAGCAGACTACGGTGCCGGCGCCCTTCAAGACGACCCAGGCCCGGTAGCGCTGCGCCAGTTTCCAGGCGGAGCCTGGGCGGTCGGCCTGCACCTCGGCCGCGCCGCAGCCCAGCA
>NZ_DATCUY010000264.1:0-9070 GCF_036567245.1 Achromobacter sp. | reverse complement strand
CACGGCCGCGGCGCGGCCGATGCCGTTGGCCGCGCCGGTGACGACCACTACTTTGCCTTCCAGCATGTCGAATCTCCTTCAGTCCATCCAATTGGTCAGCACGGTCGTCGCTTGGGCGCTCAGCACCCCGCCGTTGCCGTGCACGAGCGCGGTGCGCGCATTCTTGACTTGCCGTTCGTCGCATTCACCGCGCAGTTGGCGTACGGCTTCCACCAGGCCGAACATGCTGTACATGCCGGGGTGCACGCAGGACAACCCGCCGCCGTTGGTGTTCACCGGCAGCTCGCCGCCGGGGGCGATGCGCCCGCCGGACACGAAGGCGCCGCCTTCGCCCTTGGCGCAGAATCCCATGTCCTCCAGGAACAGGATGGGATTGATGGTGAAGGCGTCGTAGAGCTGCACCAGGTCGATGTCTGCCAGCGCCACGCCGGCCCGCTCGCGCGCCAGGTCGGCGCTTTGCCCGGCCACGGTGCGGGTCAGGTCGGCCATGCAGGCGATCTGGCGATGCGAGTGCGCCATGGCCGTGCCTTGCACGTACACGGGCCGGGCGGCATCGGCGCGTTCGGCGGCCGTGACCACGATGGCGCCTGCGCCGTCGGTCACCAGGCAGCAGTCGCGCGCGGTCAGCGGCGAGGAAATCACGCGCGCGGCCAGCACGTCGGCGATGGACAGCGGCTCGCGCTTGTAGGCTTCCGGATTCAGCCGCGCCCAGGCGCGCGCGGCCACCGCGACTTCGGCGAGCTGCTCGCGGGTGGTGCCGTATTCATGCATGTGGCGGCGGGTCGCCAGCGCGTAGCTGGTGGGTGGATTGAAGGGCTGGAACGGTTCCTCGTAGGGAAACGGATCCAGCCGGGCGCGGGCGCCGGAGGTCGCCGAGACGCCATTGCCGCCGCGCGGGGCGGCGCCGTAGGCGATCACGATGTTGCGGCACAGGCCGGCCTGGATCGCCGCCGCGGCGATCAGCAGGTGGCCGACAAAGGACGCGCCGCCGATCTGGGTGCTGTCCATGAAGCGCGGGTACAGGCCCAGGTACTCGGAAAGCTTGTTCAGCCACATCGACGAAGACAGGCTGGCGCTCATCAGGCCGTCGATGTCTTCCATGCGCAGGCCGGCGTCGCGCACCGCCTCATGCACCGCCAGCGAGGTGATTTCCAGGTCGTTCAGCCCGCCCGCATCGCCTATGCCTGCGGTGGCGCAGCCGGTGATGGCGATGGCGCCGCGCAGACTCTTGTTCCAGTCCGTCATGGCGCCTCCCGTCCGAACACCACGCGGGCGCGCTGCGGGTCGGGCCGGGCCGTCAGCCGCATGCCGATGCGCGGCTCGCCTTCGTCCAATAGCGTGGACATCATGCGGAATCCCTCGTCCATGTCGGCCAGGATGACGTTGCGCGCGGGCGCCTGCGGCGTGGCGGGGATTTCCGAATAGGAATAGAGCGTGGCGCCGGCCCGCATGGGCCGCCAGGCGTATTCCTGCGAACGGCAGTGAGTGCAGTGCGTGCGCGGGAAGAAGAACGAGAGCCCGCAGCTGCGGCACACCTGGACCTCCAGGCGTCCCGCGCGCAGCGCCTCGGCAAAATAGGCTTCCGGCGACAGCGAGCCGATGCGGACCTCACTCATCCTTGACCCCGGCCTGGGTGATGACGGCCTGCCACTTGTCCATTTCGTCGCTGACGAACTTCTGGTATTGGGCGAGATCCATATCGCCGGGCTCGGAGCCGGTGGAGCGGATGTACTCTTGCGTGGCCGGCTGCATCACCGACTTGCGGATTTCGCTGTTCAGCGTTTGCACGATGTCGGCGGGCGTGCCGGCCGGAGCGTAGACGCCCACCCAGGTGCTCAGGTCGAAGCCCTTGTAGCCCAGTTCGTTGAGCGTGGGCACGTCGGGATAGCGCGACTGGCGCTGGGCCGAGGCGATGGCCAGGGGCACGATCTTGCCGGCTTGCAGGTAGGCGTTGGCGGTGACCGACTCGGCCATGCCGACGGGAACCTGTCCCGACACCAGATCCGTCATGGCCGGACCCGCGCCGCGATAGGACACGTGCATCAGCGGCAGTCCGCTTTGCGCGCGCAGCAGTTCGCCGACGATGTGGGGCGCGCCGCCAGCGCCGGCCGTGCCGTAGGGCACGGAGGGCTGCTTCTGCGCATAGCTCTTGAAGTCCGCGAAAGTCTTGATGCCCAGGTTGGCGTTGACCAGCAGGAAGTTCGGGCTGACGGCCAGCAGCGCCACCGGGGCGAAATCCTTGCGGGCGTTGTACGGCAGCTTTTTCAGCACGGGGTTGATCACATGGCTGGTCGCGCCCACCAGGATGGTGTAGCCGTCCGGCTTCTGCCGCGACACGTACTCGGTGGCGATCTGGCCGGTGGCGCCCGGCTTGTTCTCGACCACGAAGGGCTTGCCCAGGCGGGTCTGCAGATCGGCCGCGATGCGCCGCGTCAGGATGTCGGTCATGCCGCCGGGGGCATAGGCCACCACCAGGGTGACGGGCTTGGCCGGATAGGTGTCGGCGGCGGCGATGGCGGGAAGGACGGCCAGCAGCGTCAGCAGCTGCTTCAGGCCAGGCTTGAGTGTCATGTTGGAGGTCTCCTCGTGCTGCGGGCTGGTTTTGCCCTGCTTGGTTATGGCGTCGAGGGGACCCTCCGGATAGCGCGTGGGGTGGGGCCTCGACGCACTAATGATGGAAGCGGGCCATCATGCAAACAATTGATTAATTATCATGAAGGCATTCAAGAAAGAGATGAATCGCCGGCGGCGGGCTGTCCCTGTTCAGCCAGATGCGCTTCGAAGGCGGCGAGAAATGCGGCAGCGGCGCGCGATAGGCGGTAGTCGGCCCGGCGCAGCACGGACAGCTCGTGCAAGGCCTGGGGCCGGTCGGCGATGCACAGCGCCTTCAGCCCCATTTCCTGGCAGACATTGCGCACGTAGCCCGGCATGACGGTAATGCCCATGCCGCCGCGGATCATGGCGAAGGCCGTGGTCAGGCTGCCGGTCTGGGCCACGCTGCGCACCGTCAGTCCCTGGCCCTGCAGGATCTGGTCCATCTTGCGGCGCACGGTGTAGGTGCCGCGCAGCAGGATGTGCGGGTAGCGGGCCAGCTCGCGCCAGCGCGCCTGTTCGTGCTGTGTCAAGGGGTGGCCGGCCGGCACCACGGCATACATGGGGCCGCGATAGACGACGCGGCAGTCCAGTCTGGGGTCCTGGCTTTCCATCGCCACCAGCCCCAGGTCGGCCCTGCCGTGCAGGACGTGTTCGGTGGCCTCGTCGCCGGTGAGTTCATGCAGGTCGAAGACGATATTGGGATGCCGCGCATGGAACTGCGCCACCACCGGCGCGATCAGCGTGTGCATCATGATGGGCGAGGCCGCGATGGAAACCTCGCCGCGCTCCAGCCCGGCCAGGCTGCTCAGGCTGCGTTCGGCCGCGCGCAGCGAACCGAAGGTTTCCTGCGCGTAGGCATACAGTTCGGCGGCGCCTTCCAGCAGGTCGACGCCGCGCGCCGAGCGCTCGAACAGCGCCATGCCTATCGTCTTCTCCAGTTCGGAGCAGAGCTTGCTGACGGTGGACTGCGTCAGGTTGAGCGCCTCGGCGGCGCGGGTGAAGTTCTTCAGCTCGTACACGGCGCAGAAAGCCCGGAGCTGGCGCAGCGTGATACCCATGGTGAGACTCCCGCAAGAGGCGGCTATCGTACCCAAGCCATCCGCGTTTATGTATTTATTCCATTCAAGACTTATTTCATGAAAATTACTCGTTTGTTGTGATGAAACCGTACCCTTAGCATCGATGGCCATAACCCTAGCTGGAGTTCCCATGACTGCGCCTATCCCTGCTTTCGCCCATGCCCTCGTGACCCGTGACGAGCGCGGCGTCTATACCCTGCAGATCCACGACGCCAAGAGCCTGAACATCCTGGCCTCGGCGGTCACGTTGAGCCTGACCGAGGCCGCCCGCTGGATCGCGACCCAGGCCGACGCCCGCGCGGTCGTCATCCGCGGTTCGGGCGAACGCGCCTTCGTGGGCGGCGCCAACATCTATGAAATGGCGGAACTCGATCCCCAGGGCGCGCGTGAATTCATCACCCGGCTGCGCGACCTGTGCGATGCGGTGGCCGCGATTCCGGTGCCCACCATCGCCCGCATTCCGGGCTTCTGCCTGGGCGCTGGCATGGAGCTGGCCGCGGCCTGCGATATCCGCCTGGGATCGAAGGACGCGGTCTTCGGCATGCCCGAGGTGCGCGTGGGTATCCCGTCCGTGATCCACGCCGTGCTGCTGCCGGCCATCATCGGCCCCGGCCCCACCAACTGGCTGCTGTTGACCGGCGAGACGGTGGATGCGGTGCAGGCGCAGCAGTGGGGCTTCCTGGAATTCGTCAGCGAAACCGGCGCGCTCGACGCGCTGGTTGAACACACGGTGGCGCCCATCGCCGAAAGCGGTCCGATCGCCGTGCGTTCGCAAAAAGCCCTGCTGCAATACTGGAGCGAGTCCACCGTGGAAGCCGGCCTGGACCGCAGCGTGGCCGCGTTCGGCGAGGCCTTCACCACCGACGAGCCGCGCCGCTACATGGCCCCCTTCGTCAACCGCAAGAAGCAGCAGGAGGCCAAGTAATGGCTGGCCCGCTCGCGGGCGTGCGCGTCATCGACATGACCTCGGTGGCCATGGGGCCGTACGGCACGCAGATCCTGGCCGACATGGGGGCCGAAGTGATCAAGGTCGAGGCGCCCGAAGGCGATGTGTTCCGTACCTCGGCCCCGGCGGTGAGCCCGGGCATGGGGCCGGCCTACCTGAACCTCAACCGCAACAAGTACAGCGTGACGCTGGATGCGAAGACGCCGGCCGACCGCGATAGCCTGCTGCACCTGATCGACGGCGCCGACGTATTCGTGTCCAACGTGCGTCCGGCGGCCCTGGCGCGCCTGGGCCTGGACGCGGACACGCTGCGCGCGCGCAATCCGCGCCTGATCCATTGCTCGGCGGTGGGCTTTGGCCAGGACGGCCCCTACGCCGCGCGTCCGGCTTTCGACGACATCATCCAGGCGATGAGTGGAATGGCAGACCTGCAAGGCCGCAACAGCGGCGCGCCGGCCTACGTCAACACCATCATCGCCGACAAGGTGGCGGGGCTGACGCTGGCGTACGCGATTCCCATGGCTTTGTACGAGCGTGAGCGTTCGGGCCAGGGGCAGGCGGTCGAAGTCCCCATGTTCGAAACCCTGGTCTCCTTCACCCTGGTCGAGCACATGAGCGGGCACAGCTTCGTGCCGCCGCTGGGACCCATGGGCTACAGCCGCGTGCTGTCGCCGCAGCGGCGTCCCTACCGCACCCGAGATGGCTACCTGGCCTTGCTGCCCTATACCGACGCGCAATGGCGGCGCTTCTTCGCCCTGGCCGAACGCGCCGATCTGGCGGCGGATGCGCGCTACGTCGACGCGGCTTCGCGCGCGAGACATTTCGACGAGCTCTACCAGGATCTGGCGGATATTGTCGCGTTGCGCGGCACCGAAGAATGGCTGGCGTTGCTGGCAGAGGCGGATATCCCGCATTCACGCGTGAATACGCCGGAATCCCTGTTCGATGACCCGCATCTGCAAGCGACCGGATTCTTCCAGCGCCTGGAGCACCCCACCGAAGGGCCGCTGATGGCCGCCGGCATACCGGTGCGCTTCTCGCGCACGCCGGGGGAAATCCACCGCCAGGCGCCGCGCCAGGACGCCGATCGCGATATGCTCGAGCCTGCGCGCTGAGGCCGGCATGGCCGGCGGCGCCTGGCGGCGACTTCGACCATGAACATCACTCTCAAGCAATTGCGCGTGTTTTGCGCGCTTTACGAACTGCGCAGTTTCACGGCGGCCGCGCGCGCGGCCTTCGTGACCCAATCGGCCGTCAGCAAGCTCTGCGCCGAACTGGAGGCCGAGGTTGGCCAGCCGCTGTTCGAGCGGTCCACCCGCAGCGTCACGCCCTGCGACGGCGCGGCGGATTTCTATGCCTATGCCCAGGAAATCCTGGGTACCGTACGCGCCGCCGAGCGCAGCATGTCGGGCCTGCGCACGCTGGAACGCGGCACCGTGGGCGTGGCGACCTCGCCTCTCATGATGGTCGGCCTGCTGGGCGAGGTGGTGGCCGACTATCACCGCGCCCATCCCAGCGTGAAGCTGGACCTGTTCGAGCTGTCCACCGACGACACCATCGAACACGTGCGCAACGGCCGCGCCGACTTCGGCATCGTCTCGGTCGAAACGCCCTCGGAAGAACTGGCCACGCGGGTCATCTACCGCGACACCATGTACGCGGTGTGCGCGCCGCGCCACGCGCTGACGCGCAAGCGTTCCGTGTCGTGGGCCGATGTGGCCGCGCATGACCACATCATGCTGCGCAACGTGTACAGCGTGCGGCGCAGCCTGGACCGCGTGGCGGCCGACCTGAACCTGGAATTCCGTTACCGCATCGAGGCCGGCATGCTGGTCTCGGCGCTGAAGCTGGTCGGCGCGGGGCTGGGGATAACCGTGGTGCCCGGCTATGCCTGTGACCTGGCGCGGCAGCTGGGCTTGCGCATCCTGGCCATCGATGGCGCCCGCAAGCACGGCCACGAGCTCTGGCTGATCCAGCGCCGCAATGCGCGGCTGTCGTTGGCGGCTTCAGCCTTTTTGCAGGCCACCGAGGACTATCTGCGCCAGCGCCAGTCTGCAGGCAATTAATCCAGGTTTGGAATAAGTCTATGAAAATTAGTCCCTTGTTGGGATAAGCGCGTCGCAAGCATCATACGGTCAGAGTTAAAGAGGCCGACCCGCGGCCCCTGACAGGAGACAAGCATGAATCGACCGTTCGGCGTCCGCCGCCGCCTGCTGGCCGCTGGCAGCCTCACCGCCCTGACTGCGCTGGCTGGCGCGCTGCCGCCCGCGGCGCTGGCTCAGGGCGCATATCCCGACAAGCCCATCACCATCGTCGTGCCGTTCTCGCCGGGCAGCGCCACCGATACCAGCGCGCGCATCATCGCCGAAAAGCTCGGCCCGCGCCTGAACGTGCCTGTCGTGATCGAGAACAAGCCCGGCGCGTCCGGCACCATCGGTTCCTCGTTCGTGGCGCGCGCCCAGCCCGACGGCTACACGCTGATCCTCACCAGCAGCTCCACGCACTCGGCCACGCCGGCGCTGTTCCGCAAGCTGCCCTTCGATCCCACCGGCGACTTTACCCACGTGGTCCGCATTGCCACCATCCCGATGATGCTGGTGGTGCGCGAGGACGCGCCCTACAAATCGCTGCAGGAACTGGTCAAGGCCACCCAGGCCAAGCCCCTGAACTACGCCTACGGCTCGCCCACCAGCCAGATCGCCGGCGCCACCTTCAACACGGTGGCGGGCGCCGCCGCCAACGGTGTGCCGTACAAGAGCCAGCCGCCGGCCGTGACCGACCTGCTGGGCGGCCACGTCGACTACCTGTTCGCCGACCTGTCCGTCGTCACGTCTTTCATGCAGGCTGGCAAGCTGCGCGGCTTGGCTTACACGGGCCATGAGCGCGCCAAGGAATTCCCCAGCGTGCCGACGCTGGCCGAGCTGGGCTACCAGAAATTCGACCTGGTCGTGTGGGTCGGCGTGGCCGTGCCGGCAAAGACGCCTGACGCCATTGTGCAGAAGCTTAACCAGGAAGTCGCCGCCATCCTGCGCGAGCCGGACGTGCTGCAGCGCTTCGAATCGCTGGGCATGCAGGTCTCGCCCAACACGGTGGCCGAACACCAGGCCTTCGCGCAGTCGCAACGCCAGGTCTGGACGCAACGCGCGATCGACGCGAAGATCGAACCGCAGTAAGCGGCGGGAAGCCGCAGGAAGCAGCAAGGGCGTCGGTGGACGCCCTTTTTTTGCTCTTTTTTTGTGGTTGTTGCTGCTGCTGCGGTTGCGCTTCGTAGGTCGCCCGTCGGCGCGGGCGGCGTGGCGGCTCGCGCCCACGATTGCGGTCCGGAGCGTTCGCTCCGGACTGCCCCGTCGTCATCTTCGTCCAGGCCTGCGGCCTTCCCTTCAGATTCCCTCGGGCGCATCGAGGTTGCGAGCCGCCACGCCGCCCGCGCCGGCGTGCGGCCTACGAAGCGACACAGCCTTCGCCTGCAAACCCGCAAACCTACGAAGAAGCCAGTTTTTTTGCCGTGCGGCGCGGGGCGGTTCCAACCCCGCGCCTTTGCGTACTCAGAAGATCTCGAACAACCCAGCCGCGCCCATGCCGCCGCCCACGCACATGGTGACGACCGCGTACTTGGCGCCGCGGCGGCGGCCCTCCAGCAGCACATGGCCAGTCAGGCGCGCGCCGGTCACGCCAAAGGGATGGCCCACCGCGATCGAACCGCCGTTGACGTTGAGCCGCTCCATCGGAATGCCCAGCCGGCGCTGGCAGTACAGCGCCTGCGAGGCGAATGCTTCGTTCAGCTCCCACAGGTCGATGTCCTCGACCTTGAGGCCGTGGCGTTCCAGCAGGCGCGGCACGGCGTAGACCGGACCTATGCCCATTTCGTCCGGCGCGCAGCCGGCCACGGCCAAGCCGCGGAAGGCGCCCAGCGGTTCCAGGTTGGCGCGTTCGGCGTCGCGGGCGTCCATCAGTACGCAGGCCGAGGCGCCGTCGGCCAGCTGCGAGGCGTTGCCGGCGGTCACGTAGCGGTCCGGGCCCATGACGGGCGCCAGGCCGGCCAGGCCTTCAGCGGTGGTGGACGCGCGGTTGCAGTTGTCGGCGTTGACGGTGACGTCTTCGCGGCGGGTCGCGCCCGTCACCTTGTCGGTGATTTCCATGGTGGCGCGCACGGAGATGATCTCGTCGGCATAGCGGCCTTCCCGCTGCGCCGCGGCGGTGAGCTGCTGGCTGCGCAAGGCAAAGGCGTCCTGGTCCTCGCGGCTGATGCCGTAGCGCTGTGCCACGATGTCGGCGGTGGCGATCATGGGCAGGTAGAGCCCGGGAATCTGATCCTGCAGCCAGCCGTCGATGCCGCTGACGCCGTCGTCGCGGGTGCGCAGCAGCGAGCAGCTTTCCACGCCGCCGGCCACGACCGGGCCGGATTGGCCCATGACCACGCGCGCCGCCGCGTCGGCAATGGCCTGCAGGC
>NZ_DATCUY010000263.1:0-1972 GCF_036567245.1 Achromobacter sp. | reverse complement strand
GCTGGCGCAGTCGGGCGAGGCCGCTTGCCCGCCCTGGCTGACCCAGCTGGTCGGGCCGCTGGCCCAGGGCCAGTCGCCCGACGTGGGCACGCTCGCCGAAGCCCTGGAAAAGGTGGCGGCCACTGAGTGGATCGACGCCTTGCAGCGCCTCTACACCGATCTGATGCTGGCCAGCGCGGGGGCGCCCGCGCGTTATTTCCCGGCCCTGGGCAGCGCGGTCGCGCAGGTCGCCGCGCGCATGAACCCGGCCAAGGTGGCCGAGGCCGCGCGCTGGCTGACGCGCCAGCGCGCGCTGGCTACCCATCCCCTGAACGCCAAGCTCTTCGCCCACGCGACCTTGCAGCGCGTGGTGCTATCCTGCCTGGCGTAAGCCTTTGATCCGGCGGCGCTGGTCCGGCAAAGGACGCGGCGCCGCGGCACTTGTATCCAGACTCATCATGTACGTCGATTCCCACTGCCATTTGAACTTTCCGGAACTGGCCGCCGATCTGCCGGCCATTCTTGACCGGATGGCCGCCAACCAGGTCACGCACGCGCTGGTCGTCAGCGTCAACATGCCGGAATGGCCCGGCCTGATGTCGCTGGTCGAGCCGCAGGCCAATCTGTGGGCCTCGGTCGGCGTGCACCCCGATTACGAAGACACGCCCGACCCCACGCCCGAAGAGCTGGCGCGCCTGTCGGAGCATCCCAAGGTGGTGGCTATCGGCGAGACCGGGCTGGACTACTACCGCCTGTCCGAACCGCTGGACTGGCAGCGCGAGCGTTTCCGCCGCCACATCCGCGCCGCCCGCGACACGGGCCTGCCCCTGATCGTGCACACGCGCTCGTCCGCCGAGGACACCGTGCGCATGCTGCGGGAAGAGCAGGCGGCCGAGGTCGGCGGCGTGATGCATTGCTTTACCGAAAACTGGGAAGTGGCGCAGGCCGCGCTGGACCAGAACTTCTATATTTCCCTGTCCGGCATCGTGACCTTCAAGAATGCGCAGGTCGTGCATGAAGTGGCCGCCAAAGTGCCGCTGGACCGTCTGTTGATCGAGACCGACTCGCCGTATCTGGCGCCGGTGCCTTATCGTGGCAAGCTGAACGACCCGTCCAAGGTGATCCACGTGGCGGAGAAGATTGCGGATCTCAGGGGTATCTCCGTCGCTGAGGTGGCAAAAGCATCCACGGATAATTTCTTCCGTCTTTTCAATAAGATAAAGAAATAATCTAATCCAGATTGTTTAAAGTGATTTATAGGAATTCCATGGCCATCCACATCGCGTCCGCCCAGAAGCTCGTCTTGTCGTGTTGCCGTGGAGCGCTGCTGGCGCTGGCCGTGGGGTTGGCTGCCCCAGCGGTGGCGCAGGCCGCCAATCCCGGCGACTGGTGGGTCTATGTCGCCAATGATTATCCGGACGACATCAAGGAACTGCTGGCGCGCGGCGAGGACCCGAACGTGCGCTACAAGAACGGCCAGCCGGCGCTGATGCGCGCCGTGGTCGACGGCGCCTGGAAGGTGTTTGACGTGATCGCCGCTGACAAGCGCACCGACGTGAACGCCGAGAACCCGGCGGGCGAGACGCCGCTGATGTATCTGGCCATCGCCGGCCAGACCGAGCGCGCCAAGAAGCTGATCGCCCGCGGCGCCCAGGTCAACCGCCTGGGCTGGACGCCGCTGCACTATGCCGCGTCGAAGGGGCAGCTGGAAATGGCGCGCTTGCTGCTGGCGAACAAGGCCATGGTCAACGCGCCTGCACCCAATGGCGAAACGCCGCTGATGATGGCGGCGCTGTCGGGCCGCAAACCGATGGTGGACCTGCTGTTGAAGGCCGGGGCCGATGTGGGCTCGCGCGATACCAAGGGCCAGACCCCGGCCGATTGGGCCAGGACGGGCAAGTCCACGGCGGTGGCGGCGGAACTGGACCAGCTGATCGCGCAGCAGCAGGAAACCCGCCGCAAGCTGCGCGCGTCGCGGCCGGCCGGGGAAGGC
>NZ_DATCUY010000262.1:0-14412 GCF_036567245.1 Achromobacter sp. | reverse complement strand
GCCGCGCCAGGGGCAGACGCAGCGGCAGCGGCTCGTCCAGCACCGGGTCCAGCATGGCGTGCAGCAGGCGCCGCTGCTCCCGCCATTCGTCGACGCGGGCCTGGTCCTGCGGATGCGCGGCCAGGAAGGTTTCGACCTCGGCGCGGCGCGCCGGCGGCAACTGGCCGTCCGCATAGGCATGCAGGTCGGCTTCGGTAATCGGGGTGCCCGCGCCGGGCACCGCATGGAGGCGTTTCTCGTTCATGTCATTTCACGCGATGGAGCTTGCTGACGGTGTCGCGCGCCTGCATCAGCGCGCCCAGCTTCTCGCGGGCGCGTGACAGGCGCGACATGACCGTGCCCATCGGCACGTCCAGTATCCGGGCGGCTTCCTGATAGGACAGGTCTTCCACGCATATCAGCAGCAGCACTTCCCGCTGTTCCGCGGGCAGGGCTTGCAGGCAACGGTCCAGGTCGCGCACCTCCAGGTGGTCTGTCTGCGTGGCGCGCACCGGCGTGTCGGGCAGTTCGCCCGGGGCGGTCTGCTCGGCCCGCCGGCTGCTGGCGCGCACGCCGTCGATGAAATGGTTGTGCATGATGCCGAACATCCAGGCGCGCAGTTCGCCGCGCCGCTGCCATCGCGAATAGCGGCTCCATGCGCGCTCCAGCGTGTCCTGGACCAGGTCGTCGGCCCGGTGGGGGTCGCCCGTCAGCCCGCGGGCGTAGCGCCGCAGGCTGGGGATGCAGGCCAGGATCAGGGCTTCGTCTTCGGCGCGCATGGGTTGCTGCGTTGGATGGCGGGCGCGGTATCAGGGCTTGGCGACGTGCCAGACTTCCTTGAAATTGTCGCCCGTCTTGTCGCCGGCCTTGGCGTCCTTGGCGTAGGTGTACAGCGGCTTGCCCTTGCTGGCCCATTGCTTGCTGCCGTCGTCGCGGGTGACGACGGTCAGATCGCCCATGGGCTTGGCGTCGGCGCTGGCCATGACGGGCGGCCAGATCTTGGCGCACTGGTCATTGCAGGCGCTCTTGCCGCCGGCATCCTTGTCGAAGGTGTAAAGCGTCATGCCGGCGCTGTTGACTAGCATGCCGTCCTGGGTCTTGACGGCCTGGGCCTGGGCGCCGGCCGAAAACAGGGCGGCGGCGGAGATGGCCAGGGCTGCGGCGATGTGTTTGCGCATGGTGTGCCTCGTACGTAGATAGGGAAAGTGGGAGACTGCCCCCTACAGACGCTGCCGGTCCCGGCTTTATTCCAGCCGGACGGAAAGAAGTTGCAAAGGGTCAGCCAGCCGGCCGGACCGCGCCGGGCTCGTAACGCATTTCGTGCTCCAGTTCGGTCTCCTCCACGGGGGTGAAGCCCAGCGCTTCGTAAAGGCGGCGGGCGGGGTTGCCTTTCAGTACGCTCAAGGTGACGGGGACGCCCTCGGCATCGGCCTCGTCCAGCACGCCTTCCAGCAGGCGGCGGCCGAGCCCGCGGCCCTGGAAAGCAGGGTCGATCTGGATCTGGACGATGCGCCAGCCGGTGGCATCCCGGCCATGCTTGAGCAGGCCCGCGGGCCGGCCGTCCAGCCAGACGATGCGGGCGTCCTCGAAGCGGTAGCGGATGCGGGCCAGGTGATGGTCGTCGTCCAGCGGCGCGCCAGCGCGCAGCAGGTGTTCCTGCATGGTGGATTTGCGCAGGGTAAGCAGGAAGGGCAGGTCGTCTTCGGTGGCGGGCTGCAGCGCCAGGGAGCTGGTCTGGGTCATGGAAGCGGAGGGAGGTAGGGGGGCGTCCGGCGGCTGCGCCGGCCCGATTATCAGGTTATAGAGCGGTTGCGCCCCGCGCGCCAGCCCGCCGCTGGCGCCCGGCTCGTTGACCCCGCCCGTCAACCTGGTCCTTTAATGCGATCCTTCAGGCCGCGCCGCCGTCGCGCGCGCATTCCCATCCCAGTTCGGCCAGCGGTTCCACCTTGGCGCCCATGGACTGGGCGTCGTCGGCGGCGGCGTTGCCATGCGAGGCGCGGGCGGCGACCCCCTGCAGGATGGCGGCCATGCGGAAAAAGCTGTAAGCGAGGTAAAAGCCCCAATCGGCGACACCGGCAAGCCCGCGCGCCCGGCAATATGCCGCTACGACCTCGTCTTCCGTGGGGATCCCCAGCGCGCCGAGATCGGATCCGGCCACGCCGCGCCACAGCTGCGGCGATACCCGCCAGCACATGCAGTAATAGGCCAGGTCCGCCAGCGGGTGCCCCAGCGTGGAAAGCTCCCAGTCCAGCAGGGCCAGGGCGCGGGGCTCGGTGGGGTGGAAGATCAGGTTGTCCAGGCGGAAGTCGCCATGCACCAGGCGGGTCTCGTCGCCGGCGGGAATGTTGTGGGGCAGCCAGTCGATCAGCGACTCCATGGCGGGCAGGTCCGCCGCCGGCCGGCTTTCGCGGTACTGCCGCGTCCAGCGCGAGATCTGGCGGGCGTAATAGTTGCCGGGCCGGCCATAGCTTTCGAGGCCCAGGGCCGCGTAGTCCAGCTCATGCAGGGCCGCGAGCACGCGGCTGGTTTCGGCGTAGATCGCGCCGCGCTCGGCGGGCGCCAGGCCCGGCAGGGCCGGGTCGACGAAGCTGCGTCCCTGCACATAGTCCATCAGGTAGAAGGGAGTGCCAAGCAGGCTGTCGTCGGCGCAATAGTCCAGCATGCGCGGTACGGGCACCTCGCTGCGTTCCAGCGCCCGCATGACCCGGAACTCGCGGTCGATGGCGTGCGCCGAGGGCAGCAGCTTGCCGGCGGGCTGCTTGCGCAGCACGTACTGGCCACGGCCAGTGGCCACGATGTAGGTCGGATTCGACTGGCCGCCGGCCAGGCGGCGCAGCGCCACTTCGCCGGCTTGTCCGGCATAGCCCGCGCGCACCAGATAGGCGGCCAGCGCGTCCTGACCCGCAATCGTCTCCACTGCCGCGCCCGTCACGATTGCGCCCCGGCCTGTTGCTGCGTCTGCCAATGCCAGAAGTCGTCGCCCTCATCCATCAGGAATCGCGCCAGCACCATTTTGTGTACTTCGGAGGCCCCATCGACCAGCCGGGCCTGGCGCGCGTAGCGATAGATCCAGGCCAAGGCCGTATCGCGCGAATAGCCGCGCGCGCCGGTCAGCTGGATGGCGGTGTCGACCGCCTTGTGCAGCGTTTCGGAGACGACGATCTTCGCCATCGAGACTTCCTTGCGCGCGTAGCTGCCCTGGTCCAGGGCGACGGCGGCGCGCATCGTCAGCAGGCGGCCAATCTCGATCGCCATGGCGCATTCGCCCAGCATCCATTGCACGCCTTCGCGCTCGGCCAGCGCGGTGCCGAAGCTCTGGCGGGTCGCCACGTAGTCGCGCGCGATGGCCAGGGAGCGGCGGGCCAGCCCCAGCCAGCGCATGCAGTGCGTCAGCCTTGCGGGTCCCAGGCGGATCTGCGTGACCTTCAGGCCGTCGCCCACGCCGAGCAGGCGGTTTTCATCGGGGATTTCCAGTCCGTCGAACACCAGTTCGCAGTGGCCGCCGTGCTCCTCCGGTCCCATGATGGGGATGCGGCGCTCGATGCGCCAGCCGGGCTGGTCCGCGTCGAAGAGGAAGGCCGTGAGGCCCTTGCGCGGATCGTCCGAGGTCTTGGCCATCAGGATGAAGTGCTGCGCCACGCCGGCGCCGGTGATGAACCACTTCTTGCCGTGGATGCGCCACTTGCCATCTTGCTGGGTGGCGGTGGTGAGCATCATGGACGGGTCGGAGCCGCTGCCCGGATGCGGCTCGGTCATGGCGAACGAGGAGCGCACCTTGCCGTCGATGATGGGCTGCAGCCAGCGCGCCTTCTGCGCCTCGGTGGCGACCTTCTCCAGCACCATCATGTTGCCGTCGTCGGGCGCCGCGCTGTTGAACACCACCGGTCCGAAGATCGACACGTTCATTTCCTCGTAGCAGGCCGCCATGCCGACCCGGGACAGGCCCTGGCCGCCGCGTTCGCGCGGCATCTGCAGCGCCCACAGTCCGGCTTCGCGCGCGCGGCGGCGCAGCGGCTGCAGCACGTCCTCGCGGATGTTCTCGTGTTCGTCGTAGGAGGACGGGTCGGCCTCCACCGGCAGGATGTGCGTCTCGACGAAGGCCTTGATGCGTAGTCGGTAGCTTTCGATTTCTGGCGTGAGGCTGAAGTCCATATTGCGTCCCGGAGTCAGAGCGTGGAAATGAGATGTCCGCCGTCCACGACCAGGACGGAGCCGGTCATGAAGGAAGAGGCGTCGGAAGCCAGCAGCAGCAGCGGGGCGGACAGCTCCCGCGCCTGTCCGAGCCGGCGCTGCGGCACGCGCCGGATCAGCGCCTGTCCCGCGTCGCTGGCGAAGAATTCGCGGTTCAGGTCGGTTTCGATATAGCCGGGCGCGAGCGCATTGACGCGGATGCCGTGGCGCGCCCATTCCAGCGCCAGGGCCTGCGTCAGCTGGATCAGCGCGGCCTTGGAGGCGGCGTAGGCAGGCACCTGCTGGGCCACCCGCAGCCCCAGGATGGAGGCGATGTTGATGATGCTGCCGCCGCCGTGCGCCTGCATGTGGCGGCCGGCCGCCTGCGCCACGCGCCAGGTGCCGTTCAGGTTGACGTCGATCACGTCGCTCCAATCGGCCTCGGTGTATTCCAGCGCCGGCCGGGTGGCGGTGATGCCGGCGTTGTTGACCAGGATGTCGATGGCGCCGTCCAGGCGCTCGGACGCGGTGTCGAACAAGCTTGCGACGCTGTCGGGTTGGGTCACGTCCAGCGCGATGGCGCAGGTGCGCCGGTCCGCGGCGGCCAGTTCCGCGGCCAGTTGCTCGCCAGCCTGCAGCCTGCGTCCGGCCAGGGCCACGTGCGCACCGGCGGCGGCCAGGGTGCGCGCGAATTCCGCGCCCAGTCCGCCGAAGGCGCCGGTCACCAGGGCCCGCTTGTTGCGTAGGTCCTCGAACATGCTCATTCTCCTTCGGGCGATGCCGCCGCGGGGGTCATGCAGGCTTGTACGCCGACGCTTCCACTTCGATCAGCCACTCGGGCCGCGCCAGAGCCCGCACCACGACCAGCGTCGCGGCGGGGCGGGCTTCGCCCAGATAGGCCAGCCTGACCGGGCCCAGCAGCGGCAGCTGGCTTTCGTCGGTGATGTAGGTCACGACCTTGACCAGGTCGCCCGCGTTCATCCCCGCGGCCTCCAGCATGGCCTGGATGTTGCGCCAGGCGGCATGGGCCTGGGCTTCGAAGCCCTGGGCGAGCTCGCCTTCGGACGATACTCCGACCTGGCCGGCAATGTGCAGCCAGCGGCCGGCGCCTTCGGTCAGCACGCCCTGGCTGTAGGGGCCCAGGGGCGCGCAGACGCCGGCGGGATTGAGTGATTGGCCTGCCATGTGGACTCCTCGTGAAAGATCAGGCCCGGCCCGCGCCGGGCAGCAGCAGATCGAGCGTCTTGTTGAACAGCGGATAGCCGACGCCGGCGAAATCGGTCAGCAGGTCGAAATGGTTTCGCTGCGGCACCACCAGGTTCTCGACCTCGTGGCCGTGGCTGGCGCAATGCTGCGAAAAATCCCGGCTCTGTCCGCGAAAGCCCTCCGTTTCCAGGGCGCCAGCCGCGAACACCATGGGGACTTCGTACAGCGTGGCGCGTTGGTACAGCCCCAGGCTGCGGGCTTCCGACACGCTCATGTGGAGGTCGCGGTTGATGGAAGTGCGCAGCAGCGGCTCCAGATCGAACAGCCCGCTCAGCCCGACGTAGCCGCGTATCCTGCCGGCCAGGGCGGGAACCAGGTCGCGGCACAAGGCCCTGGCGGCCATATGCCCGCCCGCGGAGTGGCCCGACAGCACGATGCGGCTGGCGTCGTAGCCGTGGCGTTCGCCCTGCGCGGTCAGCCAGGACACGGCTGTACAGGCCTCGTCGACGATGTCGGAGACGCTGGCATGCGGCGCCAGCGTGTAGTTGGGCAGCGCCACCGCCACGCCGCGCGCCAGGTAGTCGTCGGCGATGAAAGAGAAGCCGTGCTTGTCCAGGGCGCGCCAGTAGCCGCCGTGGATGAAGACCAGCAGCGGCGGCGCCGGCACATGGTCGGGAACGAACAGGTCCAGCACGCTGGAAGGCCGCTCGCCGAAGCGCAGGTCCAGGCGCGCCTCGCGCCGGCCGCGCGTCTGCGCGCTGCGGCGCGCGTAGGTAAAGTAGATCTCCTCGCGTTCCGGATGCCGGGCTCGCAGGTTGTACTGCGCTTCCTGCTCCGGATCGATCGCCTGCTCCTGGGAAGAAAACGTCATCGCTTCACCTGTCTCCTGTCAGGCGCCCAGGTAGGCAGCCTGTACCCGTGTATCGTCGCGCAGCGTCTGGGCGCTGCCCGAATACGCCACCCGGCCTTCCTGCAGCACGTAGCCGTAGTCCGCGGCGCTCAAGGTCAGCCTGGCGTTCTGTTCGGCGATGAACAGCGTCAGTCCTTCCTGCTTGAGCCGCCGCAGCGACAGGAAGATGTCTTTCACGACCAGGGGCGCGAGGCCCATGGAGGGTTCGTCCAGCATCAGCAGGCGCGGGCTGCTCATCAGCGCCCGGCCGATCGCCACCATCTGCTGTTCGCCGCCGGACAGCGTGCCGGCGGGCTGGCGGGCGCGTTCGGACAGCCGCGGGAACAGGTCCAGGACGAAATCGAGATTGCGGCGGAACTCTGCCTGACGGCGCTGCTTGAGCAGCTTGTAGCCGCCCATTTCGAGGTTTTCGCTGACCGACAGGGGCGCGAACACGCGCCGGCCTTCAGGTACCAGGACGATGCCGCGGTCGACGATGCGGTCCGCGGGCAGCGCTTCGATCGCTTCCCCCTCGAAGCGGACGCTGCCGCGCAGCGGCCGCAGCAGGCCGCTCAGGCTGCGCATGACGGTGGTCTTGCCGGCGCCGTTGGCGCCGAGCAGGCAGCCGATCTGCCCGGCGGGAATCTCCAGGCTGGTTTCGCGCAGCACGTCGCCCGCGCCATACGAGGCGCACAGGTTGGTGATTTCAAGCATCGGGCATGTCCTCCCCGAGATAGGCCTGCAGCACCAGGGGATCGGCGCGCACCGCATCGGCCCGGCCTTCGGCGATCTTGCGGCCGTAGTTCAGCACCAGGATGTCGTCGCACAGCTGCATGACGAAGCTCATGTTGTGTTCGACCAGCAGCACGCTGACGCCGCTGGCGTTCACTTCGCGTATGACCTGCGCCACCTGCGCCACTTCGGCATGCGGCACGCCGGCGACGGGTTCGTCCAGCAGCAGCAGGGTGGGGTCGGCGGCCAGGGCGCGCGCGATTTCGAGGATCTTGGCCTGGCCGAAGCTCAGGTCGGCGGCCAGCACGTCGGCGTGGCGGGCCAGATGCAGTTGCTCCAGCCGCTGCATCGCGATGTCGCGCATCTGCCGTTCGTCGCGGCGCTGCCGGGGCGTGCGCAGCATGCAGGCCCACAGGCCGGAGCCGAAGCGCGCGTGGCAGCCCACCATGACGTTCTCCAGCACCGTCAGGTCCTTGAAGATCTGCAGGTTCTGGAAGGTGCGGGCGATGCCCAGCCTGACGCGCTGGTGCGGCGGCAGGCCTCGCACCGAGCGGCCGCGAAAGGACACCTCGCCGCGCCCCGGGTGCAGCAGGCCGGCGACGATGTTGAACAAGGTGCTCTTGCCCGCGCCGTTGGGCCCGATCAGCCCCTTGATCTGGCCTTGCCGCAGGTCGAAGGACAGGTCGGCAAGCGCGGCCAGCCCGCCGAAATTGATGCCCAGGTCCCGCACCGACAGGAAATCGTGATCAGCCATGGCGCACCTTGCCCTTTGTTGCCGCCACCGGGGATGCCGGCTGGCTGGCGGAGCGCCGGCACAGCCGCTGCGCCAGTCCCGCCAGTCCGCCCGGAAAGAACATCAGGACCAGGATCATGCCCAGTCCGAACAGCAGCAGTTCGACGTCATGGAAGGCGCGCAGCAGCTCCGGCGCCGCGGTATAGACCAGCGCGCCGAACAGCGGTCCCCAATACTTGCCCCAACCTCCGACCGCGACCATGACCAGCAGCAGCACCGACGCGGAGAAGCTGAAGGTCTCCGGCGACGCGAACTGGTTGAAGTGCACGTAGAACGTGCCCGCCAACGCCGCCACCGCGGCGCAGAGCACGAATATCGCGACCTTGAGCGCGTAGGTGTTGATGCCCAGGCTGGCCGCGCCGACCTCGCTGCCGGCCACGCTGATCATGGCGCGGCCGATGCGCGAACGCGTCAGGTTCAGGAAGCCCCACATCAGCAGCAGGCCGGCGGCCCAGGCCAGGTAAAAGAAGCGGCGGTCGGTATCGAAGGCATAGCCCGCGACCGTGATGGGCTCGACCCCGGACAGGCCATTGGGGCCGCCGGTGAAGTCCACCAGCTCGACGAACAGCACCGACAGGATGGCGTTGAATCCCAGCGTCGCCATGGCCAGATAATGGCCGCGCAGTCGCAGCACGGGCAGGGCGATCAATAGCGCCGCCGTGCTTGCGACCGCCAGCGCGGCCGGGATGCCGGCGAGCGCGGGAATGCCGTACTTGGCCGACAAGGCGCCGCTGACATATGCGCCCAGGCCGAAGAAGCCGGCCTGGCACATGGAGATCTGCCCGCAATAGCCCATCAGCAGGTTGAGGCTGGCGATCAGCATCAGGTTGATGCAGAACGTCACCGCCAGGCCCACGGCATAGCTGTTCGGCGCCACCAGCGGGAACAGCAGGAAAAGTCCCCACAGCGCCAACAGGATGCGCAGGTCGCGGTGTCCGCCATCCCCGGGCGGGTGGATTTCTGATTTCATCGTCACCCCCTTCAGACCTTGTTGATTTCGGCTTTGCCCAGCAAGCCCTGGGGGCGGTAGAACAGCACCAGCAGCAGCAGGATGAAGGACAGCGCGTCCTTGTACTGCGAGGAAATCAGGCCGCCTCCCAGCGCTTCGATCACGCCCAGCAACAAGCCGCCGAGCAAGGCGCCCTGCAGGCTGCCCAGTCCGCCCAGCATGGCCGCGCTGAAGCCCTTGAAACCGAGCATGGTGCCGTGGTCATAGGAGGTGAAGGTCAGCGGCGCGATGATCACGCCCGCGATGCCGCCGGCCAGCGCCGCCAGCACGAAGGCCACCGTTACCGAACGCCGCACGTTGATGCCGACCAGGGCGGCGGCGTCGCGGTCGATGGCCGTGGCCCGCAGGGTCTTGCCCAGCAGCGTGCGCTCGAAGAAGAAGTGCGTTCCCAGCATGAAGACCAGCGCCACGCCCATCACCCAGAAGCTCTGCGGCGGAATCTGCGCGCCCGCCAGCGGCACGGGCGCGTCGCCTGAAAACGCGGGATAGCCCATGGGCGTCTTGCCCAGCCCCAGCATCACCAGGCTCTTGGTACAGATGGCCAGGCCGATGCTCAGCAACGTCACCAGCAGCGGCGCGGGCTTCTTCAGCGGATGGATGATCAGGCGTTCGGACACCCCTCCCGCCAGGGCCACCAGGGCCACCGCCGCCAGGCAGGACAGCCATAGCGGCAGCTCAGCCACCGCGTAACAGGCTGCCGCCACCATGCCGCCCATCATGACCCATTCGCCCTGGGCGAAGTTGATGGCGTCGGTGCTCTTGAAGATGACGTTGAACCCCACCGCCACGATGGCGTAGATGCTGCCGGTGGTGATTCCGGCGACCAGCAGTTGGACGATTTGCGCGGACATATCCATGGCGGGACCCCGTGCCGGCTCAGTTGGGCCGGCGCGCAGCCAGCGCGATGCCCGGCAGCTCGACGCCGAATTCGGCCAGGCGCCGCGTCACCGTCTCCAGGTACGACCACAGGATCTCGTACTCCTTGTCGCGGGAAACAGCGCCCAGCCCGGCTTCGGCGGTCAGGGTATTGGCCTGGCTTTCGGCGCCGTCGGGCTCGGCCAGCCAGGGGCAGTGGTAGCCTCGCAGCTCGACTTCATTCAGATAGCCCAGGACGGCCTGGGCCACGGCTGCGCGGTCGGCGTCGGACCAAGCGGCGGCGCGCTCCGCGACATAGAGCCAGCCGAAGGTGGCGTGACGCTCCTTGGCTTGCACGCACTGCTCCAGGATGCGGCGCGCCACGGGTTCCCTGGCGTTTTCCAGGTAGGCGCGGAACAACTCCAGCTCCAGTCCGTCCTCGACCGCGGCGTGCGCGGTGAAGAAGGCGTCGGCATGGCATGAGGCGTCCAGCACCTGGCGGTGGCGGCACTGGTTGAAGATGGCTTCCTGCTGCGGGTTGGGCGGGCGGTTCAGGTAACCGCCCAGCAGCGTGGCGTAGCGATGGAAGCATTCGATCTGCCAGGCTTCCTCGGTGTTGCGCACGGTGAGGAAATACTTGGGGTCGGATTCGCGGCCGCTCTCCAGGCACAGGCGCACCAGCAGCGCCGGCGTTTCGCTCAGGCCGGCGTATTCCACCCAGGCGCGGCGGCTCCAGGTCAGGCGGGCCGCGTCGCGGACCCGGGCGTCGAGCGCGCCGATGTCGAAGCTGGCCCAGGGGATGTCGGTTTCGGGCGCCCAGCGCTTCTGCTTGCCGGTTTCATAGAGCTCGCGGATCGAGGTGATGGACTGCTTGAGCGTCAGCGGAAAACGGCGCTCGACGGGAATTCTGGTGATGGCTGCGTTCATGGTGGGTCCTCAGAATTCGCCGATCTTGGGGTGGTGCAGCAGGGGCAGGCGCACGCCCCAGGGCTCCATCTGGCGCCGCACGCGCTGCACCGTTTCCACGAACAAGGGCTTCTCCAGTTCCTCGACGGTGGAGCCCAGTCCGGCTTCCCAGGTGACCCGGTCTACCTCCATCTCGGCGCGCGAGGCCGGATTGTCGGGCGCCAGCCATGCGCTGTGATAGCCGTTGAGTTCAACCTTCTCCATCATGTTGATCACCGCGTTTTCCACCACTTTGATCTCGGCGGGCGACATCTGCGGAATGCGGTGGTCAAGGAAGCGCCAGCCAAACGCGCAGTGGCGGACCTCGTCGCGCATGATGCGGGCGCAGATCTGCTTGGCGACGGGATCGCGGGTGATCTCCACCAGATGGCGGAAGACGTCGAACGCGATTTCCTCGGCGGCGCAGACCAGCGCGGCGAGGATCGCCTCGACCGACACCTCGGGGTCCAGCGCCATCTTGCGCACGCCGTGGGTGGCGACGGAACCCTGATACGCGGCCTGGGCCGGCTGCTCCATGTAGCCGCCCAGGGCTTCGGCCATGCGGTAGCAGGCTTCCGCGTGGCGGCTTTCTTCCTGCGAGCGGATGGTGAAGAACAGGCGCAGGTCGGGTTCGCACTTGTCGTGGCAGAAGCGGATCTGCAAGGCCGGGCTTTCCGAGATCGCGCCGTACTCGCTCCAGGCGCGGCGGCTCCAGTACTGGCGGGCCGCGTAGCGCTGTTCGGGCGTGTACTGCGAGGCGTCGAATAGATGCCAGTCGATATCGGTGCGCGGGTCCCACTGCTTGACCGTCGCCAGGTGGTAGAGATCGCGGATCTTGGGGATCCGGGTGTCCAGATCCAGCGGAAAGATGCTTTCTGGATCGTCCAGGATCGTATGCGGCTCGGCGCTTGCTACGTTCATGACTGCACTCCCTGGTGTGCTGCGCCCGCGGCGCGCGTGAGTGGAGGTTGCGAAGATCGGGGGCTTGCTGGGGCTGCTTACTTGTAGTCGGCCAGCCGGAACTGACCGTCCCGGTAGCCGAGCATGACGATGTCGTCCTTGTCCAAACCAGAGTGGCGCTGGGGCGAGAAATTGAAGACCCCGCCCACGCCCTGGTAGCCGGTGATGGCGGTCAGCTGTTCGCGGGTCTTTTCCTTGTCGCCGCCGCTTTTTTCCAGGGCGGCGCGGGCCAGCATCATGGCGTCGTAGGTCTGGGCCACGAACTGGTTGGGCTTGCGCTTGTAGCGGGCCTCGAAGCGCTTGCTGAGGTCCACGATGCGGGTCTTGATGGGATCGGCGTCGGGCAGGTCCTGGCCCACCGGAAACTTGACGCTGACCAGCAGCAGGTCCTTGACCGAGTCGCCGGCCAGCTTCATGTAGCGCTGGTCGACGAAGCCGTAGCTGTGCACCAGCGTGAGCTTGTCCAGGCCCAGCTGCTGCGCCTGCTTGATGAACACCACGCCGGCCGGGGTCACGGTCCAGCAGATGATGGCCTGCACCGACGCGTTCTTGATGCGCGTGAGCTGCGGGGTCAGGTCGGTGTCGGCGGGGTTGAAGGATTCGTAGGTGATGTCGATGCCGCGCTTGGCGGCCAGCCGCTTCATCTGCTCGACGGCGCTCTGGCCGAAGCCGCTGTTGTCGGCCAGCAGGGCGGCGCGCTTGATGCCTTTCTTGTCGAAGTAGTCCAGCACCCGGTCGATCACCTGGTCGTCGTCCACGGTGCTCTTGAACACATACTTGCGTTCCGCCACCGGCATCACGATCTGCATCGAGCCTTCGGTGGAAATGAAGGGCGTGGCGGCCTTGTCGACCATCGGCACCATGGCCATGGCGATGCCGCTCATGTTGCCGCCGCCGACGATGATGTCCACCTTGTCCTGGGACAGCAGCCGCTTGGTGGCGTTGATCGCCTTGGCGGTCTGGCTTTCGGCGTCGTAGAACACCCATTCGACCTTCTTGCCGCCGATGCCGCCGGCGGCATTGATGTCGTCGATGGCCATTTCCATGCCGGCCTTCATGTCTTCGCCGAGAAAGGCGGCGGGACCGGTCACGGACAGGATGGACCCGATCCGTACCGCGTCCTGGGCGCTGGCGGCGTGCATGCCCAGCATCAGCGCGGCGGCCGGCAGCGCCATGGCCGTGCGGCGCGAGAACTCCAGAAACGTCTTTATGCAAGTCATGGTGCTACTCCTGTACCTGATGCGGGATTTGGGGTGTGCAGCAACTTCCACGAACAGCGAAAACGTAGTCGGGCTAGTCCCCTGCGCCTGAGGGGTTGCGGAACTCGAGCGAGTCCGACACCTGGTCCGTCTTGCCTGCGCCGTTCTGCAGCGGCACGCGCACCGAGTACCGGACCTGGTCCGCGCGATAGTGGGACAGGCCGGACATCACCGGCTGGTCCTGTTTGTCGAAATACACAAGGTGCCGCGTCAGGACCGGATCTCCGGGCAGCAGGCTGAGATAGTCGGCATGTTCGGCCTGCACCGCGCCGCCCTCGATCTTGAGGTTGCCGTAGGCCAGCTCGACCTGACGGCCGATCAGTTCCAGCAGCGAGCCGGCCTCGGCCTGGCGGGCATCGATGTGCGGGATGCGGTCGACGCGCACATAGCGGTAGTCGATCGAAATCGGCACCTGCTGGACCGTGCGCAGCCGCAGGATGCTCCAGACCCGCGTGCCCGGCGCCACGTCCAGCTCGCGCGCCACGGCATTCGAGGCGGGTTCCTGGGCACAGTGCAGCACCCGCAGGCTGAGGGGGCGGCCGTGCGCCGACCATTGGTCGATGAAGTCCATGGCCGGGCTGAACTGCTCGTCGATCTTGGGCGCGCAGACGAAGGTGCCGGACCCGCGGACCCGCCGCAGATAGCCCTCATCCACCAGTTCCTGGATGGCCTGGCGCACCGTCATGCGGCTGACGTCGAATTGTTCGCTCAGCTCGTGGTCGGTGTGGAAGCGGTCGCTTTCCTGCTGCCAATTCAGGATCATCATCAGCACGCGCCGCTTGATCTGCACATAGAGCGGCAGAGGGGAGTCCCGGTCCAGCGCCACGGGGCTGGCGACGGGGGGCTCGCTGCGTACGTTCGTAAGAGTGGACATGACAGCTGGGTTCCGGAATATGTATATAGGATTTGTATATTTGTCTAGTTAACTAGACTTTATGATATATTGATTTCGAAAGTCAAGTACGGATTAGCGATATGAATATTTCTACGCTCGACCTTGCGTTGGCACTCGCGCCCCACAGCCTGGATGCCGTCCTGTCCTTTGATCAGCCCGCCTCGCTGGACCGGGCGGACGTGCTCATATGGGATCCCGCCGGCTTGTATCCCGTGCTTGAGGCCGCCTGCGAACGCGCCGATCCACCCGTGCTGGGCGTGGGCGCCTCGGAATGGCTGCTGGCCACCAGCCGCCACTGGCGCGAGCAATTCAAGCGGCTATTGGCCGCGGGCGGCACGCTGGTGGTGCTGGTGCCCGCGCCGCGCACGGTGGGCGTGCACACCCTGCAAGACATCCTCCCCTACGATTGGTCCGATCCCCTCATGCCCAGGACGGTGCGCAGCCAGGCGATCGAGGGCGACGCCGCGCCACAGCAGGCGGGCGAGCCTTTCCGCACGCTCTTCACCGAGGCCGCGCGCTGTTTCCAGCCTTGCGCGACCTTGGCCGCGGCGCCGGGCGCGAGCATTCTGGAGACAGGGGCGGGCATGACGCTGGCCAGCTACGCCAGCGAACCGCCCGGCCGTCTGCTGCTGCTTCCGGCGCTGGCGCCGGGGGTGGCGCAGGACGAAGCGGGGGCGGCGCTGTTCCTGCGGGAATTGTGCCGTTGCATCGATCGCCTGG
>NZ_DATCUY010000261.1:0-4879 GCF_036567245.1 Achromobacter sp. | reverse complement strand
GGTCCGGCCTGGGGGCCGCGGCGCTGTTCGGCGCCGGCGGCCTGCTGGCCTGGCGCATCCTGCCGGTCGAGCAGATGGCGGCGGGTTATCTGGCCGACTACCGCATGGGCACGGGCGAACGGCGCGAACTGTTGCTGGCGGATGGCACGTTGCTGTGGCTGGACAGCGCCAGCGCGGTAGACGTGACGGTGGACGCGGGCGGCCGGCATATCACCGTCCATGCCGGCGAAATCTTGATCGACACCGAACGCGCCGCCGCGGACTTGCCGCCCTTGCGGGTAACGACGCTGCACGGCACGGTGCGCCCGCTGGGGACGCGCTTTATCGTCAACCGGCAGGACGCGTCCACGCGCGTCGCGGTGCTGCGGCATGCGGTGGAGCTGCAGCCCGCCGGAGCGGGGGCGTCGCTGGTGCTGCAGGCAGGCGAACAGGGCGTGCTGGAAACATCGGCAGCCCGCCATGAAGGCGCCGTCACCGGCGAACCCGACGCCTGGACCCGCGGTTTGTTGATCGTGGACGACATGCAGCTGGGCGACTTCGTTGCGCAGCTGGACCGCTACCGTCCCGGCCGCCTGAGCTGTGACGAGGCGGTGGCGGCGCTACGCGTATCGGGCGCCTTTCCGATCGACGACACCGACCGCGCGCTGGCCGCGGTGGAACGCGCACTGCCCGTGCGTATCTCGCGGTTTACGCGCTACTACACCCGGGTCGTCGCCCGCGGCTGATTTATTTTCGCCTGGCATTGTCCTTTTTCCGTGCTCGTCCGACTTAGCAGGGATTACGTCGGATTTGATACACGGAAAACCTGAGCTTATGCCTTTCGCTACCTCCTTCCATCGCCATCCAGGTCCTCTTGCGCCGATCGCGGGCGCAGTCTTTGTCGCATTGATGGCGTTGGCATCGGCCCCGCCTGCAATGGCGCAGGGCATGCCGTCGGCCGATGCGGCCCGCTACTACGATGTGCCGGCCGGCCCCTTGGGTCTGGCGCTGAGCCGCTTTGCCGCCCAGGCGGGTGTGGTGCTGTCTTTCGATTCCCAATTGACGCAAGGCAGGCAAAGCGCCGGCCTGCGGGGCCAGTACGGCGTTGCCTCGGGGCTGACAGCCATGTTGTCGGGGACCGGGCTGGAGGCTGTCAGCCAAGGGGGAAACAACTATGGGCTGCGCCTCATCAGCGCGCAGACGCTTGCGCCCGTCGAGGTGTGGGGCTCGCGCGAACCTGCGCCCAGCGAAGGTTCGGGCTCGTATACCGTGGGTTTGTCCACCACCGCCACCAAGCTGCCGATGACGCTGCGCGAGACGCCGCAATCGGTATCGGTGATGACGCGCGAACGCTTGTCGGACCAGGGGCTCAATACGCTGGAGGACGCCATTGTCAACACGCCGGGCCTGGTTTTCAAGAAGAAAGGGTCGGCCGACGACAACGAAAAGGGCTTGTACGCGCGCGGCATGGAAGTCACCAATATGCAGGTGGACGGCGTTCCCGTGCACAAGGACTTCAATGCGCTGGGGCTGGATACCGCGCTGTATGACCGGATCGAAGTGGTACGCGGTTCGACCGGCCTGTTGAACGGCGCCGGCAATCCCGCGGCGTCGATCAATCTGGTGCGCAAGCGTCCGACCCGCGAGTTCGAGGCCGGCGTGGGAACGGCCATCGGCTCCTGGGACTATCGGCGCGCCGAATTCGATCTGGGCAGCCCGCTGGACGAAGCCGGCAAGCTGCGCGGCCGCCTGATCGGCGCGTGGCAGGAGGGCGGTTCGTTCATCGATCGCGTCAAGCAGGATTCGCAGTTGCTGTATGGCGTGATCGAGGCCGACCTGGCCGAACGCACGTTGCTCACCTTGGGTGCTGAGTATCAGCGCAAGCAGTGCACGGCGTGCTCGTACTTTGGTTTTCCTGCCGCTTACGCGGACGGTTCGAAAACGAATTTCCGCCAGCGCTTCAATTCGGCGACCAACTGGAGCCGCCAGGAACGCACGCGCTACAACGTGTTCGCCACGCTGGACCACGAGTTCGCGCCGCTGTGGAAGGGGTCGGTGACCGTATCCCGCACGGGAGACGACAATGACCGCACTTATGGCTGGTTCAGCAGCAACGGCTGGGCAGACCCGGCGACGGGCCGGGGCGCCTCGGTGTGGGTTGCAAAATGGCCCATCCCCAAAACGCAGAATGCGGTCGACGCAAGCCTGAGCGGCGCATTCGACGCCTTCGGCCGTCGACATGACCTGGTGGTGGGCGCAAGCGCCTCGCGCACCAGGGGCGACTACGACATGTATCCGCTTTGGACTGCGCCGGGCTACGACGCGAAGATTCCAGACATTCGCGACTGGAATGGCGACATGCCCGAGCCGGACTGGCAGAGCACGGGCAAGCGCTATTACACGGAGAAGCAGGCGTCGATCTACGGCGCGTTGCGCTTGCGTCCCACTGATGCGTTGTCCGTGGTGCTGGGATCGCGCGTGACCTGGTGGGACCAGCAGGCCTCGTACAACTACAACGACGGTTCATCCTACCCGGACGATATGCGGGAGCAGGGCGTCTACACCCCCTATGCCGGCGTGGTCTACGACCTGACCAGCACGGTGTCCGCGTATGCCAGCTATACCAGCATCTTCCAGCCGCAGCAGGCGCAGAGCGCGTCGGGCAGCGTGCTGGCCCCCATCAAAGGCAATACTTACGAGATCGGCCTGAAGTCAGCCCTGCTGGACGGCCGCTTGAATGCGGCGCTGGCCCTGTTCCGGACGCGCCAGGACAACTACGCCATGCTGGATGGCGACCGCTTGGCGCCGAACGGCTACAACGCCTACGTCGCCGCCGACGGCGCGGTCATGCGCGGCGTGGAAGCCGAAATCAGCGGCGAACTGACGCCGGGCTGGCAGATGCAGTTGTCCTATGCGTACGTGGACCGCCGCCTGCCGCAAGGGTTCACCACGCAAGTCGGCCTGCCGCGCCACATTGCCAAGCTGTATACCACCTATCGCCTGCCTGGCGACTTGAGCGCCCTGACGGTGGGGGGCGGCTTGCGCTGGGAAAGCGGAAGCGACTACACCAGCCGCGGCCCCGGTGGACAACCGTTCGAGTCGTCGCAAAGCGGCTATGCCCTGGTGGACCTGATGGCGCGCTATCAGTTCAGCCGGCAGTGGTCGGCGACCTTGAACCTGAACAACGTGTTCGACAAGAAATACTACGCAAGCACGAACGTATACAGCAACTATTACGGCGCGCCGTTCAGCGCCATGCTGGGCGTGAACTACAGGTATTGAGCGCAGGGCGGGCCAGGGCGGATGCTGTTTGCGCGCGTGTCAGCCGTGCTTGCCGAAACCGCCGCTGGCCCACTCCGATGCGCGCTGCACGCTCAGTTTGTACGTCGGTGCGACGTGGGTTTGGGCCAGTTGTTCGCCAGATTCATCGTAGGCGCTCAGCACGGCGTACGGCTCGTCTTCATCGGGGACGATATCCAGCTTGACGGTCAGGCGGCCGGCGGCGGCGTCGATTTTCACGCTCTTGTGCAGCGTCGCGTGCAATTGCTGTTCGTGGCGGCGCAGGACTTCCCGGGCGGTTTTGACCAGGGTGATGAAGGCGGGCGAGTCTAGCGGCTTGGGGTTCTTCTTGTCGCGGCCCATGGTCCACGGACCGACCAGGGCCGGCTCGGCCTCTCCATCCAGGGTCATCTCCACGGCCCAGCCGTCGTCTTCTTCATTCTTGATGATGCGGGCGGTCCAGCCGTCATCGCGCCACAGCGTGGCTTGCTGTTCCTTGCGGTCTTCGGGGGCATCAATATCCGGTATGCGGGTGTCGTTCACTGCTGGTTTTCTCCTGGATTCGTTTGCTCGGCAACCCATGATTGTGGCGCATCACGGCCTCCTGCCAAAATAGCGGGTGGCTTGGGCGGATGTTCAGCTGTCGCAGCGGGAACATGTAGCAGGAAATTCCGCACAGCAGGCCGCCGGAGACCACGGTTTCAGCCCGCAAGATACGCAAGCCACCTTGCGGAATATGTTCTCAGGGATTCCTGCGATAAAGCGCCAGAGAGCCGGCCAAGGCCAGCAATGCGCCGCCACAGGCGCGATCCAACCAGAGGGCGCCATCGCGCTTGAGCAAGCGGATCGCCTTGGCGCCAGCGGACGCATAGGTAAACATGGTGAGAAGGTTAATGGCCGAGAATACGGCCGCCAGCATGGCGTACTGCGGTATCTGGGGCGCCTGCGTGGAAATGAACTGTGGCAGAAAGGCCGAGAAAAACAGATAGCCCTTGGGATTGGTGACGGCGACCAGGAAGCTCCGCAGAAAGACGGAGCGACCGGTGGGCGCTTGCGTGGAAGACTCGGCGGGAAGCGTCACCGAACCGGACGACCGGAAGAGCCGGATACCCAGGTACGCAAGATAGACGACACCGATCCATTTGATGGCCGAGAACCAGAATTCGGAGGCCGCCAGCAAGGCGCCCAAGCCCAGCGCCACCGCGCTGATCAACACGAAATCTGCCAGCACCGCGCCCATCATGCCGGGCAGCGACGCGCGGACCCCGAGATTCGCGCCGTTGGCAAGTGCCAGCAGAACCGTCGGGCCGGGTGTCGCAATGCCCACGAAGGCAACCACGGCGAAAACGAGAAGCGTGTCAGTCATGCCCGGATTTTCCAGTTTGGTCGGTCGGTTGGCAAGTTCAGCTGGATTGCGGGGCGTCGCGGGTTCCGGCTGCCGTAGGAAACCGTTGCCATTGCGCCAGCGCCATCGCGACGGCGGCCACTACGCCCGCCGACAACATCGTGGCGGCAATGCCGGTCCTGGCGAGCAGCATACCGCCCAGCGTCGCGCCGCAGCCGATGGCGGCGTTGAGCACGGCAGTATGTCCGGCGGCGGCCGCCGTGGCCGCGTCGCCGG
>NZ_DATCUY010000260.1:0-1711 GCF_036567245.1 Achromobacter sp. | reverse complement strand
GATTTCACCGCACCCGTGGCGCTCAAGGCCGTGCCCGTCTCGGCCAGCCTGGGCGACGACCGCGTCCTGCTGGGCCTGCATGGCGAACGCATTGCCGCCCGCAACACGCCGGTCTGGGTGGACGAGACCGGCGACCCGCTGCCGCGAACCTGGATGGACAAGGTCGATTGGTCCGCCTATCGGCTGAACGACGCCAGCGAGGCGACCGCGCGGCTCTATTTCGATGCCGACGGCCGGCTGTGCCGCGCCGAGCAGTATGAGTTACCGCCGCGCAACGCCCGCGGCGCCGCGCCCTTCCTGTCCGGCGGCTACGCGCTGGAATACGATGCCGCGGGCGCCCTGACGCGCGTGGTCGAGTACGAGCAGACGGAGTACCGGCGACCCGCCGCCTACGCGGCAAGCCGCCAGACCTGCCTGAAACGCGACGCCCGGGGCGCGCTGAGCGCCTTCATCAACGAGGGTTGCGGCAGCGCGCAGGAGCCGCAAGGCGGCCGGTTCTACGCGCGCGATACGGAAGGCCGCCTGCTGCGCGCCATCGACGCCACCGCGCAGGGCGGCGCCTTCCAAGTCCAGACCTATGACGCCGAAGGCCGGCCGCAGCAGCGCTACCTGCGCCGCTACTCGCCCGGGGAAAGCGACAGGTCTTATGCCGATATCGAGGTCGCGGCGCGGGACTCCCGCCCCTACGCGCTGAAACGGGAAGAACTGAACAGCCTGTCTGGCGAGGTTCCGGGCAACGAGTGGCGCATCGTGCGCATCGCCGACGAAATACCGGTGAACGACTCGGACATGCAATCCTGGGATCCCCGCACGCAGATCATCCTGGCCCAGGGCGTGACCGACCCGAAGGGCCGCGCGCCGCTGGCGGCGGACGTCCAGGAGCGCGTGTGGCAGGCCGTGAACGACAAGCCCGGCCGGATATTCTGGTATTCCGACCCCATGAGCCGGGTGCTGCTGGTGCCCGCGATGGACGAGGCCCGCTGGCGCGCCTGCGCCGATCCCGCGAATCAGGCCGCCGACGCCTGCGGCTGAGGCGGCAGGCCGGCCCGGTCTAGCGCCAGCTTTCCGGCTCGACGCTGACCTCGCCCTTGTCGGCCGAGAAGTACACCACGCCGTCGGAAATGTTCGCGTTCAACCGCATGGTGCGCTCGGCCAGCTGGGCCAGGGCCCGGGTCTGGTCCGACGGCAGGTTGACGATTTTCAGGTTGCGCGTGCGCTCGAGCTTGTTCTTCACGCCGTCCCACCAGATCTTGCTGGCGGAGCCGCCATAGCAATAGACGATGACCTCGTCGGCGCGGCCACAGGCGCGCAGGATGCGGCGCTCTTCGGGCTGGCCGACTTCGATCCAGAGCTTGACCGCGCCGGTCAGGTCCTTGATCCACAGGTCGGGCTCGTCGGTGTCGCTCAGGCCCTTGGTGAAGGCCAGTTCCTCCTGCGCATGCAGGGCGTAGGCGACCAGCCGCACCATCATGCGCTCGTCGGTTTCCGAGGGATGGCGGGCGACCGTCAGCGTATGGCTGCCGTAATAGTGGCGGTCGGTGTCGGCGACGTTGAGCTCGGCCTTGTAGATGGTGGCGCGCAGGGCCATGGCGTAAATCCGTTGAATGTGGCGAATTGCTGAAGGCCGCCATGATAACGCCTGCGGCGCAGTGGCACGGGGATGGACGGCCGCGCGCCGCCCCGGCGGCGCTACACTGGCCGCCTGCGCCCT
>NZ_DATCUY010000259.1:0-1755 GCF_036567245.1 Achromobacter sp. | reverse complement strand
GAGCCACCAGGCCGCTCATTTCGTCGGGCGCCATGGGAAAGCCCAGGCGGTTGATTGGCACGCCGAAGCGCGCCGACTCGCCGGCGATCCGCAGATCGCACTGGCTGGCGATCTCCAGGCCGCCCCCCACGCACACGCCCTCGATCTGCGCCACCACCGGATGCGGACACAGGGCGACCGCCTGCAAGGCAGGCGCCAGCACTTCGCGATGGTAGCGCTGCACGCCGGCCATATCGCCGCGCTGTACGGGGAATTCGCGGATATCGGCCCCGGCGGCGAAATTGCCGCCCTCGCCGCGCACGATCACGCAGCGCACGGCAGCATCGTCGGCAATGCGGGTGAACACGTCCCGAAGTTCATGCCACATGCCCACCGTGATCGCGTTCAGGCGCCCCGGGTGCGATAGCGTCACCCGGGCCAGATCGTCTTCGCGTTCCAGCAGCACGCGGCCGGCCACGTTGTCCGTCATGTCTCCTGCCCCTCTTTCTTATGTTGTTGCGCCGCGAGCGCGGCGCTTATGCCACGCGCCCCACGCCGCGGCTGACCTGGGGCTTGCCCTCTCCCAGCAGGGCGAGATTGTCGTCCAGTTCGTCGAGGTCGTAGAGGTAGTTCACCATCATGCCGCAGGATTGCTTGAGCCCCTTGGCCGAGGTATCCGCGGCCCAGTTGAGCCGTTCGATGCGCGCGCCGTTACCCAGGTGAAAGCGCGCCACCGCATCCACCGGCATGCCGTTCTTCATGGACTGCAGATAATTGGCCGTCAGGCGGAAACCCGCGCGCTTGACCACGTCCGCGGCCTTGCCCTGGGCCGCCTTGGACAGGCGCGCGACCCAGCGCCGCCCGTCGGGCACGCCCTCGCGCTTGCGCGCCTTGGCACGCACCTTGTCCTCGCGCACGATGGCCTCCACCGCCTCGGCGTCCAGCTTGCCCAGCCAGTCGGCGAAACCCGGAATGGGCGACAGCGTGGCGAAGGACTTCAGCTTGGGCAGTTCGTGCAGCAGTTGCTCGACCACGCGCTTGAGCAGGAAGTTGCCGAAGCTGATGCCCTTCAGGCCAGGCTGCGTGTTGGAGATGGAATAGAAGATGGCCCAGCGCGCCTTGTCCAGGTCCTGCGGCGGCAAGGTGCTGTCCAGCAGCACCTGCACGTTGTCGGCCATCTGGCTGGCGAAGGCCACTTCCACGAAGATGAGCGGCACGCCCGGCATCTGCGGATGGAAGTAGGCGTAGCAGCGGCGATCCGGCGAGACGCGGCGGCGCAGGTCGTCCCAGGATGTGATCTCGTGCACGGCTTCGTACAGGATCAGCTTTTCCAGCAGCGACGCCGGCGAATCCCAGGTCAGCGGTCGCAACTCCAGCAGGCCTACGTCGAACCACGCGGACAGCAGGCCTTCGAGATCCTTATCCAGCGTCTGGATGCCCGCCACCTGCTTGCGCCAGCGCAGCATGTCCGCGCGCAGGTCGACCAGGAAGCGCAGGCCCTGGGGCTGGGCATTGAAGCGCTTGAACAGGCGCACGCCCTCGCCGCCATCGCCCGCGTAGCTGCCGCGCGCCTGCGCCAGCGCAGTCAGCATCAGCCGGCGGTCCTTGCCGTCCGCGGCGCTGTACTGCTCGCACCAGCGGCGCGCCAGCTTGTTGGCGGCCACGTCGGTCAGGCGCGCTTCGAACAGGCGCCGGACTTCGGATTCGCTGGGCAGCCGGCCGCGTTCCCACAGCTTGCCCAGGCGCGACATCAGGCCGGCGCTTTCAGCGGCGGCC
>NZ_DATCUY010000258.1:0-1630 GCF_036567245.1 Achromobacter sp. | reverse complement strand
AATCGGCGCGGTGAACGACGCCGCGCTCGTGGAACCGGAGGAAAAGGCCCTGGCCGCAGCCGTCTCCACGCTGCGTCCGAAGGCCGAGGCGCAATTGGCCGCGGGCGACTTCGCCGGCAGCCTGAGCACGCTGGCCCAGGTCCGCGAAGCCGTGGACGCCTTCTTCGCCGACGTCATGGTCATGGCCGAAGACCCGGCCGTGCGCGCCAACCGGCTGGCCCTGCTGGGCCAGCTGCACGGCCTGATGAACCAGGTCGCTGACATCTCCAGGCTGGCACAGTGAAACTCATCATCCTAGACCGCGACGGCGTCATCAACCAGGACAGCGATTCGTTCGTCAAGAACCCCGACGAATGGATCGCCTTGCCCGGCAGCCTGCACGCCATCGCCAGGCTGACGCAGGCCGGCTGGAAGGTGGTGGTCGCCACCAACCAGTCGGGGCTGGCGCGCGGCCTGTTCGACATGGACACGCTGACCGCCATCCACACCAAGATGCGGCGCGAGCTGGCCGCCGCGGGCGGCAGCATCGACGCCGTCTTCATGTGCCCGCATGGTCCTGACGACAACTGCTCCTGCCGCAAGCCCAAGCCCGGCATGTTCGAACAGATCGGCCACCGCTACGACGTCGACCTGGCCGGCGTGCCGGCGGTGGGCGACTCGCTGCGCGACCTGCAGGCCTCGTCGTCGGTCGGCTGCTCGCCCTGGCTGGTGCTGACCGGCAACGGCAAGAAGACGCTGGCCAAGGGCGGCCTGCCCGACAACACCCGCGTGTGCGACGATCTGTCGGCCGTGGTCGACACCTTGCTGCAGGACCATTGATCCGATGGCCCGGCTACGTTCGCTGCTGTACTTCCTGTTCCTGGCCGTCACGGTCATCCCCTATGCGTTCGCGTGCATCCTGTGGGCGCCGCTGCCGCTGCACTGGCGCTACAAGCTGACCGTGGGCTGGCCGCGCCTGGCTATCTGGGGCGCACGCTTCTTCTGCGGCATCCGCTGGCAGGTCAAGGGCTGGGAAAACCTGCCCGATGGTCCCGCAGTGCTGCTGTCCAAGCACCAGTCGGCCTGGGAAACGCTGTTCTTCCCCGCCCACATGCCGCGCGAAGTCTGCTTCGTCTACAAGCGGGAACTGCACATGGTGCCGTTCTTCGGCTGGGGCCTGGCGCTGCTGCGCATGATCCCGATCGACCGCGCCAAAGGCCGCGACGCCTTCGATCAGGTCGTCAAGCAAGGCCAGACCCGCCTGGACGAAGGCCGTTGGCCGCTGCTGTTTCCCGAGGGCACCCGGGTTCCGCCCGGCAAGACCGGCCGCTTCAAGATGGGCGGCGCGCTACTGGCTTCGCGCACCGGCGCGCGCGTCATCCCGGTGGCGCACAATGCCGGCGAATGCTGGCGCCGCAATGCCTTCGTGAAATATCCGGGGCTGATTACCGTCTCCATCGGTCCCGCGATAGAATCCAAGGGACTCTCCCCAGACGAACTGAACCAAAAGGTTCAGGACTGGATCGAGGGGGAAATGCGGCGTCTCAATCCAGAAAGGTATGGCCAGCACTGATCAGCTCGAACTCCTGTTCGATGAACAGCAACACGACGCGCCCGCGGGCGCGTCGCCGCTGAGCGCCGCGCCCAAGCC
>NZ_DATCUY010000257.1:0-3975 GCF_036567245.1 Achromobacter sp. | reverse complement strand
CGCACCGCCGCGCGCTTCCCGGAAATCGACGCGACACCTGTCCGCCCGCCGCCTACTATGTTCGACATCTCGCTTCCCGCCTTGCTCGCCCAACTGCTGGTGGGGCTGATCAACGGCTGCTTCTACGCCATCCTGAGCATGGGGTTGGCCATCATCTTCGGCCTGCTCAACATCGTCAATTTCACGCACGGCGCCCAGTTCATGATGGCCGCGTTCCTGGCCTGGATCGGCTTCACGCAGTTGCCGCAACTGCTGGGGCCAGGCGTGCAGATCAACTTCTGGGCTGCGTTGATCGTGGCGCCGCTGCTGGTGGGCGCTGTCGGCGTCGTGATCGAGAAGACGCTGCTCAAGCGGCTTTATCACCTGGACCACCTGTACGGCCTGTTGCTGACCTTCGGCATCGCGTTGATGATGGAGGGAGGCTTTCGCTACTTCTACGGCATCTCGGGCGTGGGGTATGAGCCGCCCGAAGTCCTGCAAGGCGGCTTCGACCTGGGCTTCATGTTCCTGCCGGCCTACCGCGCTTTCGTGGTGGTGGCGTCCCTGGTGCTGTGCTTTGCCACCTGGTATCTGTTCGAACGGACCCGGCTGGGCGCCATGCTGCGCGCCGGCACTGAGAATCCCAGGCTGCTGCAGGCGTTCGGCGTCAACGTGCCGGTGATGATCACCCTGACCTATGGCTTTGGCGTGGCGCTGGCGGGGGTGGCCGGCGTGCTGGCCGCGCCCGTCATGCAGATCAATCCGCTGATGGGCTCGAACCTGCTGAACATCGTGTTCGCGGTGGTCGTGATCGGCGGGCTGGGTTCCATCATGGGCGCCATCGTCACCGGCCTGGCCCTGGGCCTGCTGGAAGGCCTGACCAAAGTGTTCTATCCCGAAGCCTCGACGGTGGTGGTCTTCATCGTGATGGCGATCGTTCTGCTGACGCGCCCCGCCGGCCTGTTCGGCAAGGAGAAATAAGGTGCAGCGCATACCCTCCTCGATCCGCATCCTGGCGCTGCTGCTGGTGCCGGCCCTGCTGGTGCCGTTCTTTCCGCAGATCGTCTACCCCGTGTTTGTGATGAAGGTGCTGTGCTTTGCGCTGTTTGCGCTGGCCTTCAACCTGCTGACCGGCTTCACCGGCCTGGTGTCGTTCGGCCATGCCGCGTTCTTCGGCTGGGCCGGCTACGCGGCCGGCGAAATGATGATCCTGTTTGGCGCCCGAGGCCTGCCGCCAGAGATCGCCATGGCCTGCGGCGTGGCCATGGCCGCCGCCATCGGCTACGCGATCGGCTGGCTGGCGATCCGGCGCACCGGCATCTACTTCGCGATGATCACGCTGGCGCTGTCGCAGGTGGCGTACTTCATGGCCGTGCAGGTGGGCTGGACGCGCGGCGAAGACGGCATGCAGGGCATCCCGCGAGGCAAGTTCCTGGGCCTGGTGGATTTGAGCGTCGACGCCAATATGTATTACTTCGCCTTGGCGGTCTTCGTGCTGGGATTCCTGTTCGTCTACCGGGTGATCCACTCGCCCTTCGGCCAGGTGCTCAAGACCATCCGCGACAACGCGCCGCGCGCCATATCGCTAGGTTACGATACAGACCGGTGCAAGCTGCTGGCCTTCGTGCTGTCGGCTGCGGTCGCCGGCCTGGCCGGTTCGCTGAAGGCGCTGGTGCTCCAGCTGGTTGCATTGAACGACGTGTCGCTCGCCACCTCCACGGAAGTACTGCTGATGACGCTGCTGGGCGGCATCGGCACGGTATGGGGGCCGGTGGTCGGTGCGACGCTGGTCGTCAGCCTGCAGAATTATCTTGCCACCCTGGGCGACATCGTCACCATCGTCATCGGACTGATTTTCGTGTTGTGCGTGTCGTTCTTCCGGCGCGGATTCGTCGGCGAATGGCTGGCCTACGCGCAGTGGCGCAAAACGAAGGAAAACAATAGTTGATGGCTGCAGCAGAATCCAAACGGCGCGCCGCCGATGTCGCCTACGACCAGATCGAAAGCATGATCGCCACGCTGCAATTGCAACCGGGCAGCGCGGTCGTCGAAGCGGATCTGGTCGAAAAGACCGGCCTGGGCCGCACGCCGCTGCGCGAGGCGCTGCTGCGCATGGTGGCAGCCGGGCTGATACGCCAGGAGCCGCGGCGCGGCCTGCGCGTATCCATGATCCAGCTGGCCGACCACATGGACTTGATCCAGACCCGCCGGGCGCTGGAGCAGCTGATCGCGGCCAGCGCCGCGCGCCGCGCCACGCCGGCTCAGCGCAGCCAGATCGTGGATTGCGCGGCGCAGATGATACGCGCCGCGGAAGGCGGCAACCTCGACGACTACATGCATGCCGACCAGTTGCTGGACCACGTCTGCCACCAGGCCTGCCGCAATGCCTCGGCCGTGAACGCGGTGGCGCCGCTGATCATCCAGTGCCGGCGCTTCTGGTACGCCTACCAGCACGAGGGCGACATTGCCGAAGGCGCGCGCCGCCACATGCTGATGGCCGAAGGCATCGCCACCGGCAACGAGTCCGCGGCTATCAAGGGCGCGGACTCGCTGATGGACTACCTGGAGATGTTCACGCGCAAGGTGATTGACGCGTGACGGCCGGCGCGGCCTGCCCATTGCGGCGGGCCAGCCACTGCAAGACCCGCGGCCGCGAGCGGTCATACGCCAGGTTGTAGAGGAAGGCGTAGGGCAGATAGAACAGCACCAGCGCGATATCCAGCACAAAGGCCTGCCACAGGCTGATATTGAGCCACCAGGCCGCCAGCGGGATCACGATCAGGATCAGGCCCAGCTCGAAGCCGAAGGCGTGCACCACGCGCAGCCGCAGCGTGCGGGTCCAGCCCATGCGGTTCTCGATGCGGTCGAAGCCCGCGTTGTAGATCATGTTCCAGACCAGCGCGATCCAGGCGATCACCGCGGTCAGCACGCCCATTTCAAACAGGGACTTGCCCATGGCCCAGGCGGCCGCCGGGGCGCACAGGCCGATGGCGATGATTTCGAACAGAAAGGCGTGAAGGAAACGTTCTTTGAGGGTTTTCTTGGCTTGCGTCATGACCCACCTGCGGTCGGTTGATACTGAGTGGAAGCGATTTTCGACGATATTTCCGTTACCATAAAGATGGTTTTCATCGGAAAAACCGATAATCCATCAGCCCTACCCCGGAGCCTGCCCGCATGCGCCACTCCCTGGAATCCCTGGCGGCGTTCGCCCAGGTCGCCTCCGAAGGCACGTTTTCCGCCGCCGCCCGCAAGCTCGGCAAGAGCCAGTCCACCGTCAGCGAAACCGTCGCCAACCTGGAGGTGGATTTGAACGTCACGCTGTTCGACCGCAGCCAGCGGCAGCCGACGCTGACCGAGGCCGGCCAGGTGCTGCTGGGGCAGGCCCTGCAGGTGCTGGCGGCCAACGACAGGCTGAACCGCAGCGCCAGCCAATTGGCCGAGGGCCTGGAGCCCCGCCTGACCTTGGTGCTGTCCGATACCTTCCAGTCCGAGACCTTCGAGACCATGCTCAGCCAGATCGACCAGCGCTATCCGGCGCTGCGCTTCGAATGCCTGATCGCGGAGTACGAGGACGTGGTGGCGCTGGTGCAGCAGGGACGCGCGCACCTGGGGTTGATGGCCGCGCAGGACAGCTATCCGCCCGACGTGGCGCACGCGACGCTGGCGGAGCTGTCGGAGATCGTCCTGTGCGTGGGCCGCGGCCACGCGCTGGCCAAGCTGCCCCGGGTCACCGAAGACCAGCTGAAATCCGAGCGCGCGCTGCGCCTGAGCACGTATGAATTGGGCGACAAGGAAGCCGAGCCGGCCTATGCCACCTGGTCGGCGCCCGGCTATCTGATGCTGCTGGAAATGGCCAGCCGCGGATTCGGCTGGACCGAGCTGCCGCGCTGGATGATCCAGCGCTTCGGCCAGGACCAATTGGTGGAGCTGAAGGCGCCGGGCTGGCCGCGCCACATCCGCGTCGATGCGGTCTGGTCGCGGCGCCGCGCGCTG
>NZ_DATCUY010000256.1:0-9577 GCF_036567245.1 Achromobacter sp. | reverse complement strand
GCTGGCGCGCGATAGCGGTTGCGGCGCAAGCAGCTCGGCGCCAGCCACGCCGCTTGCGCCCGCCCGCAACGCGATGCGCACCAGTCCGGCCTCCTCTTCGAACACGAAGGCATCCGGCACGGTCAGGCCCGAGGCGGCCATTTCGCGCGCCAGCACCACGGCCGTGCCCACATTCGGATGCCCCGCGAACGGCACCTCGCGGTCTGGCGTGAAGATGCGGACCCACGCAGTATTAGCGGGATCCCGCGGCGGCAGCACGAAGCTCGTTTCCGAGTAATTGAACTCGCGCGCGATGCGCTGCATCTGCGTCGTGCTCAAGCCCTGCCCGTCGAACACGACCGCCAGCGGATTGCCGCCGTACGCTTGGCTGGTGAACACATCGGCGGTGACATAACGGTAGCGCATGGAACGTCCTTTCAAGCCGCGCGGACTGCGCGGCGACCCGGGAAGTGTGCGGGGCCGGCGGACGGCCCGCCAGACACAGAGGCAGAGAATCTCGACCGTAACAGCGGCGGATTTGGCATAGACTGTGCAGTCCAAGCCCAGCGCTTTCCGGCCCATCCCGGCCGCAGCCGGCACATGACGATTTGCGCACGCCAGGAACCCGCCCAATGTCCACGGTACGCACCTACTTTCAGAACCTCCTGCCTGCCGGCGAACTTGCCCGGTTGATGCGGGCCCAGGAGCCGTTCTTTCTCGAGAACATCCCCGACATCGATGAAACCGTGGCGGCAGTGCAGACGCTCTGCTACGACAATGGACTGACAGTGCAGGTACTCAGGCAACCCTACAGCAGCGGCATAACGGGTTGGGATCTGGCGAGTTTGCTTCCCGCCTGGTTCGCCGGTCTTGCTCTTGGCCTCTTTGCCGCCACCACGCTGGGCAGGCCACGCACGGATGTCACCCTCAAACTGCGCAGCAACAGCTTGCTCGAAGTATGTTTTTCCCGGCCTGCGCCCCATCCCGGCGCTGCGTTGCCCTGACCTGCGCCACGCGCCGCCCTCCTGCCTTGCATCAACCTGGCCTCCGCTCAGGCCTAGTACAATGTCCCATATATGGGGATGAAAAAGATGAAAGACAGTGCAAGCCCCGCAGGGGCGCTTACCGTCGAAGCGGCGGTAGGTCTGGCGGAGAACTGGGCCCGCGCGCATCACGCGGACGCCGAGCGAAGCAGGAAATTCGCCACCCAGTGGCATCAGGACACCAGCCCTGACGACAGACAAGGCGACGTGCTCCTCAGGGATCTCGCCTTCTTTTTCCAGGCCGCTACCCAGGACGCCGCCTACTGGCGCTCGGTCGGCGACTTCACCGAGGAAGCCACCGGCCCTTGGGGAATCCAGGCGCTGAAAGCATTGGCCGGCTTGAACTTCATCGGCCTTGCGGCGTCCATCATCCTGTTTGCGGCGCGCGACAGCTCAGCCTTCACGGCCGGCGCGATGAGCGCTTGCGCCTTGTTCCTGGCCGGGCTGCTGCTGGCCTATCCGGCGCTGCGGCTCACCGGCATTTCCCGCTCCACGGCAAACGCCGCCTCGGCCATCCAGAGCCGCGAGGCGGGCGCCGCATCCACCTGGGAACAACTGCGCTCGGCCAATGACGGCAACCCCAACATCGGCCGCAGGGAACGCAAGATCGCCTTGCGCCTGGCCGCGATCATGGCCGCCACGGCCACGGCAGGCTGTGCGCTGTTGATCGCGACGGTGTGGGTCTAGCGGGCCGCCATGCCGGCTCCAGCGCGGCGTCCGCTACCGGCGCCGGGGCGGCGCCTCGCTCGCCGCGTCAGCCTGAGCATCGAAGGCCGCCCTGGCCACATCGATGTCGGCAATATGTTTGCTGGCCCAGCATCCCAACGCGGTCACGGGTTCGGTGAGCGAGCGCCCAAGCGGCGTCAGCTCATATTCCACATGCGGCGGCATCACTGAATAGACCGTGCGCTTGACCAAGCCATCACGCTCCAGCCCGCGCAGGCAAAGCGTCAACATCCGTTGCGAGATGCCGTTGATGGTGCGCTTGATTTCGGTGAAACGACGCGGACCATCAGACAGAATCATGATGATGAGCACACTCCATTTTTCACCGATGCGCGCCAGCACCTGACTGATCTTTTGACAGTCATACTCGTGCAAGGCGTGGAGCTTTTCAGTCACATTCATAATACCGAGTTCTCCTGATGTGCCGTATTGTGCACGGTCGGGACCGTAGTTACATTGCTAGCCTCAGTCACAATTTTATACCGAGGCTACCCGCAATGAAGACCCCCCGCAGCAGCGCCGACCAGCAGCAAACCCAACCCAGAACCCTCAAGTACGTTTCCTGGGGCTTGCGCCTCCTGGCCGCCGTCGTATTCCTTGCGGCCGCCGCCGCCAAACTGTCGGGTGCTCCGGAAATGGTCCAGGCCTTCGACCACATCGGCGTCGGACAATGGTTCCGCGTCGTTACCGGCCTCGTCGAAGTGGCCGGCGGGATTGCGGTCCTCATCCCCGCGACAGTCTTCCTCGGCGGACTGCTGCTGAGCGCCACCATGATCGGCGCCGTGCTGGCCCATTCATTTGTCATCGAGGGCAGCCCCGTTCCGGCCATCGTCCTACTGCTAGTCAGCGCTGCGATCGCCTGGCTGCATCGCCCCGGCAGGCCGGCCGCAAGCACCGGCCCATCGCCCGTCATGCCACCGGCGTAACCGCCCTCCCCGTCGTGAAGAACGACACCAGGTTCCGTATCGCCAGTTCCGCCATCAGGCGGCGCGTCTCGTGCGTGGCGCTGCCGATATGAGGCGCCAGGATCACGTTGGGCATGCGCCGCAGCGGACTCTCGCCCAGCGGCTCGTTTTCGAACACGTCGAGCGCTGCGCCCTGGATGATGCCGTTGACCAGCGCATGGCACAGGTCGGCCTCCTTGATGACCGAGCCGCGGGCGACGTTGACGACCAGACCGTCGGAACCCAGCGCCTGCAGCACGGTCGCGTCAACGAGATGGCGCGTGGCCTCGCCTCCGGGGCATGACAGGATCAACACGTCCACGTCGCGGGCCAAGGCGGGCAGTGAATCGAAGTGCCGCCATGGCACATCCTGGCGCGTGCGGCCGAAATAGCTGAGGTCCACTTCAAACGGCGCGAGCCGCTGCACGATCTCTTTGCCTATGCGACCCAGGCCGACGATACCGACCCGCTTGCCCGCCAAGCTCGCCCCCAGCGGAAAAGGCGAGGCCTGCCACGCGCCGGTGCGCACAAAACCGTCGGCCGCGGGCAGACGCCGCAGCAAGGCGAGCAGCATTCCCACCGCCAACTCCGCCACGGCCTTGTTCAACACGTCCGGCGTGTTGGTCACGACGATGTTCTTCGCACGCGCGTGGTCCAGCGCGATCCCGTCGTAGCCGACGCCGTTGGTGGCAACGATGCGCAAGCCCGGCAGACGATCCATGAGTTCGGCCGGAATCCGGTAGTTCGAGCGCGTGACGATGCCGCCAATCGCGGCAACCTGAGCCAGATCGTTTTGCAGCGCGTCTTCCTCGATCAACGTGAACATCGAACGGAACTGCGCTTCCACCGACTCGGGAAATACCCCTACCTTGAGCAAAGGGGGAAACCTGCCGCCCCGATCCTCAGGGCTGTTTGCTGCTGCCTGGCGCTCTTCGGCCAGTTCATGCTCCATCATGGATTTCAACCTCGACGCTATAACATACGGGGAATTGGCGCGATAAGCCTGCAACCATCGTGGCCGGGCTCGTAGCAGTACGTGCGATCTTCAACCTGACGTTTCTCCTTTCAGGGCAATAGCCCATCGCATCATGGACATAAAGTGCATGCAGAGCTTCGTCGCGGTCGTCGAAGCAGGTTCGTTCGCCGAAGCCGCGCGCAAGCTCGATCTGACCTCGGCCGCCATCGCCGCGCGCATCAAGGCGCTGGAAATGGATCTGGGCGTGGCGCTGGTAAAACGTTCGGGACGCTCTGTCAGGCCGACCGAAAGCGGCATGCGCATCCTCGAAGGCACCAAGGCGGCCATCCGCAACATCCGCGATCTGCGCGCCATGGCCATCGACGGTGACCAGCCGGGCGAGTTCCGCATCGGCTGTTTCGTGTCCGCGCTTACGAACGTGCTGCCTCCCATACTCAAGTCCCTGTACCGCAGGCATCCGGACGCCTCCGTATTCGTCACGCCGGGCGGTTCCATAGATCTGTGCGGCAAGGTCGTCAATGGCGAACTCGACGCCGCCATCGTGGTGGAGCCGCAGTTCGCCGTGCCCAAGAGCTGTCTGTGGCAGCCGTTCATGGAAGAGCCGCTGGTCGTGGTGGCCCCGTCCCATCTGGCGGACCAAGACGCCCACACCCTGCTGTCGACCCAACCCTTCATACGCTATGACCGGAACATATACGGCGGCCAACTGGCCGACCGCTATCTGCGCGACCACCAGATCTGGCCCAAGCAGCGTCTGGAGATCGACGGCCTGCTCGCCATCGTCGCCCTGGTGCACGAGGGCCTGGGCGTTGCGCTGATTCCGGACTGGTCCTCCATGTGGAAGTCGCTCGACGTGGCGCGCATCCCGCTGCCCAACCGCGCGCCCGTGCGCAGAAACGGCCTGATCTGGAACACCCGCGGCCATCACGCCAAGATGGCCGCGTCGATTTCCCAGGATGCCCGGGCCATTTTCGGCAACATGGAAGCACGCCGGGCAAAGCAGTAGTCCTACTCGGACTTGCCCGGCACGCCCCGCAGGAAGTCGAAATCCACACCCTTGTCGGCCTGGGTCACCGTATCGAGGAACAGCTTCTTGTAGCCGCGCTCGGCCGTGGGCGGCGTGACCGGCTGCTCGCGGCGGCGGCGTTCCAGTTCTTCCTCCGACACCAGCAGCGAAATTTCCCGCTGGCTCACGCTCAGGCGTATGCGGTCGCCGTTCCGTACATACGCCAGCGGCCCGCCTATGGCTGCTTCCGGCGTGACGTGCAGCACGATGGTGCCAAAAGCGGTGCCGCTCATGCGGCCGTCCGAGATCCGGATGATGTCCTTCACTCCCTGCGACGCCAGCTTCTTGGGGATCGGGATATAGCCCGCCTCCGGCATGCCGGGCGCGCCCTTGGGGCCGATGTTCTTCAGCACCAGGATGTCCTGCGGCGTGACGTCCAGATCAGCGGCATCGATGCGGCTCGCCAGGTCCTCCGCGTTCTCGAACACCACGGCGCGCCCTTCATGCTCCATCAGCCCGGCATTGGCGGATGACTGCTTGATGATGGCGCCTTCGGGAGCCAGGTTGCCGGACAGCACGGCAATGCCCCCTTGCGGATAGATCGGGTTCTGCCGCGTCCTGACCACGCTCTGCGCGAAGCCCGGCCCCGAGCGCTCGATCTCCTCGCCCAGCGTTCTGCCGGTCACAGTCAGCGCATCCAGTTTGAGCAGAGGCTTGAGTTCGCGCAGCAGCGTGGCCATGCCGCCCGCCTTGTGGAAGTCTTCCATGTAGTGCTGGCCGGAAGGCTTCAGGTCCACCAGCACGGGCGTCTCGCGCCCCATGCGGTCCAGCGCCTGCAAATCCAGGTCCAGGCCCAGCCGGCCGGCGATGGCGGTGAGATGGATGATGCCGTTGGTGGACCCGCCGATGGCCAGCAGCACGCGCATGGCGTTTTCGAAGGAATCGGCGGTCAGAATCTTCGAGACGGACAGGCGTTGTCTGGCGATCTCGACCGCCTGCGCGCCCGTGAGCTCGGCAATGCGCATCCGGTCCGCCGTGACCGCCGGCGGCGTGGCGCCGCCGGGCACGGTCATGCCCAGCGCTTCGGCGATACAGGCCATGGTGCTTGCCGTGCCCATGACCGAACAGGTGCCCACGCTGGCCACGAGCTGATTATTGACGTCGGCGATCTCCTGATCGTCGATTTCCTCGGCGCGGTACTTGCCCCAGTACCTGCGGCAATCCGTGCATGCGCCCACCCGCTCGGACCGGTGCGAACCCGTCAGCATCGATCCCGTCACCAGCTGGATCGCCGGTATGTCCGCCGACGCCGCGCCCATGAGCTGGGCCGGCACGGTCTTGTCGCATCCGCCGATGAGCACCACCGCGTCCATGGGCTGCGCGCGTATCAGTTCCTCGGTGTCCATGGACATGAGGTTGCGCAGGTACATGCTGGTGGGAAAGGAAAAGCTCTCGTGGATGGAGATGGTCGGGAAATCCATCGGCAGCCCGCCCGCGAACATAATGCCGCGCTTGACGGCCTCCAGCAGCTGCGGCGCGTTGCCGTGGCAGGGATTGTAGGCGCTGCCCGTGTTGGCGATGCCGATCACCGGCCGGTCCAGCGCGCCGTCCGTGTAGCCCGCGCCCTTGATGAAGGCCTTGCGCAGGAACAGCGAGAAGCCGCTGTCGCCATAGCTGGTGAGGCCCTTGCGCAGGCCGCCGGCCTGGTCCTGCGATGATCCGGTGTCTTTCTTGCTCATCTTGTTCAAGCTGCTTCCAGTTAATTTACGGTGATGCCGCCGTCGCGGATGACCTTGGCCCACTGCTCGATTTCCGCGTTCAGGCGCGCCTTGGAGGCCTCGACATCGAGCGCGTCGGCATAAACGCCTTGCTGCAACAGTTGGGCCTTGGCATCGTCCTTGGCCAGCGCCGTGGTCAGCGCCTTGTTGATCTTGGCGACAATGGGGGCCGGCGTGCCCGCCGGCGCCATCACGCCAAAGAGCGAACTGACGTTAAAGCCGCTGAAACCCTGTTCCTCGGCAGTGGGAATGTCCGGCAGCATCGAGACGCGTTGGGGCGTGAGCACGGCCAGCGGACGCAACTGGCCGGACTTGATGAAGGAAATCGCGGCGGGAACCGTCTCCGTCATGGTCTCGACCTGGCCTCCGACCAGGTCCGTCATGGCCGGGCCGCTACCGCGGTAAGCCACGTGCTCGATCTTGACGCCCGCGATCTGCTTGAACAGTTCCATGGCCATGCGCTGGGGAGCGCCGGCGCCCGACGAAGCGAAATTGAGTTTTCCGGGATTCGCCTTCGCGTAGCTCACCAGCTCGGACAGCGATTTGATCGGCAGCTTGGGATTGACCACGGCCACCAGCGGCACGAAACCAACCACGCCGGCAGGCGCGAAGTCCTTGCGCAAGTCATATGGGATGGTGTCCTTCTCCAGGGTCGCCATGACCGAATGCGAGGTCAGCGCCCCCATCAGCAAGGTATAGCCGTCGGGCTGGGCGCGCGCCACTTCGGCCGCGCCGATGTTGCCGCCTGCTCCGCCACGGTTCTCGATCACGACCTGGCCGCCGATCTCTTCGCTCAGGCGCTGGCCCACGATGCGCCCGATCACGTCCGTCGCGCCTCCGGGCGGATAGGGAATGATCAGGCGGATGGGCTTGCTGGGATAGTTGTCGGCAGCCTGTGCGGAAGCATGGCCAGGAATGGTGAAAGCGGCGGCCGCGAGGAAGGCGGCTGCGACGATGTTGATGCGCTTGCGCGCGGCATTCTTACAGAACATTTTTGTCTCCCGATGCGTTCTTATGGCTTGAAAGCTCTACACGCATGTTCGCAAACTCTCGCCGGCGAAAAGAGAAAAAAATTTATGTTCTGTCAAAAAAATCCCTGAAAGTCCCAGGACATTCGGATGAGGAAAATCCGGACCGCACTTCGGTTTTGTTGGGTAGAGTTCTTGAGTCGCCGGCGTCCGGACTGCGGGATTCCGATGCTCGCCCCGGTGGGGCTGCGCTTCGGATCCCTCCGCCCGGCCACCGGCTCACAGCATCTACCCATGAACGGGGTCCGAAACCAACGCATTGGGCGACTGCCAGCCGAGGACCCCGGAGCCATCCGAAGCGCAGCCCCACCGGGGCGAGCATCGGAATGGCGCAGGGCAGCCTCGGCGGCTAAAGAACCCTGACATCCGCAAGCTCGAAGCCCTGCCGCCCCAAGCCGCCCGCGTCCGTGGCAATCAGGGCTGCGGCCCGCCGGGCAGCACCAGCTTTTCCAGGTAGTCCAGATCCTCGCGCACCAGCCGCAGGGACTCGCTCACGTCCGGCGAGCGCGGCCGCCGGGAGGCGTCGCGCAACAGCGATTGCACAGCCATGTCGGCCATGATGGCCGCGACTTCGGCGCGGCCCAGCCGACCGTCCGGCTTGTACCACCATGCCGACCAGTTGCACATGCCGATGAGGCTGAAAGCCGCGACGTGCGGGTCGACCATGCGGAACTGGCCGTCGCGGATGCCGTTTTCGATGACCCGGCTGAAATTTTCCAGCACGTTGCGCCGCGACGCCTGCACGGCCGCGCGCTGCTTGGGCGTCATGTCGGCCTCGGTCCGGTCGGCCACGCGGAATTCGGCGGTGCGCGACAGGATCAGGTCGGCATGCTGCGTGACCAGGGCGCGCAGCGCCTCGACCGGATCCAGATCCTCGCGCGTGGCGGTTTCGCCAGCCATTTTCTTGGCCGCGCTCAGCACGTCTTCAGTCAGCGAACGCAGGATCGCGTCCTTGCTCTTGAAGTAGTAGTAGACGGCAGTGCGGCTCAGGCCCAGCGACTCGGCGATGTCCTGGATGCTGGTGCCGCCGGAGCCGCGCTTGATGAAGAGCGTGGCCGCGGCGTCGAGTATGGCGGTGCGCAGCGCTTCGCCCTTCAGCGCTCCCTTGGTGCTTGCGTCGTTCACGTTGCGATGTTCCTCGAATAGACCGTCCGGGACGGCCCCGTCCCGAAATTATGGCACGCGCGATTCCGCTTCCAGGCCGCGCCGGCCATTGTTTTGCCTCTGTTGAGTCCCTCATTTTTGACGATACTGTCAATTTTTTAAATTTAATTGACACTAAAGTCAAATATTCGTCTAATACGTCAAACCGAGGTCCACGGACCATCGCCACAGGAGACGAATGTGACTACCGCCGCCCCCTCCAGCCAGATCACCGCAGGCTTTCTCAACACCGATTGGAATCCTCGCGACCTGCCCGCCGGCGCCTCGACCCGCAACGTCGTGCTGCGCACCGCGGATGGCGCCGCCACCTCCGGATCGCTGTACCAGCCGACCGGCCCGCGCCCCGACACCGTGGTCTGCGTCATGCATCCGCGCGAGTTCATGGCCTGCCATTACCTGATCCCCGACATCGTCGGCGCCGGCCTTGCCGCCTGGTCGCAAGGCGCCCGTTCGGTCGGCAACGACCTCAGGCTGGAACATGAACAGGCGCTGCAGGACGTGGCCGCCGGCCTGCGCTTCCTGCGCGAACAGGGTTTCAAGAAGATCGTGCTGCTGGGCAATTCCGGCGGGGCCGGCCTGTATGCCTTCTACGCGCAGCAAGCCGGCCTGCCCGCCGGCGAACGCGTCACCCGCACGCCGGGCGGCAAGCCCAGCGGACTGGACGAACTGGATATGCCCGAGGTGCATGGGCTGGTGCTGGTAGGCCCGCACCCCGGCCAGGGCGCGCTGCTGCTGAACTGCATCGACCCATCCGTCGGCGACGAGAACGACGCGCTGTCGGTGGTGGCGGAGCTTGATCCGCTGGCGCCCGAAAACGGCTACCGGCCCAAAGGCCAGGCGCGCTATGCGCCGGAATTCGTCGCCCGCTACCGCCAGGCGCAGCGCGAACGCGTGGCGCGTCTGGACGCGCAAGCCCGGCAAATGATCGCCGAC
>NZ_DATCUY010000255.1:0-8897 GCF_036567245.1 Achromobacter sp. | reverse complement strand
CGGCGACCCGCGCCACCACGGCGCGGTAGGAATCCGCAGGCAGCGCCGGCGCGGCATAAGGCGCGCCTACGTCGGCGCCGGCGCTGATGTCCAGCGACGCGGCGCAGTCGCGCACTGAAAGGGTCATCATGTGTTCGGTGGCCAGGCCGCCCCAGCCTTCTCCCTTCAGCGGGCCCAGCGGCATCAGGCCGCGCGAGGGCTTCAGGCCCAGCACGCCGCAGCAGGACGAGGGAATGCGGATCGACCCGCCGCCATCGCTGCCATGCGCGATGCGCACCATGCCGCTGGCCAGCGCCGCGCCCGCGCCGCCGCTGGATCCGCCCGCGCTATGGCCGGCCTTCCAGGGATTCTGGGTGGCCGGCCCGTAAACCGGCGATTCGGTGGTGGGGCTCAGGCCCAGTTCGGCGCTGGTGCTGCGGCCGAACGGAATCAGGCCGGCCCGGCGGTAGCGCTTGACGATCTCGGCGTCGACATTCCATACCACCTGGCCATAAAGCACCGAGCCCATGGCGCTGGGCAGACCCAGCGCGGCGGTGCCCAGGTCCTTGAGCAAGGTAGGCACGCCCAGGAACGGACGGTCCTGCAGTTGCGCCAGCCGCTGCTCTTGCGACATATCAGCGAGTTCCTCGTCCAGCGACTGCGCCAGGCGCAGGCCGATTTCCGCCTGCAGGCCGCAAGCCGCGTTGATCGAGGGATTGCGGGCCGCCACCCGGTCCACCGCCTGCTGCATCGCAGCAAGCGCAGTGGTGGCCCCTTGCGCAATATCGGCGCCCAGCGCCGTCGCGTCCAGGGTGGAGGAATCATGGCGTTCGGCGGTGCTCATGCTTGCAATGCTCCAGGTGTCGACGGCGAATTGCCGCTAGCGCCAGGATATCGGCAGTCGCAGCGGGCAACAAGCACGCGCCCCTGCGATGCTCTTGCCGCCGGATCAGTTCGGGCCTGCAGCCAGCGCGCCCGAATCCTCCTCGTCGTCCCCGGCATCGCCATCGTCCTGAGCGCCCAGCAGGAGCCGGGCATCGGCTTCGGGCAGCGCCTCGACGGCCTTCAGGTTCTTGAGCATGGCGCGGGTGCGCACTTCGGTCTGGCCGATCTTGTTGCTGGCGGTGTCCAGCGTCTTCTTGACGCTGGCCAGGGATTCGCCGAACTTGCCGAATTCCGTCTTGACCGCGCGCAGCACCTGCCAGACCTCGGACGAGCGCTGCTCGATCGCCAGCGTGCGAAAGCCCATTTGCAGGCTGTTCAGCAGCGCCGCCAGGTTGCTGGGACCTGCCACGTTGACGCGCAGGTCATGCAGCTTGTCCAGCAGGCCCGGGCGGCGCAGCACCTCCGCATACAGGCTTTCGGTAGGCAGGAACATGATGGCGAAGTCGGTGGTGTGCGGCGGCGCCACGTACTTGCTGGCGATCAGACGCGCCTGCAGCTCGACCGCCCGGCCCAGCGCGGCTCCGGCGCTCTTCACGCCTTCGGTGTCCGCGGCTTCCTGCGCGTCCATGAGGCGCTCGTACTCTTCCTTGGGGAATTTGGCGTCGATGGGCAGCCAGACAGGTTCGCCGCCGTCGCCGCGCCCGGGCAGACGGATGGCGAATTCCACCACCGCGTCGCTGCCCGGCACGGTCTTGACGTTGCTGGCGTACTGGTCCGGCGTCATGTTGTCTTCGATCAGCCGGGCCAGTTGCACTTCGCCCCAGGTACCGCGCGACTTCACGTTGGTCAGCACCCGCTTCAGGTCGCCCACGCCGGCCGCCAGCGCCTGCATTTCGCCCAGGCCCTTGTGCACGGCCTCCAGACGGTCCGACACCAGTTTGAAGGACTCGCCCAGGCGCTGCTCCAGCGTGGCGTGAAGCTTTTCGTCCACGGTGCGGCGCATTTCGTCGAGCTTGGCGCTGTTGTCGGTTTGCAACGATTGCAGGCGTTGGTCCACGGTGGCGCGCACCTCCATCAGGCGGCGCTCGTTGATCTGGATGAGCCCCTGCAACTGCTCGGAGAAACCCGCGGCGAAGCGCGCCAAGGATTCCGCCGACTCCGCGCGCGCAGCCTGGGCGTCGCGCGACAGCCCGGCGCGCAGGTCGCCATGCGACTGCGACAGCTCCACCCGCAGGGCGCGCGTGGAATCCGCGAATTCGCTGCGCAGGCCGCGCTGCCCTTCCGCAATGTCGGAGCGCAGCGCGCGCTCGGTCCGTTCCAGGCTTTCCAGCAGCGCGTCGAGGCGGGCGTCCGGCGCCGGCGGACGCAGCCAGCCCAGCAAGGCAGCCAGAAAGGCCAGGACAGCGCCGCCCGCAGCAATCCAAAGCAGATGAATATCGTTCAAAAGATGCGTCTCCAAAGCCGGGATTGTAGGACCCGAACCACGTCCTCTACGGTAAATCCGACCTAGATCCGGTATCAGCAGACGGACTGCCGGGGGCTAGGGATTAAACTCTGGGGCATCCAAACAGGCTTGTTTCCCCTTGAATCCCGCAGATCCCTCCCCCTGTATGCCCGTGGCTTCATTCCAGTCCGTATTCGGCCCGCTGGACCTGAACGCCGCCACGCCGGTCGCCTCCGGCCACGACAGGCACATCTTCCAGCACCCCAACATGCCATCCTTGCTTGTCAAGGTCATGGACATGCGCGCCCGCGCCGTGTACCTGGAAGCCCGCCCGTTCAAGCGCTGGTACAAGCAATACCAGCGGGAAAGCGCCTACCGGGTGTACCTGACCGAAATCTCGGAATACGTCACCACCACCACCCGCCCCTCGGGCGTATGGCAGGTGCCCATGGCGCGCATTCTCGGGGTCGCCCAAACCACACTGGGCCTGGGTCTGGTCGTCGAGAAAATCTGTGACGCCAACGGCAACATCGCCCCCACCGTGACGGACCTGGCCAGGCAAGGCAAGCTGGACGACGCCCTCAGCGCGCAGCTCGACGAGTTCTTCGCAGACCTGGCCGATGCCCACGTGGTCCTGCACGACGTCTCCGCCAGCAACATCGCCCGCGGCCTGAACGCCGACGGCAAGCAGGGCCTGTACCTGATCGATGGCTTCGGCGGGCTGCCGCTGATACCGATCTATGCCTGGAGCAAACGCCTGAACAGCCGGCGTATCCAACGCAAGTACGCACGCATGCGGGCAGCCTTGGCCGAGCGCATCGCCACCGGCGCATTCTGAGGCGCCCGCCCCAGGCACAGCCGCAGCGCCGTCCAGGCAGCTACGGCTGCGGCGCCTCCGGCAGCACCACGCCCTGGCGGTCCACCCATACATAGTCGTGTCCGGCGCGCTGTCCGCGGCGCAAAGGGTTGCGCGTGCAGCAGGCCGCGTAGGCCGGGTCCACGTAACGGTAGTGCAGGTGCTCGTCGCGCCCCAGGGGAATGCCGAGCCGCGTGGTGCAGACCAGGGCCTGGGGCGACTCCCCCACATCCTCCACATACAGCGCTTGCGGGTCGAAACGGCGCGCGTCCCAGTCGGGCACTTTCAGGCCCAGCGCCCGGCAAAGCAGGGTCTGGCCGGCGCACAGGCCGGAGACGGGGCGCGGGCGCCCCTGCGCATCGGGGTTCAACTGCAGCATGCGGGCCAGCGCCTGGGGTCCGGACAGCGCGTCCGTCCAGGGATAGGCGGATTTGATCAGCACGGCGTTACCCGGCCCGCCCGCGCTGAAATTCAGAGAATCCCCGCCGCGGGCGTAATACATGTAGACCGTGCCGCCGTCCATGAACAGGGCGCGCCGCTTGTGGGTGTAGCCCAGCGACGCATGGCTGCCCTTCTCTTCCAGGAAGTAGGCTTCGGTCTCGATGATGCGGGCCGACAGCCACAGCTCGCCCACGCGGTGCCGGATGACCTTGCCCGGCAACTCGCGCGCCAGCTGCAAGGCGTCGCGGTCGAAGAAGGCGTCGGGCAAGGCCCGGCCGGCAGCGCCTGGCGCCAGGCAGGCCAGGGCCGCCGCCTCAGGCGAAACGTTCGCCGTAGCGTTTTTCGCTGAAGCCAACGCTCACCTCGCCATCGGGCGTCACCGTGACCGGGCGGCGCACCAGCGCCGGATACTCGGCAATCAGCTGGCTCCACTGGGCATCGGTATGCGCGGTCTTGCGCTCTTCGGGCAGGTTGCGCCACGTCATGGACGTGCGGTTGACCAGCTTTTCCCAACCGCCGACCTGGTCCGCCCAGGATTTCAGCGTTGCGGCGGGCACCGGATTGTCGCGGTAGTCCACGAACGCGTGGGCGACGCCGTGCGCGGTCAGCCAGTCGCGCGCCTTGACGCAGGTGCTGCACTTCGTCAGGCCATACAGGGTGGTTTGCTTCATTTGGGCTCGGACTCCTTGCGCCATTGCATGCGGTTGGCCAGGATCACGCAGGTGCCGACCGCCAGGATGAATAGGGTCGCCAGCGCATTGATCTCGGGCTTCAAGCCCAGGCGCACCCGCGAGAAAACTTCCATGGGCAGCGTGCTGGAGCTGGGACCGGACAGGAACGACGCCAGCACCACGTCGTCCAGCGACAGGGTGAAGGACAGCAACCAGGCCGAGGCCAGCGCCGGCGCGATCAGCGGCAGCGTGATCTTGAAAAACACGGTCATGGGCGTGGCGCCCAGGTCCAGCGCGGCCTCTTCCAGCGAACGGTCCAGGTCGCGGATGCGCGTCTGGATGACGACCGCCACGAAGGCCATGCACAGGGTGACGTGGCCGACCCAGATCGTGAAGATGCCGTTCTCCGCGGGCCAACCCAGGCTGCCGCGCAGCTCCACGAACATCAGCAACAGCGAGATGCCCAGCACCACCTCGGGAATGACCAGCGGCGCGCTGAGCATGCCCACGTAGAGCGCGAAGCCGCGAAAGCGCCCCATGCGGCCCAGCACGTAGCCGGCCCAGGTGCCGATGATGACTGCGGCGGTGGCGGTCATGGCGGCGATGCGGAACGACAGCCAGGCCGCGCGCAACAGCGCGTCGTCGTTGAACAGCGAGTGATACCAGCGGAACGAGAAGCCGGTCCAGGACGTGACGGTGGGCGATTCATTGAACGAGAACACCATCAGGCTGATGATGGGCACGTACAGGAAGAAGTACCCCAGCCCCAACACCACGGCGCGCAAAGTCTTGTTGGGCCCGTTCATTTGCGGCCTCCGCTCGCCTGTTCCTGCTGCTTGACCTGGTTGTATTGGAAGACCACCAGCGGCACCAGCAGCAACAGCACCATCACGCAGGTCACGGCCGAAGCCATGGGCCAGTCGGCATTGTTGAAGAATTCATTCCACATCACGCGGCCCATCATGAGCGTGTTGGCCCCGCCCAGCATTTCCGGGATCACGTATTCGCCCACTGCCGGGATGAACACCAGCATGGCGCCCGCGATCACACCCTGGCGCGACAGCGGCACGGTGATCTGCCAGAAGGCCTGCCAGGGCTTGGCGCCCAGGTCGTAGGCGGCTTCGAGCAGGCGCAGGTCCATCTTCACCAGCGTCGCGTACAGCGGCAGGATGAAGAACGGCAGGTAGGCATAGACCATGCCGATATAGACCGCGACATCGGTACGGTAGATTTCCAGCGGACTGGAAATGATGCCCAGGCCCTGCAGCAGGTTATTGAGCAGGCCGTCGTTGCGCAGGATGCCCACCCAGGCGTATACGCGCAACAGCAGCGAAGTCCAGAACGGCAGGATCACGCCCAGCAGCAGCAGGTTGCGCACCGCCGGCGAGGAGCGCGCGATGTAATAGGCGATGGGATAACCGATCAGCACGCAGCACAGCGTGGTGATCGCGGCGATCTTCACCGAATTCAGGTAGGTGGCGAAATACAGGCTGTCCGTGAACAGCAGGATGTAGCCGCGCAGGTGCAGGCTGAACTGCACCGCCTCGTCCTTGAATTCCGCCAGCGAGGTGTACGGCGGAATGCCGAACTTCAGCTCGGCGAAGCTGATCTTGAAGACCAGCAGGAACGGCACCAGCAGGAACAGCACCAGCCAGGCGAACGGCGGCACCACCGCCAGCGCCCGGCCCGACGGCAACCAGTCGCGGGGCGAGAACCGGATCATGACGCCAACACCGTCGCGCTGTCGGCGTCCCATCTGACGAAGATCTCTTCATCGATGCCAGGCGCATCCATCTGGGCCAGCAGCAGGCTGGGCACGCTGGCCTCGACCGTCTTGCCGGAATCCAGGCGGATCTGATAAAGCGCGTAGCTGCCCATCCACGCCATGTGGCTGACCATGCCGTGGGCCCAGTTGTATTCGGCTTCGGGCTGCTCGCGCGACACCACCAGCCGTTCAGGCCGGATGGAGACGTGCACTTCCATGCCCAGCGGTTCGCTCACGCCGTGGTTGACGAAGAGCGGGCGGGTCAGCTCGCCGCACTCGATGGCGACATGGTCGGGTTCATCGACCACGATGGTGCCGGTGAACATATTGGTCGAGCCGATGAAGCTGGCGACGAAGCGCGAATTCGGGAATGCATAAACGTCCTGCGGCGTGCCGCATTGGACGATCTGGCCTTCGGTCATGACGGCCAGGCGGTGCGCCATGGTCATGGCCTCTTCCTGGTCGTGCGTGACCATGATGCAGGTCACGCCGACCTGTTCCAGGATCTTCACCAGTTCGATCTGGGTCTTCTGGCGGATCTGCTTGTCCAGCGCCGACATGGGTTCGTCCAGCAGCAGCAGCTTGGGCCGCTTGACCAGGCTGCGCGCCAGCGCCACGCGCTGCTGCTGCCCGCCCGACAGCTGGTTGGGCTTGCGCCGCGAATAGCCGGCCATCTGGACCAGGTCCAGGGCTTCGAACACGCGGTCATGGATCTCGGCCCGGTCCACGCCTTCCTGCTTCAGGCCGAAGGCCACGTTGGCTTCGACCGTCATGTGCGGGAACAGCGCATAGGACTGGAACATCATGTTCACGGGCCGGCGGTACGGCGGCACGTGCGTGATGTCCTCGCCGTCCAGGAAAATCTGGCCCGAAGTGGACTCCTCGAAGCCCGCCAGCATGCGCAGCAAGGTGGACTTGCCGCTGCCCGAACTGCCGAGCAGGGCGAAGATCTCGTTGCGCTTGACCGAGAGATTGACGGAACGGACGGCGACCACATCGCCGAAGATCTTTACGACATCGGAGATCCGGACGAACTCGTCCGGATCGGCCGAATGCTGCGCCGAGTAACGGCTATCGCTCATGATGACTTATCTTCCAGACTTCAGCTCGGACCACATCCGGTTTTGCAGGCGTTGGATGTTCAAGGGCAGCGCCTTGATCACGTACAAGGTCTTGGAGACCTCCGCCGACGGGTAGATCATGGGATTGTCCGCCACGTCCTTGACCACGTACTGCCGCGCCTCTTTGTTGGCGTTGGGGTAGAACATGGTGTTGGTGATGGCCGCGTGCACCTTGGGCGTTTCGATGTAGTTGATGAAAGCCAGGGCCTCTTCGGGATGCGGCGCATCCTTGGGGATGACCATCAGGTCGAACCACGCGGGCGCGCCGCCCTTGGGGATGAAGTAGTTCACTTCATAGGACTTCTTGGCGTCCTGGGCGCGCTTGCGCGCGATCATCACGTCGCCGGAAAAACCGTAGACCATGCACAGATCGCCCACGGCCAGCTCGTCGATGTAACCCGACGAACTGAACTGGCGGATGTACGGGCGGATTTTCATCAGCACTTCCAGCGCGGCCTTGTAGTCGTCCGCATTGGTGCTGTTGGGGTCCTTGCCCAGGTACTTCAGCACGGCCGGGAACACCTGAGCGGCTTCGTCCAGCATCGAGATGCCGCACTCTTTCAGCTTGGCGGCGTTCTCGGGCTTGAAGATCATGTCCCAGTTGGCCAGGTCCACGCCATCGCCCATGATCTGCTTGACCTTGGTGACGTTGTAGCCCAGACCATTGGTGCCGTAGCCCCAGGGTATGGCGTACTCGTTGCCGGGATCGACGGTGGCGACCAGCGCCATCACTTCGGGATCCAGGTACTTCCAGTTCGGAATCTTGGACTTGTCCAGCTTCTGGAACAGGCCGGCTTCGATCTGGCGCGAGGCGTAGTGCGTGGACGGGACAACGACGTCATAGCCCGATTTGCCAGCCAACAGCTTGGCCTGCAGGGTGTCGTTGCTGTCGTAGACGTCATAGCGGACCTTGATGCCGGTTTCCTTTTCAAAACCGGGAATCGTGTCAGGAGCCGTGTACTCGGCCCAGTTGTAGACGTTGACGACCTTGTTCTGCGCCATCGCCGACGACGAGGCCGCCGTGACCAGCATCGCCCCTAGCGCCCAGCGCATACCCGCCCGTAGTTTCATCACCAGCCCCCTTGCGTTATGCCGTATGTGACAGGAGTACCAAAAGGCGAAATGATAAAGCTTTTTAGCGATGACCTGCCCAACTTTGCCGGCTAATTGGCGCGATTCGGGCCTGATGGCGGCAATTGGCCGCCCGCGCCCGGTCAGGGCTGGATTCCCACGCCCCAGGCCGTCCAGTAGCTGTCGCGCAGGCGCAGCCAGAAGCGCTCGCCGTCTTCACCGGCCACCTTGCGCAGCGAGCGGCGCAGGCGTTCCAGGTTGGCCTGGCGCTGCCGGTCCGACAAGGAACCTTGCGTGCCGCGGTCGAAATCGATCAGCCAGACGCGGCCGTCGCCGCCCACCAGGATGTTGAAGGCATTGAGGTCGGCATGCCAGACGCCGGCCCGGTGCATGCGCACGATGGCCTCGGCCGCGGCCTGCCAGACTGGTTCGGCCAGCATCTGGGCCAGGGGCCGCACGCCCGGTATGCGCTCGACCACGATGGCGGCGCGGTAGATCGGGCCTTGGCGCCAATAGGCGGCAGCCAGGGGCGCCGGCACCGCCAGGCCCTGGGCGCGCATGGCGGCCAGCAGGCGATACTCGCGGAAGCTGCGGGTGCGGGCCTCGCCGTTCCAGAGATAGGCGTCGCGGCTGATGCGCGCGATCATCCCGCCGCGGCGGTAGC
>NZ_DATCUY010000254.1:0-17641 GCF_036567245.1 Achromobacter sp. | reverse complement strand
CGCAGGCGCGCGCCCGGGCTGCGGGCGGGCTGGATCCTGCGCCCGACCTGGAAGGCCGCCCCTTGCCGGCCAATCCCAATCAAATGGCGAGCGGCGATGCCAGATCTCTGGCGGGCGGCAGGGCCACTGGCGAAGCGAAGCGCGCGGCGGAAAGCTGGCTGGGCCAGTTCGGCACCGCCAGGCTGGACCTGCTGGGCAGCTTCCATGGAGGCGCCCTGGACATGCTGTTCCCGGTTCACGATTCCGGGACAGGTCTGATTTTTTCCCAATTCGGCGCACGCCGGACCAACCTGCTGCAGGAGTCCTATCGGACCACGGTCAACCTTGGGGTGGGATACCGCCATTTCGCCGACGGCTTCATGGTGGGGGGCAACGCCTTCCTGGATCAGGACGTTTCGCGCGGCCATCGGCGGCTGGGTCTGGGCGGTGAGTGGTGGGCGGACTATCTCAAGCTCAGCATGAACGGTTACTTCCGGCTGAGCGACTGGAAGCGTTCGCCCGATATGCGGGACTACCAGGAACGCCCGGCCAGCGGCTGGGACATCAGGGCCGAAGGCTATCTGCCCCGGTATCCGCAATTGGGCGGCAAGCTGATGTTCGAAAAGTACTACGGCGATGAAGTCGGGCTGTTCGGCGCCAGCAACCGGCAGAAGAATCCCCGCGCCTGGACCCTGGGCGTTTCGTACACGCCTGCGCCGGCCGTCACGTTGGGTTTGGACCATCGCATGGGGCAGGGCGGAAAGTCCGACACCAGCTTCAAGCTGGGCCTGAAGTACGCGCTCGGCGTGCCCTTGGCGAAGCAGCTGGAGCCGGGCGGCGTCGCGAGCAGCCGCCAATTGGCCGGCATGCGCATGGACCTGGTCGAGCGCAACAACGAAATCGTCCTGGAATACAAGAAAAACGCCCCGCTGACGATCCAGCTGCCATCGGCCACCAGAGGCTATCCGCAGACGGTGCTCAATTTTCCGGTGACCATCGTGGGCGCGGGCGAAGCACCCACGGTCGAATGGTCCGGTTCGGCGGCGGCTTTTACCATGCCTTATGGTGGCGGCGCGTCAGGGGCGATGACGCTGCCTGCCTACAATATCGGCGGCGTCAACACTTATCGCCTGACGGCAACGGCCATCGATGCGCACGGACGGAAAATCAGTTCGAACGTCATGGAGGTAAACGTCAATCCGCTCAGCCTCAGCGTCGCGCGCTCGAAAGCCGTGGCCATGGCCGACGGCATGGACAGCGTCAGGTTTACGGCCCAGGTCCGCGGCGTCCAGGCGGAACCCATGGCCGGGCGCGCCGTTGCATGGACCTTGCGCGGGCCCGGCGCCATCAAGGAATCTTCGGACCGGACCGATGCGGACGGACTGGCGTTCGTCATGGTCAGCAGCAAGGTCGCCGCCATGGTCGAAGTCGAGGCAACCGAAGCTCAGGGTTTCAAGGGCCGCAGCGAAGCCGAATTCCTTGCAGCGCCAAGTTCGGCGAACGTCGCGCAGCTCGATGCGGCCCCGGCGTCCATCCTTGCAAACGGCCGGGACAAGACCGTGCTGACGGCGACAGTCAAGGATGGCAAGGGCAACGCCGTAGGCGCGGGTGTGGCGGTGAACTGGACGGCCACCGGCGGCCAGCTTTCCAGCGACAGCAGCAATACCGATGCGAGCGGCGTGGCGGTGGCGGAACTGCTTTCCGCCACCGTCCCCGGCACTGCGGTCATTACCGCCAAGGCAGGAGCCGAGGATCCGGGGAAGAGCAGGTCCGTGGACTTCCTGCTGGACGCATCCGACGCGAAGGTCGTGCTGCTCACTTCCAGCAAGCCCACCGCCCTGGCCAACGGCCTGGACACCGTGACTCTCACGGCTACCGTAGCCGATGGCCGGGGCAATCCGGTGGGAGCCGGTATCGACGTCCATTGGGGCGCCAGCCTCGGCACGCTGGGCGCCGCCTCCAGCAGCACCGACACCAACAGCCAGGCTACGGTCGTGCTGACGGCGCCGACCATGACTGGTCAGGCGACCGTCACCGCCAAGTGCGCACCTGTCCGGCAGGGGAGGAGCCTGGGCAGCGATCCTGGCAAGACCGCCGCCATCACCTTCACTGCCAACGCGTCGAGCGCGCACGTCATCGAACTCAGCCCGAGCAAGAAGGTAGGCGTGGCCAATGGCATGGATACCGTGACCTTCATGGCCTTGGTGACAGATGCCCAGGGGAATCCGGTGGGCGCTGGCGTTACAGTCAATTGGAGCGCCAGCCTGGGTACGCTCGACGCCACCAGCATTACCAATGGCAAGAGCGAAACCTCGATCGTGCTGACCGCGCCGACCGCGGCCGGCGTGGCGTCCATCCTAGCCAAGGCGGCAAGGGGGGATGCCGGCAAGATCGCCTCCGTCACCTTCACGGCCGACGTGTCCACCGCCCGCGTGGTTTCGCTCCTTCCCATGCGCGGCACCAGCACCACTTTCCCGGCTGGCGTTTGGGTCAACCTGAGAGCGACCGTGCAAGACGCCTATGGCAATCCTGTCGGCGCGGGCGTCACCATCACTTGGAGCAGCGACGCCGCCACTTTCGATCAGGCTACCAGCACGACTTCTCAGGACGGAACGGCTACCAACACCGTAACGCATTTTTCGGCCGGCGCAGTCTCGGTGAAGGCCCAGGCCGTAGCGGGGGATCCGGGCAAGACCCTCGTCATGAACTACGTGGCCGACCCGTCCCGGGATTACGTCAATACCTTGAACGTCAACAAGAATACGGGCGTGGCCGACGGCAGCGGCACCGCTATCTTCACGGCCGTCGTGCGGAATCAGTTCAACGACCCGGTGGGTGCCGGCGTCACTGTGCACTGGACGACGACGGGAGGTACCTTGGCCGCGTCCACGAGCATGACCGATGCTGCTGGCGCGGCGAGCATCGTGCTGACCGCGCCGACCGTGGCGGGCGAGGTGTCGGTGAGCGCCAAGGCAGGAGCCAATGATGAGAACAACAATTTCGCCGTGGTGACTTTCAAAAATAGCGCATCCTCTCCTCGTGTCGGCAGTGCTTCCACTAGCAAGACCCGCATCGTGGCCAACGGCCGCGACTCCGCGATCTTCACGGCGATGGTGCTGGACGGTAATGGCAATTCCAGGGGCGAGGGCCACGTCGTCAATTGGAGTGCCGACCTCGGCACCCTGGATGGCGCTACCAGCAAGACCAACGCCAGCGGCGCGGCCACGGCCGTGCTGACGGCAGGGACCGTCGCTGGCCTGGCCTCGGTGACCGCCAGGGTTGGGGCGGGGGATCCGGGTGCGACCGTTAGCGTGACGCTGATGGCCGACCCGTTATCCCCTCGGGTTGCCTCCCTTACCGCCAGCAAGACCTCCGGGCGGGCCAACGGGACTGACACCGTGACCCTCACTGCGACCGTGAGGGATGCCAACGGCAATCTGGAGGATGCGGGCATCATCGTCAACTGGACGACCAACCGCGGCACCCTGGCCGCGGCCACCAGCAGCACCAACGCTCGCGGCATGGCCACGGTTCAACTGCGCGCGCCGACTTCCGCCGGCACTGCGGTGCTGACCGCCAGGACAGTGGCGGCGGATCCGGGCAAGACCGTCCGCGTGAAATTCGCGTCACGCGCCATCACTCCGCCGCAGCCATGACGGCCAAGACAGTCACGTAGGATCTGGCCAGGCTGGTCCCGGCGTATGCCTTGGCACCGCGCTGCTTGCCGGCGCCGCCTACTGCCTGGCCTTCCAGTCGCGCAAGGCGCGCATGGTGTTGGCCACGTGGGAATCCGGATTCATGTCGGTGTATTCATACAGGATCTTGCCTGGTGGCGAGATCACGTAGGAAATGCGTTGCGCGTATTCAGGCCGCTTGTCGTGGACGGCGTCGTAGGCCTTCATGATCTTGCCGTCGCCGTCGGCCGCCACCGCGAATTTGCCGCGGCACTCGCTGACCGAGAACTTGTTCAAGGTGTCGATGTTGTCGGTCGACACGCCGATGACGGTGGCGCCCAGGGACTTGTATTCGTCCGTGGCTTCGGCGAAGTTGTGCGCTTCTATCGTGCAGCCCTGGGTGAATGCGGCGGGAAAGAAATACAGGACCACCGGGCCCTGCTTGAGCGCTTCGCTCAACGAGAACGTGTAGACCTTGCCGCCCAGCGAAGCCTGGGTGCTGAACTCCGGCGCCGGGGTGCCCACGTCCAGCGCGGCCTGGACCGTAGGACCGGCCAGCAGGCCGCAGAGCAGTAACCAGGGGGCAATGCGCTTCATCGGAATCTCCAGAAATCTCAAGGGCTTCGTGGCAACGGGTCTACTGTAGCCCTGTGAGAGGCCAGGGTCCAGCACGCGGCCAGGCCGGGGGCGCGCGGCCCTAGTCGCGCCCGGGGCCGCCGCGGCCGTTGCCGTTTCCATCTCCACGCGGCTGATCGCGCTGTTGTTGCTGACGCGCTTGCTGCTGAGCCTGCTGATCGCGCTGTTGTTGCTGACGCGCCTGCTGCTGAGCCTGCTGATCGCGTTGTTGCTGCTGACGCGCCTGCTGCTGAGCCTGCTGATCGCGCTGCTGTTGCTGACGCGCCTGTTGCTGGGCTTGCTGATCGCGCTGTTGTTGCTGACGCGCCTGCTGCTGAGCCTGCTGATCGCGTTGCTGTTGCTGACGCGCCTGTTGCTGGGCTTGCTGATCGCGTTGTTGTTGCTGACGCGCCTGCTGCTGAGCCTGCTGATCGCGTTGCTGTTGCTGCCGCGTCTGCTGCTGTACTTGCTGATCGCGCTGTTGTTGCTCCCGCGCCTGCTGCTGAGCCTGCTGATCACGCTGTTGTTGCTGCCGCGCCTGCTGCTGGCTTTGCTGATCGCGTTGCTGTTGCTCCCGCGTCTGTTGCTGTGCCTGTTGATCGCGCTGCTGCTGCTGCTGCTGCTGCTGCTGCTGCTGCTGCTGCTGTTGCTCGCGCGCCTGTTGTGCCTGCGGCGGCTGAGAGCGGCCTTGCTGCCCGGGCGTCATATCGCGTCCGCGCTGCATGTCTCCGCGATCCGGGCTGTTACGATCGCCGCCGCCACGGTTGTCGCGGCCGTTGTTGTCCCGGCCGTCGCGTCCATTCCCCGGACGCTGGCCCTCAGGCGGCCTGCCGTTGGATTGATGGTCCACGTACGCCTGGGGCGGGCGGCCCTTGTTGTGGTCGTAGAACTGCGCCCGGTTGTTGCCAGCGTCGCGCGCATAGCCGCGCTGCATGTCGGTCTGCTGGGAATGCCGGTCCTTGCGCGCGGCGAGTTCGCGCGGGTCCGCGTCGCGCCGGATGCCCGACGGGCCGCCGTGGTAGCTGACGCGGCGGTTGTCGACGTTGTTCACGACTACCGTGTGGTTGTAGACGTTGGTCACGCGCGTGACGTTCACGTTCGTGACGGAGCGGTTGTAGTAGAAGCGGTCGCGTTTCCAGTAGCCGCCCACATAGCCCAGGCCGGTATAGCCGAAACCGTAGTTGATGCCGCCATAGAAACCCACGTGGGGGCCCCAGTACCCTGCGTTCCACAGGTAGACGCCGTTCACGAAGCCCCAATATCCCGGTGTCCAGAGGGCGCCGGGATAGGGCGCCAGCACCCACGCGCCCGGCACCCAGAAGAAGCCGTAGCGGTTGCGGCTCCAGTAGCCAGGCACCCACATATAGCCGTCCGCCGGGGCGGCCGGCTGCACGTACACGGGCAACGCGGGCGGCGGTTCGGGACTGCGGTCCACCAGTGCCAGATTGGCGTTGGCCGGATCGCCATCGTCATAGACGGGGGCGGCGGGAGCGGGAGGCGGCGCATAGGTTTGTGCCGCGGCGCTGGCACAGGCGGCCAGCAGGACGGCCGCGGCCAGGGGGCGCGGGCGGAGGATCCGGGAGTAGATGTTCATGGTCTTTTCCTTTGCGCAATGGGCGCGCGGATCAATAGCCACGATAGTAGTAATGGGGGGCTGGATATGCCGGGTAGTAATAATGCGGCGTGTAATACACCGGCGCCGGACGGTAGTACGCCGGCCTTGCGGGCACCACCACGCATCCAGTCAAGGCGCTGGACATGGCCAGCATCAGCAACAGACTCTTCTTCATTTGCGACTCCTGCCGAGCGCCTGGCGTGGCTCACGCCTTTGTTGCGCTCGTCAGGATTAGGCCACAGGGCAGACCCCATGGTTCTGCACTGTAATCGTTCCGAAACAGCTTTCCGGTGACGGATGTTTGCGCCTGCGTGACCGTCGATGTCGTTCGTATCAATCTCCGCGCAAATGAAGAGGGGCCGCCTCGGCGACCCCTGTGTACCGCGTATCGCCGTGTTACGGCTATCAGTTCCAGCGGCCGCCGTTGCCGGCGAGGCTGAAGCGGCCGGCGCCCATGAAGGCGATGGCCAGGCCGGTGAACAGGAACATGCCTTGCAGTTCCAGCGCCCAGCCGCCGTTGTTGGTCAGGCTGCTGATCTGGCCGGAGTGGGCCAGCAGGATGGCGACCAGCATGTTGATGGCGATCAGCAGGCCGCCCAGGCGGGTGTAGATGCCGACGATGAGCAGGACGGGGGCGAGGATTTCGCCGACGTAGGCGCCATAGGCGAGGAAGCCCGGCAGGCCGTGCGAGGACAGCATCCCGCTGATGCCGCCGACGCCGCCGCCGGTCAGTTTGAACAGGCCATGCAGCAGAATCAGAATACCGAGGGTCAGGCGCAGGATCAGCTTGCCGGTGTCGTCGGATTTGATCATGGTGAGTTTCTCTTCTATTGGTTGAAAGGGGACCGCGGCCGTTGGAACAGGTCGCGAGCCTTTGGTTCCGCGCCCCGGTAGCCGCGGGCAAGGCGGCAGGCAGGGCAGGCCGCGCCATTATTGCAAAACCCGAGCAAAATCATCAAGTTTTTGTCGCCTGACGACACTCAGAACTCTTCCAGATAGCGCATGCGGAAGCGTCGGCCCTTGATATTGCTGTTGGACAGGCGCGAGAACGCCTGTTTGGCGATCTGGCGGTCCAGCGCCACGTAGGAGTTGAACTCGGTGATGTTGATCTTGCCGACCTGCTCGAACGTCAGGCCGCCATCGCCGGTCAGGGCGCCCAGCAGGTCGCCGGGGCGCAGCTTGTCCTTCTTGCCGCCCTGGATGCACAGGGTGATCATGGGCGCGCGCAGCGGGCGGTCCGCCTTGGGCCGCAGCGCCTTGATGTCGCCCCACACCAGCGGCGAACCCTGATATTGCTCGATCAGGTTGGCCCAGCGCATTTCCTCGGGCGAACACAGGCTCAGCGCCAGGCCCTTCTGTTCGCCGCGGCCGCTGCGGCCGATGCGGTGCACGTGGACCTCGGTGTCCTTGGTGACGTCGACGTTGATGACGGCGCCCAGGTTCTGGATGTCCAGGCCGCGCGCGGCCACGTCGGTGGCTACCAGCACGGCGCAGCTGCGGTTGGCGAACTGGATCAGGATCTCGTCGCGTTCGCGCTGTTCCAGGTCGCCGTTCAGCGCCTGGGCGCTGATGCCCTCGGCCTGCAGGCGTTCGACCAGGTCGTGGCTGCGGATCTTGGTGTTGCAGAAGGCCAGCGTGGACTCAGGGCGGAAATGCGCCAGCAGGCGCGTCACTGCGTCAAGCCGGTCCTTTTCATCGATTTCGTAGAAGATCTGCTCGATGCGGCTGGCGTCGTGCTGCGCCTCGACCTTGACCTCGGCGGGATTGCGCAGGAAGCGGGCGCTGAGCTTGCGGATGTTGTCGGGGTAGGTGGCCGAGAACAGCAAGGTCTGGCGCTTGGTCGGGCAGTGCGAGGCGATGGCCACGATATCGTCATAGAAGCCCATGTCGACCATGCGGTCGGCCTCGTCCAGCACCAGGGTGTTCAGGCCCGACAGATCGAGACTGCCGCGCTCCAGATGATCCTGGATGCGTCCTGGCGTGCCCACCACCAGATGGGTGCCGCGCGCCAGCGATTCGGCTTGGGGCCGGGCGGCGGCGCCGCCGCACAGGGTCAGGATCTTGATGTTGGCGATCTGGCGCGCCAGCCGGCGCAGTTCCTGCGCGACCTGGTCAGCCAGTTCGCGCGTGGGGCAGACCAGCAGCGCCTGCGGCGTCAGGCGCGTGGGATCGAGCTTCTGCAGCACCCCCAGGCCGAAGGCCGCGGTCTTGCCGCTGCCGGTCTTGGCTTGCGCGATGAGATCGCGGCCCTCCAGGATCAGCGGCAGGCTTTGCGCCTGGATGGGCGTCATCTGCTCGAAACCCAGGCTCTTCAAATTGTCGAGCAGGGCGGGCAGCAGGGGCAGGGAGGTAAAGGAGGTGTCGGTCACGATGAAAAAGTCGCTTTCTGCCCGGCGGCAGCCTGGCGGCAAAAGGAAGGGGCGGGGCGGAAAACCGCGTATGCCCGAGAGTGTAATGCCTCGGGCTGTGTGCCATCGAAATCAGGACCAAAGCACTCAGCCCCAGACCGGCTGGCGCACGGCGCTTTGGGCCGCCCGCGCAGGCCGTCGCAGTTGTTGGGGTACAGGAGGCTAGGCCTCGGACCCATAGGTGCCGGCCAGCGCCCGGGCGGCCTCTTGCATGCGCGGCAGCCAGGCGCGCGCACCGTCGATCGACAGCCGCGCCACCGGCGCGTGCAAGGCGACGGCGGCAATGGCGCGGGTGCCATGCAGGATGGGCACCGCCATGCAGACGATGCCCAGCAGGAATTCCTCGCGGTCGAAGCTGGCGCCTTCCTTCTTGATGGTACGCAGTTCCTGCTCCAGCGCGGCCACGTCGCACAGCGTGTTGGGCGTGTAGCGCGGCAGCGGCGCCGCGGCCAGCAGGCGCTGGCGCGCCTCGCGCCGCATATGGGCCAGGAACAGCTTGCCGCTGGCCGAGCAATGCAGCGGTACGCGCGAGCCTGATTGCAGGTTCACCCGCAGCGGCCAGGCGGTTTCGACGCGGTCCAGGTAGATGACCTCGTCGCCGTCCAGCATGGTGCAGTTACAGGTTTCGCCGATCTCGTCGACCAGGCTGTCCAGGATGCGGTGGCGCTCGCCGCGCAAGGGCGAATTCAGCAGGGTGTCGCGCGCCAGCGCGCTCAGGCGCGGGCCGCTGACGTAGCTCTTGCCGGCGGGTTCGCGCAGCAGCATGCCGGCGTCGACCAGGCGCGACAGGATGCGCAGCACCGAGGGCTTGGGCAGGCCGGTGGCGTCCGTCAGCGCGGCCAGCGATACCGGCTGCCCGGAGCGGGCGACCTGTTCCAGCAGGGTCAGCGCGCGCAGCGCTGCGGAGGATTCGTCTTTCATCTTTCAATAATTGAAGATTCGGCGGCTTGCTGCACATCCTCGCACGGATTTTGCAGAAAATGAAACGCCGTGGGCTGGGAACGGCCAGGTTTCTGCTGCAGTATCGGATCATGCCGGCCCAGATGCAATCCGACACCGCCGGCCTGCCAGGAGAGAGACCATGAGCAGCAAGCAACACATGACCCCCAGCGAAGCGTTTGTCGAAACGCTGGTCGCCCAGGGCGTCAAGGACGTATTCGGCATCGTCGGCTCGGCCTTCATGGACGCGCTGGACTTGTTTCCGGCGGCGGGCATCCGCTTCGTGCCCACGGTGCACGAACAGGGCGCCGCGCACATGGCCGACGGCTATTCGCGCGTGACCGGCCGCCACGGCGTCTGCATCGCGCAGAACGGCCCGGGCATCACCAATTTCGTGACCGGCGTGGCGGCTGCCTATTGGGCGCACAGCCCGGTGGTGGCGATCACGCCCGAAACCGGCACCGCGGGCATGGGGCTGGGGGGCTTCCAGGAAACCGAACAGCTGCCCATTTTCTCGCGCATCACCAAGTACCAGGCGCACGTGAACCGTCCCGACCGCATGGCCGAATTCACTGCCAAGGCCTTCGACAATGCGCTGGCCGAGCGCGGTCCCACGCAGCTGAACATTCCGCGCGACTACTTCTACGGCGAGATCGACGTGACCATCCCCGAGCCGCGCCGCATCCGCCGCGGTCCGGGCTCGGAAGAGGATCTGGAGGCGGCAGCGCAGATGCTGGCGCAGGCCAAGTTCCCCGTTATCGTGGCGGGCGGCGGCGTGCTGTTCTCGGACGGTCAGGCCGAATGCGTGGCCCTGGCCGAATTGCTGGGCGCGCCGGTGGTGACCAGCTACCTGCATAACGACGCCTTCCCGGCCAGCCATCCGCTGTGGTGCGGCCCGCTGGGCTACCAGGGCGCCAAGGCCGGCATGAAGCTGCTGTCGCAGGCCGACGTGGTGCTGGCGCTGGGCACGCGCCTGGGCCCCTTCGGCACCTTGCCGCAGCACGGGCTGGACTACTGGCCGCAGGGCGCGCGCATCATCCAGGTGGACGCCGACCACCGCATGCTGGGTCTGGTGCGGCCGGTGTCGGTCGGCATCTGCGGCGATGCCAAGCCGGCCGCCGCGGCGCTGGCCGCCAAGCTGCAAGGGCGCGAGGTCGCGTGCGCGGCCACCAAGTCGGGGCGCGGCGAGCAGATCGCGGCGCAGAAGGCCGAATGGGAAAAGGAACTGGACAGCTGGTCGCACGAACGCGACGACTGGAGCCTGGACATCATCGAGCACGGCGGTGGCCGCATGCATCCACGCCGCATGCTGCGCGAGCTGGAACGCGCCATGCCCCAGCACGTGATGGTGTCCACCGACATCGGCAATATCTGCTCGGTGTCCAACAGCTACCTGCGTTTTGACGAGCCGAACTCCATGCTCGCCGCCATGAGCTTCGGCAACTGCGGCTACGCCTTGCCGGCGCTGATCGGCGCCAAGCTCGGCAGGCCCGACCGGCCGGCCGTGGCCTACGTGGGCGACGGCGCCTGGTGCATGAGCTTCCAGGAACTGCTGACTTGCGTGCGCGAGAAGATACCGGTCACGGCCGTGGTGTTCCACAACGGCCAATGGGGCGCGGAAAAGAAGAACCAGGTGGACTTCTATGGCCGCCGCTTCGTCGGCAGCAACCTGCTGAACCCGAACTTCGCCGAACTGGCGCGGGCCATGGGTGCGGAAGGCATACGGGTGGAGCACGCCGATCAGGTGGGCGCCGCCTTGCAGGCCGCCTGCAAGGCCCAGTCCGATGGCAAGACCACCGTGCTGGAAATGATGGTCAGCCAGGAACTGGGCGATCCGTTCCGCCGCGACGCCCTCAAGCAGCCGGTGCGCTTCCTCGACAAGTACAAGCCGTACGTGAACCAGCCGTTCCATCCGGGCGAGGTGCCGCTGCCGATCGATCCCGCCAGGCGCTGATCGCGACGCGTCCGGCGCGGCGGCGGCCGCGCCGGATTTCTTCCGCCAGGCGCCGCGGATTTCCGCGGCAGGAGCAGACAGAAATGGAAAGCGATCGATTGTTCGAGCCGCTGCGCAATGCTGCGCTGTCGGCGGGACGCTTGCGCACCGCAGTGGCGTATCCGCTGTGTCCGACCAGCCTGGGCGCGGCCGTGCAAGCGCGCGACGCGGGCTACATCGAACCGGTGCTGGTCGGCCCGGCGGGCCGGCTGCGCGCCCTGATGGCGGACCTGGGGTTGCGCGCAGACGAGCTGGAAGTGGTCGACACGCCCGACGACGAGGTGCAGGCCGCGCGCGCGTCGGCGGCGCTGGCGCGCGACGGCGCCGTGCGCATGCTGATGAAGGGCAGTCTGCATACCGACCACTTCATGTCGGCGGTGGTGGCGCGCGAAGCGGGCCTGCGCACGGCCAGGCGTATCAGTCATGCCTTTGTGATGGCGGTGGCGGCCTATCCCAAGCTCTTCATCCTGACCGATGCGGCCGTCAACATCGCGCCGACCCTGCAGGAAAAGGCCGACATCGCACAGAACGCCATCGACCTGGCGCGCGCGCTCGGCGTGGAAAGGCCCAAGCTGGCGGTGTTGTGCGCCACTGAATCCGTCAATCCTGCCATGCCCGCGACGCTGGATGCGGCAGCCCTGTCGAAGATGGCGGATCGACAGCAGATCCGCGGCGGCGACATCGACGGCCCGCTTGCGTTCGACAACGCCATCTCGCGCGAGGCGGCTGATCAGAAGGGCATTGTTTCGCGCGTGGCGGGCGATGCCGACATCCTGCTGGTGCCTGACATCGAGGCCGGCAACATGCTCTACAAGGAGCTGACCTGGCTGGCCGGCGCCGGCACGGCCGGGCTGGTGCTGGGCACGCGCGTGCCCGTGCTGCTGACCAGCCGCTCCGATTCCATGCAGGCCCGCGTCAACAGCTGCGCGGTGGCCTCGCTGTATGCGCGGGCGCTGGCGGCCTGAATTCCAGTCGTCTGCGCGGCTGGCTCCAAAAAGTCCGTCGGTTTGGTACTAAGCCTGGACCCGCAGCCTGGATACGCTACCCCCAAGGCCATCCGATGAATGGTTCGCGACACAAGACAAGGGGTAAAACATGCGCAGCGCAAAAAAATGCCTGACCACGATTCTGACGGCGCTGGCCCTGGCGGGCGGGGCCATGGCCGCGGACGCGCCCAAGCCGGGTGGCACGCTGGTGATAGGTTCGACGCAGGTGCCGCGTCACCTGAACGGCGCGGTGCAGTCGGGCATCGCCACCGCCTTGCCCAGCACGCAGCTGTTCGCCAGCCTGCTGCGCTACGACGCCGATTGGAAGCCGCAACCCTATCTGGCGCAGTCCTGGGAGTTGGCGCCCGACGGCAAGTCGCTGACCCTGCATCTGCGCAAGGATGCGCTGTTCCATGACGGCAAGCCGGTGACTTCGGCCGACGTGGCGTTCTCCGTCATGGCAGTCAAGAAGAACCACCCGTTCCAGACCATGTTCGCGCCTGTGGAGGCCGTGGACACGCCGGACCCCTACACGGTGGTGCTGCGCATGAACAAACCGCATCCGGCCATCCTGCTGGCCTTGTCGCCGGCCTTGATGCCGGTGCTGCCCAAGCACATCTATGACGACGGCCAGGACCTGAAGAACCATCCGCGCAACTCGGCCGATGTGGTCGGGTCGGGTCCGTTCAAATTCAAGGAATTCAAGCCCGGCCAGGAAATCGTGCTGGAGAAGTTCGACAAGTTCTTCCTGCCCGGCAAGCCCTACCTGGACCGGATCGTGGTGAAGATCAATCCGGACGCCACCAATCTGCTGATCGGATTGGAGCGGGGCGATATTGGCGTGCTGCCGTTCATGACCGAGCCGACCATCCTGCGGCGCGCCAAGGATAATCCCGCCATCGTCATGACCAGCAAGGGCTATGAAGGCATAGGCGCGCTGAGCTGGCTGGCCTTCAACACGGCGCGCAAGCCGCTGAACGACGTGCGGGTGCGGCAGGCCATCGCCTACGCCACCGATAAGGGCTTCATTACCAAGGCGCTGAACGCCGGCTTCGCCAAACCCGCCGACGGCCCCATCATCGGCACCAGCCCGTTCGCCACGCAGGACGTCGCGAAATATCCGCTGGACCTGAAGAAGTCCGAACAGCTGCTGGAAGAAGCGGGCTTCAAGAAGGATGCCAAGGGCGAACGCCTGTCGCTGACCGTGGACTACATGCCGGGTTCCGACGTGCAGGGCAAGAACGTGGCGGAGTATTTGCGCAGTCAGCTGAAGAAGGTCGGTATCGCGGTGCAGGTGCGCGCCTCGCCCGACTTTCCGACCTGGGCCAAGCGCATCGCCAGCAAGGATTTCGACATGACCACCGACATCGTCTTCAACTGGGGCGATCCGGTGATCGGCGTGCACCGCACCTATCTGTCCAGCAACATCCGCGACATCATCTGGACCAACACGCAGTCGTACGCCAATCCCAAGGTGGACGAGCTGCTGGAGCAGGCTGGCACGGAGACCGACGCGGACAAGCGCCGGGCGCTGTACGCCGAGTTCCAGCGCCTGGTCACCGCGGACGTGCCCATCGACTTCCTCACGGTCATTCCGTACCACACCTTGTCCTCGAAGAAGGTGCACGGCTTGCCGGATGGGATCTGGGGCGTCATCTCGCCCATGGACGATACCTACTTGCAGTAGGGTGGAGCCGCCATGACGCGCTATCTTCTGCGCCGCCTGGCCTATGCGCTGGTGCTGCTGCTGGCCGTGGTGACGCTGAACTTCCTGCTGATCCACATTTCGCCGGGCGATCCGGTCGAGACCATCGCGGGCTCCATGGGCGGCATCAGCGAAGAACTGCGGGCGCAGTTGCGCACGCAGTACGGGCTGGATAAGCCCTTCCTGACGCAGCTGGGCATCTATTTGATGCAGGTGCTGCGCGGCGACCTGGGCTATTCCTACTTCTTCAACGTGCCGGTGGCGCAGCTGATCTGGGACCGCGTGCCGGCCACGCTGCTGCTGGTGGTGACCTCGGTGCTGAGCGCCTTCCTGGCGGGCACGCTGCTGGGTACGCTGGCCGCCCGCAAGCCCAATGGGCCGCTGTCGCAGGGCATCACGCTGCTGTCGGTGGTGGGCTATTCCGCGCCGGTGTTCTGGACCGGCATCATCCTCATCATCCTGTTCGCCTCGGTGCTGCCGATCTTCCCGGTGTCCGACATGCGCTCTGCCGGCGGTCCGCAGGACGGCTGGGCCGGCGTGCTGGACGTGCTGCACCATCTGGTGCTGCCGGCCTTCACCCTGGCGTTCGTGTACCTGGCGCAATACAGCCGACTGGCACGCGCCAGCGTCATGGAGGCCCTGTCGGCCGACTACATCCGCACCGCGCGCGCCAAGGGCTTGCCGGAACGCACGGTGCTGTACAAGCACGCGCTGCGCAACGGCGTGCTGCCGGTGGTGACCATGCTGGGCCTGCAGTTCGGCAATGTGCTGGCGGGCGCGATCCTGGTCGAGACGGTCTTCAACTGGCCGGGGTTGGGGCGGCTGGCGTTCGATTCCGTGCTCAGGCGCGACTATCCCACGCTGCTGGGCATCCTGCTGTTCGCCTCGCTGTTGGTGGTCGTGATGAATCAGCTTACCGATCTGGCCTATCGCCTGATCGATCCCAGGATCAAGACCTCATGAGCCAGACTCCTTCCGCCGTTCCTGTTGTCGCCTTGCAGGCCCAGGCGGCGCGGCCGCCGGCGCGCCCGTCGTACGAGGCCCTGCGGGTGTTCGCGCGCAATCCCTCGGCGCTGGCTGGCGTGCTGCTGCTGGCCATCATCCTGGCGGTGACGATCTTCGGGCCCATGGTCATGCAGGCGGACCCGTTCGAGATCGCCGGCGCCCCGATGACGCCGCCGGGCGCGGACGCATTGATGGGCACGGACTATCTGGGCCGCGATGTGCTGACCGGCATGGTCTACGGCGGCCGCGCCACGCTGCTGGTGGGCGTGGTGGCGGCGGTGCTGTCCATGGCGATCGGGCTGACGGTGGGGGCGCTGGCGGGCTATTACGGCGGCTGGATCGACGAAACCCTGATGCGCATCACCGAGTTCTTCCAGGTGCTGCCCACCTTGCTGTTCGCCATGGTGCTGGTGACGCTGTTCTCACCTTCGCTCGCGACCATCGCGGTGGCGATCGGCGTCGTGAGCTGGACGGGCACGGCGCGGCTGGCGCGCGGCGAATTCCTGCGCCTGAAACGCCGCGAGTACGTCCTGGCGGAACGGGTGATAGGCGCCGGCGACGCCCGCATCATCTGGCGGGTGATCCTGCCCAACGCGCTGGCGCCGCTGATCGTGTCCGCGACGCTGGCGATAGGCATGGCGATCCTGTTCGAAGCCGGCCTGTCGTTCCTGGGCCTGGGCGATCCCAACATCATGAGCTGGGGCCTGATGATAGGCAGCAATCGGCCCTACATCCTGACCGCGTGGTGGGCGGTGACTCTGCCGGGCGCCGCCATCTTCGTGACCGTGCTGGCCGTCAGCCTGATCGGCGACGGCCTGAACGACGCGCTCAATCCCAACTCGCGGGGGCGGGCATGAACGCCCCGGTGCTGGAGGTGGATAGCCTGAGCCTGGAGTTCCTGGCGCGCGGGCGCGCGGCCGAGGTGCTGAGCGCGGTCAGCTTCGCGCTGAACCCCGGCGAGACGCTCTGCCTCGTCGGAGAATCCGGTTGCGGCAAGAGCATGACGGCGCTGGCCATCATGCGGCTGATTCCGGCGCCGGGGCGCATCGGCGGAGGCAGCGTGCGCCTGCGCGGCGACGACCTGGCCGGCCACGACGAAGAGGCCATGCGCCGGGTGCGGGGCAACAAGATCTCCATGATCTTCCAGGAACCCATGACGGCGCTCAATCCCGTGTACACCGTCGGCGACCAGATCGCGGAGCCCTTGCGACTGCATCAGGGCCTGAGCAAGAGCCAGGCCCGCGAGCGCGCCATCGAAATGCTGAAGTCGGTCGGCATCCCCTTGCCCGAGCGGCGCGTGGACGACTATCCGCACCAGATGTCAGGCGGCATGCGGCAGCGCGTGATGATCGCGATCGCGCTGGCCTGCGATCCGGACGTACTGATCGCCGACGAACCCACCACCGCACTGGACGTGACGGTGCAGGCGCAGATCTTCGACCTGCTGCGCGAGCAGCAGGCCCGGCGCGGCACTGCGGTGCTGCTGATCACGCATGACATGGGCGCGGTGTCGGAAATGGCCGACCGCGTGGTGGTCATGTACGGCGGGCGGGTGGTGGAGCAGGGTGGCGTGCGCGAAATCCTGGCGCAGCCGCGCCATCCCTACACCCAGGGCTTGATCGCCTGTCTTCCGGAACTGGATCGCGAACCCGACGACATCCGCCCGGACCTGCCGGAGATTCCCGGCGTGGTGCCATCGATCTGGGAGCGCGGCGCGGGCTGTCCCTTTATGGAGCGCTGCGGGCAGGCCATGGCCCGGTGCCGCGACGCGTTTCCGCCGCTGGTCCAAGTGGGCGAAGGCCAGGAAGTGGCCTGTTGGCTGTATCCGGAGGCCGCGCGATGACATCTCCCCAGTCCTCCGCCTTGCTGTCCGTGCGGGACCTGGCCGTGCATTTCCCCATCGGCGGGCGCGGCCGCGACGGCAAGCCCGTCGTCGTGAAGGCCGTTGACGGCGTGTCCTTCGAGCTGCAGCGCGGCCGCACCCTGGCGATCGTGGGCGAGTCCGGTTCGGGCAAGACCACTACCGCCTTGTCGGTGCTGCGCCTGGCGGATCCGACCGCGGGCTCCATCCACTTCGACGGCACCGACATGACGGCGCTGAGCGGTTCGGCCCTGCGCCGCATGCGCCGCCGAGTGCAGCTGGTGTTCCAGGATCCGTATTCCTCGCTTAATCCGCGCCAGCGCGCGGGCGATATCGTGCGTTCGCCGCTGGACCTGATGGGCATCGATCCGCCCGGCGGCCGCGAGGCGCGCGTGGCCCGCATGTTCGAACTGGTGGGCCTGCGCCCGGAACAGCGGCAGCTGTTTCCGCACCAGTTCTCCGGCGGCCAGCGGCAGCGGCTGAACGTGGCCCGGGCGCTGGCCAGCGCGCCGGACCTGATCGTCTGCGACGAGCCGGTGTCCGCCCTGGACATCGCCATCCGCGCGCAGATCCTGAACCTGCTGCGGCGCATCCAGCGCGAGCAGGGGCAGTCCTTCCTGTTCATCTCGCACGACATGGCGGTGGTGGAGCACATTTGCGACGACATCGCCGTCATGTACCTGGGCAAGATCATCGAGCAGGCCTCGCGCAATGCCTTCTTCACGCGGCCATTGCATCCCTACAGCGTCGCCCTGATGTCGGCGGTGCCGACGGTGAAGGGCGGGCGCGAACTTGCGGCCCGCCGGGTGCGGCTGGCGGGAGATCCGCCCAGCCCGGTCGATCCGCCGCCGGGCTGCCGCT
>NZ_DATCUY010000253.1:0-11344 GCF_036567245.1 Achromobacter sp. | reverse complement strand
GGCGCCCTGCGCGCGCCGGATCGTTGCCGCGGCGCCACGGCGGGAACCGGCGGCATGTCGATGCGGGCGGGTTGAGCAGGCCCGGATCCGGACCTGTCCTGCATCTCTTGTTCCGGTGGCGCGGGCGGCGCCTTGGCAGGCAGCAGATCCACGAAGAACGGCAATTCCGGCGCGCGCGCAGCGCGCATGCCCACGGGCTCGATCCGCTCGCGCCACCATAGCCCCGCCACCACCGCATGCAGCGCACACGATGCCAGCAGCGCCCACCACGCCACCCGCCTCGCGCGCGGCCGCGCATCCATGATTCCAGCCGCGCCCAGATGCATCGCCAGCACTCGTACAGTACGCCCCGGACAGCGGGCAACGCGGCGATGATAGCCCCGCGCGCAGTGAAGATTTGTGAAGATGTTGAGCGCTGATGTAGCGCACAATCATGTACTCGAGTCAGGCGAGGGGAAACCCCAAATCCCACCACCAGCACCCCGGGATACAGTGGCGGATAGGCTTCGCCGTGGAGATTATCATTCCGTTTTCCTGGAGACTTCCCGACGTGTTTGTGCGCTCGCCGGACGGTGTCTTGCACCGTGTGGTGCGTCACGCCACGACCACGGAAACCATCGCCCAACTTGAAAGCATGCCCAGCAATTACCACCTGGATTGCGAATGCATGCTCGATAACGGCGAGACCCTGCACTGGATCGGCGACAACCTATATCGCCAATTGAATGGCGGCATCATCTTCACCGCCGAAGCCGCAGCCACCACGCCCCGCAGCGATGCCCGCAAGAACGCTGCCGCCAAGAGCAGCCTGCGCGACGCGCGCAGAAAAGCCGCGCCGCGCAAACTCCCCGCCCAGGGGCAGAGTCATTTACCATTAGCTGTCGTCAATCTAAAAACCGGCAACGACTGGAGCCTGATACGCGCCTGGCGCGAGCATCTCAATATCAGTACCACTGATATGGCTGCACGCCTGGGTGTGGACCACTCCATCTATATCGAACTGGAAAGGCCGCGCCCGCGGCCCAGGCAGGTTATCCTGGACCGCGTATCCGAAGCTCTGGGCGTCTCTCCCGACCAGCTCGACGATTCATTGTTTGGAGGGCACTTTCATTAGCGCCCGGCGCAGGAACATCAAGCTTCCCGCCCTGGCGCACTGAAATGCCCGAACGACTTTGGCGCCGTATATCCAATGGCCCGCGCATGGAGGTATCGCATATGCTCGGCACCGCAAGACGATTGACCGACGTCCTCGCCACCGCGCCGGACGGCACGCTCTACCGCATTGAACGATTTGTCTCAGACCCTGACGCGTACTCCGCCTTGGGTACCTCGCGTTTCGATCCGAAGACGCATTGCATATGCCGCACCAGCACGGGCGAAAAGGTCGCGTGGCTGGGCGGACAGACCTACCGGCTCGTAAAGAGCGGCACTTCGCTGACGGCGGTGGACCGACGACGCCACTAGGCTGTGAGACCGCCGCCGCGCATGCCGTGGCGGCGATCCCTCTCCCCCAATCTTCCAAGGCTGCAGCCCGGCGCGCAATACCGTGCACGTGGCGCCGCAAGCGCTCGCACTTGAGCCAGATCAAGGAATTCCCTGCACACCCGGCAGTACGCTGGATGCACACATGGAAAGATCGGCGCCGCAGCCGCGGCGTCCCCAGGCAGCAGGCACCCGGCATGGCCAAGAAGTTTCCCTTGCACCCGAAGCACCCCGAACGCATATGCTGGGGCTGCGACCGCTATTGTCCTACCGACTCGATGGCTTGCGGCAACGGCTCCGGCCGCACCATGCATCCCGCCGAGACGCTGGGAGACGATTGGTACACGGTCGGCGACTGGGGATTCGACGCGGACGATAAAGCCCAGGTCCAGGCGCCAGTCCCACCCCCGGCGCACTGACGCAATATCCGCGCGGCAAAACAAAAAAGGCCTTCGATCCAAGATCAAAGGCCTTTCTATTTTCTTTCTGTGTAAGCCAAGCAAGAAGCTTGGTGCGCCCGGCAGGATTCGAACCTACGACCCCCTGGTTCGTAGCCAGGTACTCTATCCAGCTGAGCTACGGGCGCTCCGAAAGAGGCGTGTTTATACCATGAAAAATAAAGGGCGCGCAAATTGGCCGGGCCAAACGCGCATGCTCCGGACAGGCGTCGTCCCGACTCGCCGGCCTTTCCACGCAGCTCCTTCCACAAAACGGACATAAAGAAAATAGTTCAGAAACCCCAGTTCATGCATCCGCATTGCGAAACTTCCACGTTCGAAAAATAATTGGTTTCCTGTGCATATAGGTCAAAACATGCGCCCACGAGCGGAAAGCAGCTTTTGCACGGGACCTCTCGCCGACGCCTGCAGTCGGGGCTCTATTGCCCCCAACCCTGTCAGAAGGAACTTGCATGAAGATCAAGAAATCCTCGGGCGCGCTTCTGCTCGGCATCGCTGCCGCGGTCCTGGCGGCCGGCTGTTCCACCACTCCGAAAACGACGGAGTCCGGCTTCCTGCCGGATTACTCGCTTCTGCGCCAAGCGCCCGCGCCCGACGGCGGAACCCGCCTGGTCTACCTGAATCCCGACTTCAACCCATCGCGCTATACCGCGGTCTGGCTCGATCCCGTCGTGTATTACCCGGACCCTCAGCCTTCCGCGGACGTTTCCATGGAAACCCTCACCGAGATCCGCGATGCGGTCAACGAAACGCTGCGGCGCAAGGTCGGCCAGCAGGTGAGGCTGGTTGATCGCGCCGAACCTGGCGTGGCCCATATACGCATCGCCATCACCGCGGTAGGAACCTCGGAACAAGCGCTGCGCGCCTACCAGTACATCCCCATCGCCCTGGTCATGACCGAGGCCCGGGCCGCCATGGAAGGAGGCATGGCGCGCAATGCGACAGTCGCCATCGAATCGCGGGTCACGGACAGCGTGACGGACGAATTGCTGTATGCCTCCGTGCGTGGCGGCACAGGCGAGAAGGTCGCCAACGCCACCCAGGGCGCGGGCGGCGTCCGCTTGTCCAAGCTGCAACCGCTGATCGATGAATGGACCACGGGCGCGGCGCGGGAAATCGGGAAGTACGTCCGGCAACGATAAGGCCAGGCATCGGCCTCGGCGCAGCCTTGCCTGCGCCGCGGCTATTCGTGATTTTCAAACCATGATTTCGTTGGAGCGATCCCATGAAGCTGACACGCCGCACATTGAATGCAGGTGGCCTTGCCCTACTCGCAACCAGCGTCCTGGGCACGCCAGCCCGAGCCGCCGATGGATTGGTCGCGGATTTTCCCGAAGGCGACGAGCAGTTCGGACTGGCAACGGATGTCTACGTCTACGCCTACCCCCTGGTGACGATGGAGATGACCAGAAGAGTCATCACCAATGTCGCGGAGCCCAAGGGGACGCGCGCGCCGATGGGACATCTCATCAAGCTGCGCCAGTATCCCGACGCCAAGTTCCGGGACGTGACCGCGCCAAACGCCGACACGCTCTACACCACTTCCTTCTTCGATGTCGGCGACGAGCCCTGGGTCGTCAGCCTGCCCGACATGAACGGACGCTACGCCCTGTTTCCAATGCTGGACGGTTGGACGACGGTGTTCGACGTTCCCGGAAAGCGCACGACAGGCACCGGGCCGCAAACCTTCGTGATCAGCGGCCCCGGATGGGAGGGCGCGATTCCGCAAGGCATGACCCAGTACAAATCGCCCACCAGCATTGTCTGGCTACTGGGCCGCATCTACTGTACCGGCACGCCGGAAGACTATGCTCAAGTCCACAAGCTGCAGGACGAAGTGAAGCTCTGTCCCCTGAGCGCCTGGGGCAAGGACTGGAATCCGCCTGCGGGCAAGGTCGACTCCGCGATAGACATGAAGACCTCGGTACGCGACCAGGTCAACAACATGGACGCGATCGAATACTTCACCCTGTTTGCACAACTGCTCAAGCGCAATCCGCCCAGCGCCGCCGATGCCCCCATCGTTGCGAAGATGGCGGCGATAGGCATCGTGCCCGGCCAGGATTTCGACAAGAGCCAGCTTGACCCCGCCATTGCGAAGCGCGTCCCACAGGTCGGGTTCGGCCGCATCATGACGCACTTCAAGTCCAGCGGCGGCGACATCCAGGACATCGATGGCTGGGGGTTCACGACCAAGACGGGCATCTACGGCACCAACTACATCCAGCGGGCCCTGGTCACCGCGATAGGCCTGGGCGCCAACCGCCCGCAGGACGCCGTCTACCCCACCTCTCTGAAGTCGGATACCGGCGCCATCAAGCGCGTCTACAGCGGCTCCGAAAAATATGTGCTGACCTTCAAGAAGGGTCTCACTCCGCCCGTCTCCGGCTTCTGGTCACTGACGATGTATGACGCGGGCTATTTCTTCGTCGACAACCCGCTGAACCGCTACTCGATCAGCGCGCGCCAGGCCCTCAAGACGAAGCCAGACGGCTCGATCGATCTGCTCATCCAGCATGAATCGCCCGGACCCGATATGGAGTCGAACTGGCTGCCCGCCCCCAAGGGAAAATTCATCTTGATGATGCGCCTCTACTGGCCCAACGAAAGCAACCCGTCGATCATCGACGGCTCCTGGACCTTGCCTCCCGTAAGAAGGGTCAGTTGATACCGGCGCTGCACTCCGTCGGCTCCAGACCGGCTTTGCGTCCACGGCGGGCGTGATGGATTCGACTCATCACGCCCGCAGCTTGGGGAGGGTTTGCGATGAAAAAGATAATCATGGGCTGCCTGGCTTGCGGGCTGCTGCAAGCCGGGGCTGCGCTGGGCGCCGAAGCAGACCCGGCTCCCGCGGCCGGCTCTCTGCCGTCAAGCGAATGGCAGTTTTCGGTCACGCCCTACTTCTGGGCCGCCGGCCTGTCCGGCAAGACGTCGGCATCGCGTTCGCCCGTCATCGATGTCCACGCGGACTTCGATAAACTGTTTGACAACCTCGACTTCGGCGCCATGCTGATAGGCGATGCGCGCAAAGGGCGCTACAGCATATTCGGTGACCTGATCTACACCAAGATCGGCACGCAAGGAGATACGCCGCACGGCTTGCTGGCCAGCAGCGCGGACGTAAAGACTTCCACGTTCGCGGGACTGCTCGGGGTCGGCTATTCCGTGCTGGAAAACTCGCCGCATCAATTGGACGTGGTGGCCGGCTTGCGCGTCTGGTCGGTCGACACCGACATCACGCTCAAGGGCGCGCACCTGAATGGCAGAACGCGCAGCGATGGCGCTACCTGGGTCGACGGCCTGGTGGGCGTGCGCGGAAACTACGTCCTGAGTTCGAAGTACTACATCACCGGCTGGGGCCTGATCGGCGCAGGCGGCGCAGAAGCGGATTGGGATGTGGGCCTGGGCATCGGCTACAACATCAGCAAGAACGTCTCGGCAGCGATTGGCTATCGTGCGCTGGGCGTGGATTACAGCAGCGGCGGCTTCAAGTTCGACGCGGTGCTGCAAGGGCCGATGGCGGGCGTGACGATCCGCTTCTAGACGGCGGCGCAAAACAAAAAGGCCTTCGATACGAGATCAAAGGCCTTTCCATTTTCTTTGCTGTATTGACCAAGTGAACTTGGTGCGCCCGGCAGGATTCGAACCTACGACCCCCTGGTTCGTAGCCAGGTACTCTATCCAGCTGAGCTACGGGCGCTCCGGCAAAGAGGCAAAATTATATCAGAAAAATCTTGCCGTTTTTACTGCTCTTGCTATTTTTACTGCTCTTGCTATTTAGTCGCTTTATTCAATTCCGTACTGGCCGATTAAAACCAATGCTAAATCAAACTTGGTGCGCCCGGCAGGATTCGAACCTACGACCCCCTGGTTCGTAGCCAGGTACTCTATCCAGCTGAGCTACGGGCGCATTTGCGTTTAAAAGCAAGCCTTGAATAATAGCGTTATTTCGCGAACCGCGCAAGTCAGACGCTAATAATGCGGCTCATGACGGCGGCAGATTGCTATGTGATGAAGAACGCTCAAGCCGTCCTATCGGCCGCATCCAGTCTCGCCAGCACCCCCCTCGCCTGCTCCACCACATCGCCATCATTGGGCCGGAACTCAAGCCGCAGCGCCTGCGGCAATTGCGTGAAGTGCGCGTGGCAACTGCGCGCATAGGCCGGGTCGTAGTGCCGGTCTATCAATTCCTGCGCCAGCGCGGCGCGCGCGCCGCTGTCGACCAGGGCCAGCCAGCCATTCACGCGCTCGCGGCTGTGCAGGCCGACCATGCGTAACAGCTGCGCCTTGAGCGATTCGGGATCGTCGAACAGATGCGTGTAGTCCTGCAGCAAGAAGGCCGCCCGGTCCTCGCGGCTGGAACGGACCTCGACGCAAGGGCTCGCATGCACCGCCGCCAATAGCGCAGCAGGCAAGGCGACCGCGCCAATCTTGCGGCTTTCCGCCTCGACGAACACCGGTCTGGATGCATCGAACGCGCGCAGGCTTTGCGCCAGCCGCGTATCGAAGCCTTTCTGCGAGGGCTGCGCAACGCCGGCCCAGGCGCCCAGCAGCGAGCCGCGATGCGAGGCCAGGCACTCCAGGTCCAGCGTCTGCGCGCCGGCCTGCTCCAACGCGTTCAACAAGCGCGTCTTGCCGCTGCCAGTGGGCCCGGCCAGCACGATGTAGCGCAAGCCCAAGGGCAGGCGCTCCAGCGCGTCCAGCGTGGCCTGGCGATAGGTCTTGTAGCCGCCGTCGAGCTGGCGCGCGCGCCACCCTATCATGTTGAACATCGTCGTCATGGAACCGGAGCGCGTGCCGCCGCGCCAGCAATAGATCAACGGGCGCCAGCCCTGGCGCCGGTCCGCGAAGGTGGTGTCCAGATGCGCGGCAATATTGCGCGCCACCAGCGCAGCGCCGACGCGCGAGGCCTCGAAGGGCGAGACTTGCTTGTACAGCGTGCCCACCACCACGCGTTCTTCATTGCTCAGCACCGGCGCATTGATCGCGCCGGGAATGTGGTCGTCGGTGAATTCGAGCGGCGTGCGCACGTCGATGACTTCATCGAAATCGTCCAGCCGGTCGAGCGTGGCGAGCAGGTGTTTCAAGGGATCCGCGCCTGAAAGGGAATCTGCGATTTTCTCATGCGAGGCAGGTTCGTTTGCCAGCCCGCCGCGGACCCATGAAAAAACCCGCAATCACTTGCGTGATTGCGGGTTTTTTATCTCCGGTGCTGACCGAAGCCAGACCGGAGAGAATCTGGCGGAGATGGTGACACCATAAAACCGACCCTAATCCATTGATAACAAATGGTTTTTTTCAGTACGAAAAAACAAATACCCGCCAAAATACCTTCAACGAAATTCGGGAGAATAGGAAGGCTGAGCACCCCTATTCGTCCTCCCGCTCAGGCATAAGAAAATTCGCGATGATGTACTCCATGTCGCGGGCGGGTAAAAAGTTGGCGAGCCACTCTATATCTTCCGGTAGCACGATCCAATTGCAGCCCGCCAACTTTGGAGCGTCTTTGATGAGCAGCCAATCTCGTACAACGCTGAAAACATTGCTGCCGCTACGCTCTCGTTCACTGCCAGGGAACTGCTCTGCGTAGCCTGGCGGAATGATCCCATTGAGATCGCTGAGTGTTTCGATTCCAAAAGCATCCAACTCTTCCAGCAGGTCCGGCATCCGTTCAGGGTGGGAAATCTCCTCCAGGTGCGCCCCATGCTCGGCAGCCCATCGCTCCACAAACTGAACGACGCTCACAGCGTCTATCTTGGAGCTCAAATCGCCCTTCTCGGCCTTCTCCCGCAAACTCTCCGCATACTGGTCGATTTCTTGCGAGAGTCGATCTAAGCCTCGATCAGCAAGCTCCAACAAGCCTGCGTGCAAGTACAGTTGTCGCTGCATATCCTCTGGCAGTCCCTCCTGAAACTTGTAGTTTTTGTCATGTTCCAGTTCCGCCCACGCGTGCTGCAACACCGTTCGAACTTGGATTTCGAACTTCAACGCAGCCAACCCGCTGTACTCTTTCAGCGCCTCCCGGTCGGGCCCAATGTCACAGATCAAGTGCACAGACCTATAGCCGGCCTCTCTCACAGATAGCAGCTTGTCCTTGTCAATAGAGTTTTCCTCATCCACGCGAAAGGCACTTCTGATTAGGCTGACGGCCCTGGCAACGTCCGATTCAACATACACAATGACCCGAATGCCGCTGAGATCCGTAAGTTCCTCCTCCGGATTGGAGTAATTCTTAACCTTGCATTTCTGCTCCACGCTTTTGCGGCTTTTGGTGCGCCCAGCCACCGCCAAAAACGGAATATTTGCATCTACCAAGATGGTCTTTACCAATGGCGCTATCGTTTCCGTCAGCCGGGCGTGTCTGTCCAACAGCTCGTCAATTCGATCACTCATCTTTTTTAGGCGGGTTGCGTTTTTGAAAGAACTCACAATATTGCTTACTTGCAATGTACATCGGTGATCCCCCTCACGTACCCGCAAAGGTACCTACGCATGCAATGCAAAGTCCAGGGACGATGCGAAACACGTGGACCAATGAAAAAACCCGCAGAGCGTTAGCTGCTGCGGGTTTTGAGACATCGCGGTTCAACGCGGTATCGGTATTTGGCGGAGATGGTGGGATTCGAACCCACGATGCAGTTTTTAGCCACATACTCCCTTAGCAGGGGAGCCCCTTCAGCCTCTCGGGCACATCTCCGAAGAGAACGAGATTCTAGCACGACTTTTTTCACTCTTGCCCGTTACGGGGCACTCATCGTAAAAAAAATCGTGCCGGAGTCTTTTATCAGGCCTTTTCGCCAGGCGCCTGATCCAGGCCGAAGGCCTTGTGCAGGGCGCGCACGCCCAGTTCCATGTACTTGTCGTCGATGATCACCGAGGTCTTGATCTCGCTGGTGCTGATCATCTGGATGTTGATGCCTTCTTGCGAAAGCGTCTGGAACATCAGGCTGGCCACGCCCACGTGCGAGCGCATGCCGATGCCCACGATCGAGACCTTGGCGACCTTCTCGTCGGTGGACAATTCACGCGCACCCACTGCGGGAATGACTTCGCGCTTGAGCAGATCGACGGCGCGGGCGAATTCGTTGCGGTTGACCGTGAACGAGAAGTCGGTCGTGCCAGCCACGGACTGGTTCTGCACGATCATGTCGACATCGATGTTGGCGGCGGCGACCGGGCCCAGGATGGAGAAGGCGATGCCGGGCTTGTCCGGAACAGCCAGCAAGGTGATTTTGGCTTCGTCGCGGCTGAAGGCGATGCCGGAGACAACGGCGGCTTCCATTTTTTCGTCTTCCTCAAAAGTAATCAGCGTGCCCGAGACCATTTCTTCTGCGAGCGGGATAAGCGGGTCGGTCAGCGAGGACAGGACCCGGACCGGCACACGGTATTTGCCGGCGAATTCAACCGAGCGGATCTGCAGGACCTTGGAGCCCAGCGACGCCATTTCCAGCATTTCCTCGAAGGAAACGACGGCCATGCGGCGCGCTTCGGGCACCACCCGCGGATCGGTCGTGTAGACGCCATCCACGTCGGTGTAGATCAGGCACTCGTCGGCCTTGATGGCGGCGGCCACGGCCACGGCCGAGGTATCGGAACCGCCACGGCCCAGCGTGGTGATGTGGCCTTCGGGGTCGATCCCCTGGAAGCCAGTGACGATGACCACGCGGCCGGCGTCGAGATCGGCGCGGATGCGCGCGTCGTCGATCGACGAGATGCGCGCCTTGGTGAAGGACGAATCGGTGCGCACGGGCACTTGCCAACCGGCATAGCTGCGCGCCGGCACGCCTTCGGCCTGCAGCGCGATGGCCAGCAGGCCGCTGCTGGCCTGTTCGCCGGTGGCGGCAATCATGTCGAGTTCGCGACTGTCGGGCTGGGGCGTGATCTCGCGCGCCAGGCCGAGCAGGCGATTGGTCTCGCCTGCCATCGCCGACGGAACAACAACAACCTGGTGGCCGGCGGCATGCCACTTCGCGACGCGGCGCGCCACGTTTTTGATGCGCTCGACCGAGCCCATCGAAGTACCGCCATATTTGTGAACGATCAGGGACATCTCGTACTCTGGCTGGGAACCCGCCGCAAAAGGTTGACGGGCAAAACCGTATATTCTAGCGCGACGGTAAAAATTTGCGCAGCCTGCGCAAAATTCTGTCCACGTCGCGTTTTTTTGGGGACAGGGGCTGGCGGCCTCCGCTTATTCCCTGGGTTCGACCCAGACCCTGCCCCGATGGCAGCGGATGACGTGGCCGGCCTGCTCCACCCGCAACTGGCGGTCATGGCCCAGGCTGTGCAGCCCGCGTAGCTGGCGCAGCAGGTCGCGCATCCTGGCGTCGGTCGGCATGCGGGCGCCGTTGCGTTCCAGCCAATGCCGCAACACGTGCGCCTGGCGGGCCTCGGACAATCCGCGCCAGGCCTGCAACGAAAAACTGGCGCCGTCCGCGGAAGGATCGAGCGCGGCGAAGTCATCCCGCGCCACCTCGTCCAGAATCTCGGCCGCCTCCCCCATGTGCCGCGCGTGCCGCGCGACAATGCCACGCCACCCCGGCCAGCGGGCGTCGAGCACCGGCGCCAGCAATTCACGCAAGGCAGCGCGGGTGTAGTGGGGATCGGTATTGGTGGGATCCTGCACCGGACTCCAGCCGCTGGCTGCCGCCACCGCGTCTGCGGCATGCAGAATCGCGTCGCGGCCCACTTCCAGCCAGGGGCGCAGGTAGACCAGTCCATCCCGCCTGGACACCGGCGCCATGGCCGCCATGCCCGCCAACCCGGTGCCGCGCAACAGGCGCAGCAGGACGGTTTCCGCCTGGTCGTTGCGATGATGGGCCAACAGCAGATGCGCGACACCCTGCTCGCGCGCCAGTTGCGCCAGCGCGGCATAGCGGGCATCGCGCGCCGCCGCCTCGATCCCCTTGCCTGAACCCTGGGCCACCTCGACGCGCGCCACGGACAACGGTAGCGCGAGCAGGTCCGCCAGCGTGCGCACATGCTGCGTCCATGCATCGGCGGCGTCCTGCAGGCCGTGATGCACATGGAACAGCACCAGGTCCATGCCCAGTTCGCGCGCCACGGCGGCCGCGTGCACCGCCAGCATGGCCGAGTCGGCGCCGCCGCTGAGCGCCACGGCGATGCGCGGCGGACGCTCAGGCAGAGCCAGCAAGGCCCGGCGCAGAGCCGCGGCCAGTTCAGACGAAACGGGAAGGGAATGAACGACGCCCGCCTCGGCCCGTTGCGTGGTGGCGGGCGCCTGGCGGGCGGTCATGGCGGAATGGCGCGTGGCGCGAGGCCGTGGCGCCGGCACGCAGGCCGGCAACCAGCCTGCTTCAGGCGCGCACTTCCTGGTAGGCGCCGTAGGACAGCAGGCGCTGGACGCGCTGTTCCACGAGCTGTTCGGGCGTCATGCCCTGGAG
>NZ_DATCUY010000252.1:0-3926 GCF_036567245.1 Achromobacter sp. | reverse complement strand
GCAGGTCCGTCCATGGCCCGGCGGCATTGGCTGCTTCGTACCAATGGCCGGCGGCCTGCAGGAAATAGCGGCCGGCGCCATTGGCCAGCATCAGCGCGCGCGTGTTGACCACCCGGCGCCAACCCGCCGCGTCGGGCACCTGGGCCAGGGCGGGCTCGCCGTCGATCAGCACCAGCACGGTCGGTACCGTGCGATAGATGATGCGCGGCGGCGCATTGTTCACGGGGACGGTCTTCGTAGCCGGATTGTTCTGGGACAGGGTGTAGCTGAGTTGCAGCGCATCAAGCCGGGTGACCACGCCCTTGGCGGGCAGGCGCGCTTCGAGCTGCTTGCGCAGCTTGTCGGCTTCCTGCGGCGCGGTCGGCACCTGCACGCGCTCGATCCGGATGTCTGACAGATGCACCAGACCCGCCGGCTTGTTGACCTCGGCACGGGCGGAAAAATCAGCCACGCCGTAGGTTGGATTGCCCTTGGCCGCGCCGACTGCCACCGCCATGCGGCCCGAAATACGATCGGCGCTCCAGGTGTCGATCTGCGGTTGATAGAGTTCCACCCGCGTGCCGTCGGCGGCCTCGAAGCTGCGCGGCCACTGCAGCGAACGCGCGGCCTCCGCCTGGGCCTCGGATTGGGACGGCGCTGCCTGAGTCGGGTTCTGTCCCTGCACTTGCGCCTGCGCCACGGCGGTCGGCGCCAGGCTTGCGCTGGCGGCCATGCCTGCCATGGCAAAGGCGTATGCAAAATGTGAAAGACGCCAGGGCGGGCTTGCTGGCGCTGACGGCATTGCCGGGAAATCACGCACGCGCCACAGTCGGATCAGGCTATGCATCTTGCGCTCCTCATTGAGGGCCGCAGCCGCCAGTCGGGCCCCCAGCCACTCGGATTTCCCGCAGCGCCGTCGCCACGGGCCATGCGTCTGCCGGGCCCTCTGAGGCGTCCTGCCAGGGCCGGCTTCTGAATAAGCAACAGAACGTTAACACCGCTGAAAAGCTATTGCCCGCTTTTATCAGACCTTCTATAAAACATCTCATCAGGGCTGCTGCTTTTGCCCGATTGCCTTTCCGCTGCAATCCAACTAGAAGCGCGGCGCAACGCCCGCCATACGCCGGTACTCCCGCGCGTTGCGCCCAGGCCCGGACCTCTGTCCGCGCCATCCCGGCCGTCCCTCGAAGACTTTCCTGCTGCAAGCACACGCCGTCAAGTCGCCGTGGAAAGGAGCAATTCATGGCCCCAGCCCTGAATCATCCCGGGGTGTATATCCAGGAAATGCCCGCGGGCTTGCGCAGCATTGCCGGCGTGCCGACCTCGGTTGCCGCGTTTCTGGGAACGGCCATGCGCGGACCGCTCAACCAACCGGTCCGCATCCAGGGCTTTTCCGACTACGAACGCGAGTTCGGTGGCTTGGTTGAAGACTGCGAACTCGGCTACGCGGTGCTCCAATTTTTCCTGAACGGCGGCGCCGAGGCCTGGGTCGTGCGCGTGGGCTTGCCTGCGCAGAACGGACCGCAAGACACGCATGCCGCCTTCATCGGCCAACGCCCTCAACGCCTGGGCCTCTACGCGCTGGACCATGCCCATCCCTTCAACCTGCTATGCCTGCCCGGCGTCACGCACGGCGGCGTGCTTGCCGATGCCGTGTCCTACTGCAAGGAGCGGCGCGCCTTCATGATCGTCGATGCGCCGCAGGTGGCAGCAGAGGCGGCCTCCATGGCGGCGGCGGTCATGGGTACGGCGCTGCCCAAGTCAGACCATGCCGCGGTGTACTTCCCCTGGACCCGGACCGCCGATCCGCTGAGAATCGGCCAGCCCCGCCTGACCCCACCCTGCGGCACCATCGCCGGACTGTATGCACGCACCGATGGCAATCGCGGCGTCTGGAAGGCGCCCGCCGGCATCGATGCCGGCCTCACCGGTGTCCTGTCCCTGGCCGCCACGGTCAGCGACGACGAGAGCCGCAACCTGAATGCGCTGGGCGTCAATTGCCTGCGCACTTTCCCGGGCCGCGGCGCGGTCTGCTGGGGCGCGCGGACCTTGCAGGGCACCGACCACTTCGCCTCGGAATACAAGTACGTGCCAGTGCGCCGGCTGGCGCTGCACCTGGAGCAATCGCTCAGCCGCGGCACGCAGTGGGCCGCGTTCGAACCCAACGACGAACCGCTCTGGGCACAGATCAGGCTGAACGTCGGCGCCTACATGAACGCGCTGTTCCGCCAGGGCGCCTTCCAGGGCAACGCGCCGCGCGATGCCTATCTGGTCAAGTGCGATAGCGAAACCACCAGCCAACAAGACGTCGATCATGGCGTGGTCAACATCCTGGTCGGATTCGCGCCGCTCAAGCCGGCCGAGTTCGTCGTCATCCGCGTCCAACAGCGGGCTGGCCAGATGGAAGGACGGCAACCATGAACGCGCCTGCCGAATCGCGGCTCCTCGCTCTGTGGGACACCGGCAGCCAGAGCCGCCCGCGCGCGCTGGCCCAAGCCGCGGAAGCCGCCGAGGCGCTGGCGCGCGAGACAGGACTGGAGCTGCATCGCATCGACTTGTCGAAGATCGTCAGCCGGTACATCGCCGAGACCGAAAAGAACCTGAACCGCCTGTTCGAATCGGTCGCACAGAGCGGCGCCATCCTGTTCTTCGACGAAGCCGACGCGCTTTTCGGCAAGCGCACCGACGTCAGGGACAGCCACGACCGTTACGCCAATATCGAAGTCAGCTATCTGCTGCAACCCATGGAGTCATACCGCGGCCTGGCGCTACGCGCCGCGGGCCTGAAGTCCAACCTGGACAGCGCATTCCTGAGGCGGCTACGCCTCGTGGTCCAGTTTCCGGCCGCTGCGGCGGACCCGCGCGTGCGCCTCTGGAGCCGCACGTTCCCGGTTGCCGACGCCAGCACCAAAATCACCATGGCGCGGCTGCTGCATGCCGTCCGCGCCGAACCAAGCCAACACGCCCGGCCCTTGCCTGGCGCCAAGACGAGAGAATATCCATGAAACCGGTAATCAACGACTATGTCCGCGAACTCAGCCACCCCGGCTACGACGCGGCCCGACGCAATGCCTTCGTCGCTGCCATGGTCAGCAAGCGGCTGATGCGGCGCACTGCCGACCAGCGCGAGGCGGGCGAGGCCGACGCCGCGCGGACAAGCGCCCTGGCCGACAACACCGCCACCGCTGATGTGCGCGCCGGCAACGCCGAGACCTGAGTTCCACGCGGCTTCAGGATGGCGCTGCGTCCGATGCGGGCGCAGCGCGCGCGCAGGCGTACCAGGCTTGCCGGCACGGTATCATCGAGCCTGTTGCGCGGCATGCTCCCGCAAGCATGCCGCGCGTATCCCGCCCACATCCTGCATGACGCGATGAATCCCTATATTTCGATCGGCATTCTGCTTCTAGGCGTTTTCGCTGCCATCGCCTACCGCTGGCAGCGGCGACGCACGATGGATGCCGCCGGACGGCGCCTGGGCAGCGATCTGCTCGCCGGCGGCGCCCTCTTTGCCGTGGCAGCTCCCGCCATCGGCGGCGCCGGCGTCATCATCGGCTTGACGGCAGCCACCCGGGATCCGGAGACCTTGCTCATGCTGCTCTACGGCTTGCCCTGGTTCTACCTCTTCGGCTTCGTGCCCGCCCTGTTGTGCGGCATCGTGGCCGGAGCGTTGCGGCCGGCTCGCTCGTCCTGGAGCGCCTGCGTCGGGATGGCAGCCGTCGGCGCGCTCTACGGCTTTGTCTTCCTGCTGGGCTTTGGCGTCCACGAAAGGCCTTGGCAAGAACTCCTGGGATTCCCCTTGACCGTGGGCGCCGCGCCCGGCGCGGTGAGTGCATTGCTGTGCGCTCGCATACTCTATGGCAGATCCGGAAGCCGCGGCGCATCGGGCGGCAATGCGCCGCAAGCGGCCTGAGGCTGCGGCGCAGCACCGGCCTCAGGCCTTGCGCCCG
>NZ_DATCUY010000251.1:0-2660 GCF_036567245.1 Achromobacter sp. | reverse complement strand
ACGCCCCCGGAAACCGGCGCATCGACCATGACGCCGCCGGACGCGGCCACAGCCTGCGCCAGGCGTTGGGTCTGCGCCGGCACGCCGGAGCTCATGTCCACGACCACGCCCCCCGGGCGCAAACCAGCCAGCACGCCCTGTTCACCGTTCAGCACCTGCTCGACGATCGCGCTGGTGGGCAGCATGGTGAAGATGATGTCGGACTGCGCCGCGAGTTCCGCGCAGGTGGCGGCGGCCTGGCCTCCCACTTCCTGGGCGAACTTCGCGGCCTGGCCAGGCACGGCGTCGAACACCGTGACGGCAAAGCCGGCCTGCACCAGGCGCGCGGCCATGGGCCAGCCCATGCTGCCGATGCCGATCAGGCCCACCCGCTCTTGCGAGGCGCTCATGCCTTGGACTCCTTGAAGGCGCCCTCTTCTTCCAGCACCTGGTTGGCGACCTTGAACGCGTCCAGCCCTGCCGGGATGCCGCAATAAACGGTGGCCTGCAGCAGGACTTCCTTGATCTCCTCGACCGTCACGCCGTTGTTCAGCGCACCCTTGACGTGCAGCTTGATCTCGGCCGGACGGTTCAGCGCGGTCAGCATGGCCAGGTTGAGCATGCTGCGGGTCTTCTTTTCCAGCCCGGGGCGGCCCCAGGTATAGCCCCAGCACCATTCGGTGGTGATGTGCTGGAAGGCCATCATGAATTCGTTGGCGCGGGCCAGGGAGCCGTCCACGTACTCGGCGCCCAGCACCTCGCGGCGCAGGTTCAAGCCTTGGTCGAACAGGGCCTGGGTTTCGGATTTGATGTCTGCCATGAGTTCCTCTTTGCGATGGGACGACGGGCCGCAGATCGGCGGTCCGCCTGGTTATTTTGTCCGATTGTCAGGCAATTTTTGCGAAACCGTCAATAGTCTGATTGTCCGACAATATGCTTGACCGCAAAAAAAATCGGCACAATAATGCGCCGCAAGCGCCGGGCCGGCGGCACGGTCGGCCCTGCGGGATATATTGCGTCTTTTAAGGCGAGAGACAACCATGGCCAGCCAGACAGGCGCGGTATTCGAGAAACCCAGCACCCTGCGCATCCGCGTGGAAGAGTTCCTGCGCGCATCCATCATGGATGGCCGGATCAAGGGCGGGGAGCGTCTGCGCGAACAGGAATTGTGCGATCAGCTCGGCATCAGCCGCAGCACCCTGCGCGAGGCGCTGCGCACGCTGGAGGCCGAGCGCCTGATTTCCATCGAACCGCATCGCGGTCCCACCGTGGTGCGCATCACCGAAAAAGCCGCCCGCGACCTGTATGCCCTGCGCGCCCTGCTGGAGGGCTACGCCGCGCACGAATTCGCGCGGCTGGCGGGCGACGGCGACGTCGAACGCCTGCGCAAAGCCGTGGAAGCCCTGCACCGCCAGGCCAAGGGCAGCAACAAGTCTGCCTTGCTGGCGGCCAAGCGCGAGTTCTACGACGTGCTGCTGAGCGGTTGCGACAACGATCTGGTCAAGGACATGCTGCCCGGCCTGCTGTCGCGCATCAACCTGCTGCGCGCCACGTCGTTCGCGCGCGCCGAACGGCTGCCGGAAAGCATGGCCGAAATCGATCTGATCTACGAGCGCATCCAGGCTCGGGACCCGCAAGGCGCGCAAAGCGCCGCGCAGAGCCACATCGTGAACGCGGAACGCACCGCGCTCGAAGTGCTCAAGCGCCAGCAACAGGAGACTGCCGACAATGAAGACGAGCGCCCGGCAAGAAAGGCGCGGGGCAACCCTGGACAGGCAGGATAGCGCGTTCATCCTGCACGTCCTGCGCGTAACCGGGGCCGTCGCATGACGCTGCCCACCCACGAAGTCTATGCCCTGCGCTACGCCACCGTAGCGCGCCGGCGCAGCCAGAACTTCATCACGCCGCCGGACCCGCACGACGGTCCGATGCCGATGGACTATTTCGTCTGGGTCATCCGCAACGGCGCACGCGTCTACCTCGTCGACACGGGATTCAATGCAGAGGCCGCCCGGGCGCGCGGCTGGATGGTGCTGGCCTCCGACGCCAGCCACTACTACGACAACATGGGGCGGGACGCGCCGTTTCCCATCGTCGACAACGTTGCCGACATGCTGGCGGGCTACGAGATCCTGCTCAAATTCGCGGAATCTCCGGACCATATCGTGCCGGGACACGACCCTCAGGTCAGGACGCGGTATCCGGGCCTGGCTGGCATGGATACCGAAGTGGTCGCGCTGCATCTGGGCGCCGTCAGCAACCCTCGCTGAGCGCGATCGCTCCAGGCGCGGCTGCCGGAAAAACTCACAAATCCAGCGGCCGCATCGCCTCGTCCACTTCCTCGGCAGACAGGTCCTGCACGATCACGACCATGGCGCCCGTCTGCATTGCGCCTTCCGGCAAGGCGATGGGTTCAGGCGTCGCGAAGACGTGGCGCACGCCATGCACGGCACGCAGGGTGCCGTCCGTCCAGCGCAACAGGCCCTTGGCGCGCAGCAGCCGGTCGCCGATCTGGCGTTGCATGTACCGAGTCCAGCGCGCGTAATCCTCCCAGCCCACCGGCCGGCTCTGCGGGAAGGCATAGGACACGATGCCGTAGCGCAGCACATGCGCAAGCGGCCCCGCGGCGAGCGGCGCCGTCAGCACGGCTGCGTCCAGGTGCTCGGCCCGCAGCCCGTCGA
>NZ_DATCUY010000250.1:0-7434 GCF_036567245.1 Achromobacter sp. | reverse complement strand
CTGCTTCAGTGTTCAGCCTTGGGCGAACCACAGAAGCTGCGCATTATATACGGAAATTTTAGCTTTGGCAAAACGATCGAATAACGAATCGAATAACAACAGATCAACACCCTTGCCCGAAGCGCCGCCGGACTTCGATCCTGATGTCCCGTCCCGTGAAGCCATCCTGAAAGCGCTGCGCGCCGCAGGCTCGCCGCTGTCTCCGGTGGAACTGGCCGAACGCATGGGCGTCGAGCGCGCCGCGACGATGGTGGGATTTGAGCGCCGCCTGGGCGCCATGGAGCGCGACGGGCAATTGATGCCCAATCGCAAGGGCGTGTTGCTGCTGGCCACCAAACTGGACTTCGTTGCCGGCAAGGTGCTGGGGCATCGCGACGGCTTCGGTTTCCTGCTGCGCGATGATGGCGGACCCGATCTGTTCCTGTCGCCGCGCGAAATGCTCAAGGTGCTGCATGGCGACCGCGTGCTGGTCAAGCCTGCCGGCGAGTACCGCGGCAAGCCGGAAGGCACCATTGTCGAAGTCATCGAACGCCGCACCAATAAGCTGGTGGGGCGTTTCCTGCACGAGCACGGCCTGTCCATCGTCGTTCCCGAGGACCAGCGCATCAAGCACGACATCCTGATTCCGCCCAGCGACACCAACGGCGCCCAGCACGGGCAGGTGGTCGCGGTTGAAATCATGGAGCAGCCCACGCGCCACACGCAGCCGCTGGGCCGCGTGGCCGAGGTGCTGGGCGAGATCGACGATCCCGGCATGGAAATCGAGATCGCGGTGCGCAAGTTCGACGTGCCCGTCGAATTCTCGGAGGCCGCACGCAAGCAGGCCGCGCGCCTGCCGGACGTGGTCAAGAAGACCGACCTGAAAGACCGCGTCGATCTGCGCGACGTGCCGCTCATTACCATCGACGGCGAGGACGCACGCGACTTTGACGATGCCGTCTACTGTGAACCCGTGGAGCTGGGTACGGGCCAGCGCAAGCGTCCGGGTTGGCGCCTGCTGGTGGCCATTGCCGACGTGAGCCACTACGTGCGTCCGGGCGACGCGCTGGACGACGACGCGATCGAACGCGGCACCAGCGTGTACTTCCCGCGCCGGGTCATCCCGATGTTGCCGGAGTCGCTGTCCAACGGCCTGTGTTCGCTGAATCCGGACGTCGACCGCCTGGTGCTGGTCTGCGACATGGTCATCCCGGCCAGCGGCGCCAAGGCCGGCACGGTCACGGCCTACCAGTTCTATAACGCAGTCATGCATTCGCATGCGCGCACCACGTATACGAACATCTGGGCTGCCTTGCAGCAGCCCGGCGGTCCGGCCGCGCACGCCATGCGCAGCGTCATGCCCCAGGTTCAACACCTGTACGAGCTCTATCAGTTGCTGGCGCAAGGGCGCAAGAAGCGCGGCGCCATCGACTTCGATACGGTCGAGACCAAGATCGTCTGCAACGAGCTCGGCCGCATCGAACAGATCGTGCCGTCGGTGCGCAACGATGCCCACAAGTTGATCGAGGAATGCATGCTGGCCGCCAACACCTGCGCGGCTGACTTCATGACCCGCAGCAAGCATCCCGGCCTGTACCGCATCCACGAAGGACCCACCCCCGAGCGCCTGCAATCGCTGCGCGAATTCCTGCGCACCATGGGTCTGTCGCTGGGCGGAGGCGAGACGCCCACGGCCAAGGACTACGGCGACTTCCTGGATTCGGTGCGCGGACGTCCCGACTACCAGCTGCTGCAGACCATGTGCCTGCGCTCCATGCAGCAGGCGGTTTACAGCCCCGACAACATGGGCCACTTCGGCCTGTCCTATCCTGGCTACAGCCACTTCACCTCGCCCATCCGCCGCTATCCCGACCTGCTGACGCACCGTGTCATCAAGGCGCTGCTCGCCGGTCAGCGGTATGTGCCCAGCCTGGAAGACCAGCCTGTGGTGATAGGCCGCACGCAACGCGAGCATGAGCACGCCATCTGGGAAAAGATGGGCCTGGTCCTGTCCGCCAGCGAGCGCCGCGCCGACGAGGCGTCACGCGACGTCGAGGCCTGGCTCAAGTGCTGGTTCGTCAAGGAACGCGTGGGCGAGGACTTCAGCGGCACCGTTACCGGCGTCGCCAGCTTCGGCATTTTCGTCACGCTGGATACCTTGCACGTCGAAGGGCTGGTGCATGTTTCCGAGCTGGGTGGCGAGTACTTCCAGTTCAACGACGCCCTGCACGAGCTGCGCGGCGAGCGCACCGGCATGCGCTACCGCCTGACCGACAAGGTCCAGGTCCAGGTCTCGCGCGTGGACCTGGAGGCCCGCCGTATCGAGTTCCGCCTGGTGCAAGGCACGAGCTTCGACGCCTTGCGCAAGGCGTCGGCCCGTGGCCCCGACGAACCGTCGCGTCGCGTGAAGAAGGCGGCGTCGCCCAAGCCTGCGGCCCTTAAGGGTCAGACCGCCAAGGAAAGGCGCGCCGAGGCCAAGAAGGCCAGCAAGCCGCCCCGGGCGCCCAAGAAAGCGTCCCAGCGCGCCGCGCCGGCCAAGAAGGCCACGCACAAGCGCCACTGACGCTTCTTATGGCTGGGCCGTCGTTTGGCGGCCGCGCCATAAGGGGTAACATTGCACCTATGCCCGGTTTGGTCCGGTGACCCGCCCCGCTCTGGGGCGGGTATTCGTTTATCTAAAGGTATTGCATTTATGGCGTCGACCCAAGTCTTGGCCGGGTTTCACGCGGTTGTCGCGCGGCTGCGCCACGCGCCCGACTCGATCAAGGAAATCTATGTAGAGGCGTCGCGTCGCGACAAGCGGATGCAGACGTTCATCGAGCAGGCCGAGAAGGCGGGCTGCCGCCTGCATCCGGTCCCCATGGAACGCCTGGACGGCTTGTCCCGCGGCACCCGCCACCAGGGCGTGGTGGCGCTGGCTGAAGAGCGTCAGCTGGCAGTAGACGTGGACGAGGTTCTCGACGTCATCGAAGGTCCGCCGCTGTTGCTGATACTTGATGGCGTGACCGATCCTCACAACCTGGGCGCCTGCCTGCGCACCGCCGACGCCGCTGGCGTGCACGCAGTCATCGCGCCGCGCGACCGGGCCGTTGGCCTGAACGCGACCGTGCAACGCGTGGCTTGCGGCGCCGCCGACACGGTGCCCTATCTGATGGTGACCAACCTGGCGCGCACCATGCGCAGCCTGAAGGACCGCGGCGTCTGGCTGGTGGGTACCGACGACCAGGCAACCGACAGCATGCACCAGATCGATGCGCGCCAGCCCATGGCCTGGGTCATGGGCGCGGAAGGCGAGGGCATGCGCCGCCTGACGCGGGAAACCTGCGACCAGTTGGTGAACATTCCCATGCTGGGTTCGGTGGAAAGCTTGAACGTCAGCGTGGCCAGCGCCGTCTGCCTCTATGAAACCGTGCGTCAGCGCCGTTCCTGATCCATCCGCCTTGCCTATCCTGTAGTCCACATCCTCTTCGCGTCAGCCCATCATGCACCAGAACGGCTTTACCACCACGATCCTCCATTCCGACCGCAAGCAATCCGTCGAGCACGGAGCGGTGCACAAGCCCATGCATCCGTCGTCGGAGTTCGCTTACGAAGACGCCCGCGAGCTGGCTGCGGTCTTTCAGGGCAAGGCCGGCTTTACCTACGCCCGCCAGGGGACGCCCACCACCACCGCGCTGGAGGCCAAGGTCAACCAGATGGAAGGCGGCAAGGGCACGGTCAGCTTCGCGACCGGCATGGCCGCGCTGGCCGCCATCTTCACCACGCTGCTGCGCCGCGGCGACCACCTGGTGTCCAGCCAGTTCGTGTTCGGCAATACCAACAGCCTGCTGGGCACGCTGCTGGAGCTGGGCATCGAGATCACCTTCGTGGACGCGACCGATTCGTCGCAGGTGCGCGCGGCGATCCAGCCCAATACCCGCATGGTCTTCACCGAAACCATCGCCAATCCGGGCACGCAAGTGGCCGACCTGGCGGTGATCGGCGAGATCTGCCGCGAGAAGGGCCTGGTCTACGTGGTCGACAATACCTTGACCACGCCCTGGATGTTCCGGCCGGCCTCGGTAGGGGCCTCGCTGGTGATGAACTCGCTGTCCAAGTACATCGGCGGCCACGGCAATGCCTTGGGCGGGGCCGTGACGGACACAGGCCTGTACGACTGGTCGGACTACTCCAACATTTATGACGCCTATCGCAAGGGCGCGCCCACCAGTTGGGGCCTTACGCAGATCAAGAAGAAGGGTCTGCGCGACATGGGCGGCACCTTGGCGGCCGAGCCCGCGCACCGCATCGCGGTGGGCGCCGAGACCCTGGCCCTGCGCATGGCCAAGCATTGCGCCAACGCGTTGGCGCTGGCGCGCTTCCTAGAAGAACATCGCGGCGTGGCCAAGGTGCACTATCCAGGGCTGGCCAGCCACCCGCAGCATGCGCGCGCGGCGGCGCTGTTCGGTTCGCGCTTCGGGGGACTGCTGGGCGTGGAGCTGGCCGACGGAGTGGATTGCTTCGATTTCCTGAACCGCCTGCGCATCGTGCTGATGGCGACTCACCTGGGCGATACGCGCAGCCTGGCGCTGCCCGCCGCTCACACCATCTATTACGAGATGGGCGCCGAGCGCCGCAAGCAGATGGGTATCGCGGACAGCCTCATCCGCGTGTCCGTGGGCATCGAAGACGAAGCCGATCTGCTGTTTGATTTCGATCAGGCGCTCAACGGTTGCCTGCAGGGATAATGCGGCACGCGCGCGGCCGGTGGCCGGCCACGCCTGCACCGCAATCGGGATAGTGCCCATGCTTATACAGATCGCAGAAGTTTTTACGCCGCAAGAGGCGGCCGAGATCCGGCGCCGCCTGGACGCCGCCGATTGGGTCGATGGCAAGGTCACGGCCGGCCATCAGTCGGCCGAGGTCAAGCGCAACCGCCAGTTGCCGGAACAGCACCCTCTGGCGCAGGAGCTGGGCAACCTGATCCTGCAACGCCTGGCGGTCAACAACCTGTTCATGTCGGCGGCGTTGCCGCGCAAGATCTTCCCGCCCCTGTTCAATCGCTACGAGGGCGGAGAGTCCTTCGGCTATCACGTGGACAATGCCGTGCGCGGCATCGCCGGCACGGCCGAACGCATACGCACCGACCTGTCGGCCACGCTGTTCTTCTCCGAACCTGACTCCTACGATGGCGGTGAACTGGTCATCGACGATACCTACGGCCCGCGCGCGGTGAAGCTGCCCGCCGGGCACATGGTGCTGTATCCGAGCACCAGCCTGCACAAGGTCAATCCGGTGACGCGCGGCGCGCGCGTGTCGTCTTTTTTCTGGATGCAGAGCCTGGTGCGCGAAGACAGTCAGCGTGCGTTGCTGCTGGACATGGATGTGGCCATACAACGCTTGAATCAGGACGCCGCGGGGCATCCTTCCATCGTGCAGCTCACGGGCATCTATCACAATTTGCTGCGTCGATGGGCCGAGGTCTGACGCAAGTTAACTACCGCGTTCCGGGGTGTCGCGCAAACCCCGAAATGCGTGTTTCTGTTTATTGCGAAAAGGTCTAAAAGCTAGTATTGGCGCGGGTTGTGGTGAGGTTTTCGCTTGACAGCCGCGCCACGCCAAGGCCTAATACATGTCTGCGTCGCTGACGATTTGAAGGCAATTTGCCATTGAATCCAGGCGGCGCAGCAGTTTAAAAGTTGTGCTTCGCAGCGCAAGAAAAAAGTTTATCCACTGTCTGTTCGTCGTTTGTCGGGTCTTGCGTCTTCAGCGGCGTCCATCATGACGGCCGTGAACTGCACTACCGGCAGACTCCATACCTTGTGAGGGGTACACCTGAATGAACAAAACCGAACTCATCGATCACATCGCCAGCAAGGCTGACATCTCCAAGGCTGCCGCTGGTCGTTCGCTCGACGCCCTGATCGGTGCCGTCAAGACCACCCTGAAGAAGGGCGGTACGGTTACGTTGGTTGGCTTTGGCACGTTCGCTGTGTCGGCTCGCGCCGCTCGCACCGGCCGTAATCCGCGCACCGGCGAAACCATCAAGATCAAGAAGGCCAAGGTGCCGAAGTTCCGTCCGGGCAAGGCCCTGAAGGACGCCGTCAACTAATGGACGGCGGGCGGATCGCAGGCTCAGACCTGGCGATTTGCCCACAGGTGCGCGGTCCGGTATACTCCGGCCCGCGTATTGCTTTTGAGTGCCCCGGTTGGCAGTTGCTTGTACGGATTTTCGCGAATTTCGTCTTGAGGCTGCATCAGAATGGGTGCTTAGCTCAGTTGGTAGAGCGGCGCCCTTACAAGGCGTAGGTCACAGGTTCGACCCCTGTAGCACCCACCAAAAGCTCCGATATGCGCTCCACACAAAACCCGCACACGTCATGGTGGCGGGTTTTTTGTTTTGAGCTTGTTCTTCATCGTTTGCATCGGCGCGTATTGCTCGTGCGTGTTGATTCTGGTCAGAAATGTAGGACCGGATCAGATGAAATAGGACGTGCGAATCATTCGCATTTAAGATATTATTGTGGGCTTGTACCGGTCAGCTGGCGCCGCCATTGCGTGTGCGTCTTTTCTGGCTGGCCGGATAAGTCAATGCACCCTGGCTGATTCATGCCTAGTTTTCAACGCGGTTGGAATTCTTCTTCGCGCTCTTCATTCGGTATACGCGCAGGCGCTGGCCTGACGGTCCTGGCGCTGCATGCGGCAGTGATAGGCGCCATCTTCATGGCACCCGAGAATCGTCCTGAACTTGAAGAACCTGAAGCCATCATGGTGAGCGTGGTGGATGCACCCGTTCCCCAGATCGCCAAGGCCGAGCCCACTCCCGAAGAGCCGCAGCCGGTGACGGAAACGCCGCCCGAGCCGCAGCCCGAGATCGAACCCGAACCGGAGCCTGAACCCGAACTCAAGCCCGAGCCGGAGCCTGAACCCGAACCGGAACCGGTGGTTGAAAAGCCGCCGATGCCGGCGCCCAAGCCCAAGCCCAAGCCGCCACCCAAGCCTAAACCCAAGCCCGAGCCCAAGCAGGACGTCAAGGTCGAACCCAAGCCGGAAGCGCCGAAGGCGCCGCCCAGCGGCGCGCCCGAAGGCACCCAGGCGCCGCAGGGTCCGCAGCAGGGACCGCCGCCGGACCAGCCGGTGCTGGTGTCCAGCATCGAGTTCCAGGGCGCGCGCCCCATGCCCAACTACCCGATGGCTTCGCGCCGCATGCGGGAAGAGGGCCGGGTGGTGGTGCTGGTCGAGATCAATACCCAGGGGCTGGTCGAGCGGGCAACCATCGACGCGTCCTCGGGCTTTCCGCGCCTGGACGAATCGGCGCTGGCAGCCGCCCGCAAGGGCCGTTTCAAACCGTATACCCGTAACGGCGTGGCCTACCCCGCCAAAGCCAAAATTCCGTTCGATTTCGTAATGAGGAACTGAGATGTCCAACGCACTGCATAGCGCCACCCTGGTGGCGCAGGCGACCACCAGCCCGGC
>NZ_DATCUY010000249.1:0-3415 GCF_036567245.1 Achromobacter sp. | reverse complement strand
CAGGGCGGCCGCGTCCACGCCGAATCCGCCTTCGGCCAGGGACATGGCCAGGCGGCGGCGGAAGTCCGCCGCGACGTCGGCCACGTCCATGCGGTCCTGCGGCCGGCGCGGACCAGCTACGCTGGGACGCGCCGCCGACAGGTCGATCTCTATCACCCGGCTGTAAGCCGGCGCGGCCTCGCCGGCTTCGCGCCACAAGCTGTTGGCGCGCGCATAGGCTTCGATCAGCGCCAGTTGCTCCTCGTCCCGCCCGGTCATGCGGGCGTAGTCCAGCGTGCGGGCGTCGATCGGGAAAAAGCCGCAGGTAGCGCCATATTCGGGCGCCATGTTGGCGATGGTGGCGCGTTCCGGCACGCCTAGCGCCTCTGCCGCGGGGCCGAAGAATTCGACCATGCAGCCCACCACGCCCGCCGCGCGCAGCTGCTGCGTGATCAGCAGGGCGGCGTCGGTGGTGAGCGCGGGCGCCTCGATGGCGCCGCGCAACCGCACCCCCACGACCTCCGGAATCGGAAAGGTGTAGGCATGGCCCAGCAAGGCCGCCTCGGCGTCGATGCCACCCACGCCCCAGCCCAGCACGCCCAAGGCGTTGACCATGGGGGTATGAGAGTCGCCGCCGATGACGAAATCGGGATAGGCCCAGTCGCCGTCCGGCCGTGACTGGTGCGCGACCACCGGCGCCAGATACTCCAGGTTGACCTGATGGATGATGCCGATGCCCGGCGTGATGACGCGCAATCCCTTGTAGGCCTGCTGCGCCCATTTCAGGAAGCGGTAGCGCTCGTCGTTGCGTTCGAACTCGCGGCGCAGGTTGCGCTGCACCGCACCCTCGTCGCCCCAATGGTCGACCTGCAGGGAGTGATCCACGATCAGGTCCACGGGAATCCGGGTATCCACCCGCGCCGCGTCCCCACCCGCCTGGGCCACGGCATCACGCAACGCCGCCAGGTCCTGCAACACTGGCAGACCGCTGGAATCGGGCAGGATCACTCGCGCCACATGCAGCGGCAAGTCGGCGCCGGGATGTTCGCGCCAATCCCAAAGCCTGCCGATTTCTTCCTCGGAAACGGCTGCGCCCCAGGCGCGGTGACGCAGCAGGTTCTCCAGCAACACGCGGATGACGTAGGGATATGCGGCAATGTCGCGACCCGCCGCAAGAGCGGCGGCGGACAGATTCGCGTAGCGCAGCGTCCTGCCGCAACAGGGGAAAGACTGGATCATGGCAGCGGTAATCGGGAAAATCTCAACTGAGGCCATCTTACGGCTTACGAAACAATAGTGTCAACACTATGGAAAAAACCTAGATCAGAAACGAGACCATCAAGAACAGTTATGCGTCGGCTTTATGCAAGTGTAGATAGATACGTCGTCTACATTGCCCTAGGGATAACCCCTAAATTACTCAGTAAAATAGACAAATTCTCCATACAAGCCTGGCAATTCCGAGCCTCGCTCAAAATAAAATCAACTCCAAAAGAGTTGACACTTTTTAGATCCCTTTGATAGGCTGTCAACACTATGAACACCGTCACGAGCTCCATCGCCATCAAGGAAGACGCCACCGGCCCGCTGGCCGACGTGGTCTTCGACCAGGTGCTGGATGCGATCTACCAAGGCCGGCTGGCCCCGGGCAGCGTCATCAATGAAGTCGCGCTGGCCCAGGAATTCGGCGTCAGCCGCGGCCCGGTGCGGGAAGCGGTACGCCGCCTGCAAGGGATTCAGCTGATCACGCGCGAACCCTATATCAAGGCACGCGTGGTGACGCTGTCGGCGGAGTCCGCGCTGGAACTGTTCCAGATGCGCATGGCGCTGGAAGGCGTGGCCTGCAACCTGGCCACCCGCCGCATGAGCGACGCGGAAATCGCGCAATTGCTGGTCGAACTGGAGCAGGATCGCCAACGCCGCCTGGAAGCCGCCAATGGCGGCGCGCCGGCGCCGCGGGTCTTCGACTTCCATGAGCGCATCGTGCGCGCCAGCGGCAACAACCGCATCATCAACGCCCTTTGCGGCGACCTCTATCACCTGCTGCGCGTCTACCGCCGGCACTCCGGCACCGTGCTGGAGCGCAAGGACGACGCCTACGCCGAACACTGGCAGATTCTGCGCGCCATCCGGGCGCGTGATGCCGAATTGGCGGAATCGCTCATGCGTTCGCACATCGAACGCGCCGCGCAACATCTTTTTGAACATCTGGCGGAAGGGGCGTCCGGCATTGCCGGACATCCCGTTTCGGCCGCCTAACGCCCTTTGGAGCAGTACGACATGAACAACCCGCGCCACCAGTTCCGGCAATTGCTGAAGAACGAACCCTTCATCGTCTCCCCTGGTGTGTACGATGGATACAGCATCCGCCTGGTCGAAGCCGCGGGTTTCAAGACCGCCTGCACCAGCGGCGCGGCCGTGTCGAATGCCTTGCTGGGCATCGCCGATATCGGCGTAATGGGACTGTCGGAAAACGTCACCCACTGCCGCCATCTCGCGCGCTCCGTCTCCATCCCCCTCACGGCCGACGCCGACACCGGCTATGGCAACCCTGTGAACGTCTATCACACGGTGCAGATGTTCGAGGAAGCCGGCGTTGCCGGCATCAACCTCGAAGACCAGGTCAGCCCCAAGCGCTGCGGCCACATGCCCGGCAAGGACGTGGTGAGCGAGGCGGAAATGGTCAAGAAGATCGAGGCCGCCTGCCTGGCGCGGCGCGACGATGACTTCGTCATCATCGCCCGCACCGACTCCCTCGCGATCGAAGGCATCGAAGGCGCGGTCAAGCGCGCCCGCGCCTATGCGCGCGCCGGCGCCGACATGCTGTTCCCCGACGCCGTGCGCACCGAAGACGACATCAAGCGCCTGGTGGACGCCGCCGGCATCCCGGTCAGCGTCAACATGGGATTCGGCATCCGCAACCGCCCCACGACGCCCCTGATCCCGCTGCCGCGCCTGAAGGAAATCGGCGTCAAGCGCATCAGCCTGCCGCGCATGCTGCCCGCCGCCGCCATCCAAGGCATGCGCCAGGCGCTGCAAGTGATGCAGGGCGTGATCGCCAGCGGCGAACCCGCCGACCGCCCCGACCTGCTGGTGGGCATCGAAGACATCATGCAGTTGATGGGCTACGAGCAGATGCGCGCCATGGAAAAGCGCCTGACGACGCTGGCCGACTGAGTCCCTCGCCATGACTGAGCGGAATGCGCAGGCGCATTGCGTCCTGACGGGTTCATCGTCCGGCATCGGCCTGGCGTTGGCCCAGCTGCTGCTGGCGTCGGGGTGGCGGGTGACGGGCGTCGACATCGCGCCCGCCGCCATCCTGGGCCATGGGCAGTATCGCCATCTGCGTTGCGATCTGGCCGACGCCACCGCCCTGCGCGGCCTGTGCGCCCTGCTGGACGACTGCGCCCCGACCGCGCTGGCGCATTGCGCCGGC
>NZ_DATCUY010000248.1:0-6015 GCF_036567245.1 Achromobacter sp. | reverse complement strand
ACAGGCGATTGCTAGGGTTTACCCTTAATCGTGGCCGGATCGTGCAAAATTTTCCCTGGAAGGGCTGTTGTGTTGCATTTTACGCAACGCTAATGCGCCTGTCCTGTCATGGTTTGCACGCCGGCCCCCCGGCGAAAATCGGCCCTTCCGCGTTCGCCGCCGGCCTTTCCGGCCCGCGGGCAGCCGCCAAGACGACTATTCACGTTCATCAGGGGAATCCGATGTCACACGCCAGCGCCAGCCTGGCCGCGCCCTCCATGCCGCTATCCGGGCGCATCCGCATGCTTGCCGCCATCTTGCTGGTGGTTGTCATTTCCGAGGCGATCGGCAGCGTCGCCTTCAATGTCGGCCCGGGCAAGATCATCCTGCAGCCGATGCTGTGGGCCATCTTCATCGGCGCCATTGTCGCCGCCTTCGGCCAGCGCCTGCCCGCCGGCCTGGGTATCGATACCGCCATGCAGACCCGCATCAGCGGCTATCTGCAATATGCGCTGCTGCCCTTCCTGGCCAAGCTGGGCCTGATGGTGGGCGGCGCCTTGCCGCAGGTGCGCGAAGCCGGCTGGGCCCTGGTGTTCCAGGAGTTCGGCCACTTCTTCGGCACCATGGCCATCGGCCTGCCGCTGGCCTTGCTGCTGGGCATCAAGCGCGAAGCCATTGGCGCCACCTTCTCGGTGGGCCGCGAGCCCAGTCTGGCCATCATCGGCGAGCGCTACGGCATGAACTCGCCGGAAGGCCGCGGCGTGATGGCCGAGTACATCACCGGCACCGTGATCGGCGCGTTGTTCGTGGCGCTGATGGCCGGCTTCATCACCAGCCTGAACATCTTCGATCCGCGTTCGCTCGCCATGGGCGCCGGCGTGGGCTCGGGCAGCATGATGGCTGCCGGCGTAGGGGCGATCGCCTCCCAGCAGACGCCCGAAGTCGCGCACCAGGTGGCCGCGCTGGCCGCCGCCGCCAACCTGCTGACCACCGTGGTGGGCGTGTACTTCACCTTGTTCATCTCGCTGCCGACCACCATCTTCCTGTACGGCAAGCTGGAACCCGTGCTGGGTCGCTACTCGCGCGGCAAGGCCGAGACCGCCACTGTTGCCGACGACGGCGACGCGCAGGAAACGCCGGCGCATGGCGTCAAGATGGGTTTCGGCGACCGCCTGACCGCCTACGTCATCTGTGGCCTGTTCGCGCTGGTGGGCAACCGCCTGGGCTACAACGTGCCGTTCGCCGACGCCCTGCCGGGCATGGGCATCATCATCCTGCTGGTCGTCATTACCGATCTGGTGCTGCGCGTGGTGCCCAAGCTGCCGGCCGTGTTCGTGCTGTCGCTGATCGCCATGACCGCCGGCTGCCCCGGCGTGCTGCCGTACTCGGACCAGATCATCGCCATGGTCGGCAAGGTCAACTTCCTGCCGTTCACGACCGTGATCCTGGCCATGGCCGGCCTGTCCATCCTCAAGGACCTGCCTGCCTTCCGCAAGCTGGGCTGGAAGATCGTGGTGGTGTCCCTGGCCGCCAATGCGGGTACCTTTCTGGGTGCGACGATGATCGCGGAATTCTTCCACTGATTGGTGCCTGGTTCCGGATGGAAAAAACGCCTGACGAGTCAGGCGTTTTTTTTATCAGGGCGTGTAGCCCGGCCGATAGCGCGCGTTGTCCGTGACATTCTCGGTAGCGCCGATATTGGCGACCTTGGGTATGCCCAGGCCCGCCGCCTTCATGGCCACCGCGGCCTGCAGTTCCTGGACCTGCGGGTTGCCCATGGCGACACGGTAGGCCTGCAGCGGCATCAGGCCTTCGATGGTGCCCAGGTCGTTGGCGGAGCCGGCGCGCTGGACCACGGGGTCGGGCTGCGCGGTGAACTCCTCGAGCGCGCGGCGCATGCGCGATTCCGCGTGCAGGTCGCGCAGCGTGTCGGCATGGGAGGCGTCGAAGGAGGTCAGCGGCAGCGGCAGGCTGTCGCGTTCGCGGACGGCATGCGCCGCGTGCCCGGCGGCCGCGGCCCGGGCTGCCTGGACATGAGCGACGCGTTCGGTTTCGGGGAATGCGCGCGTGGCGTCCAGCGCGGCGGAGCGCGCGGGGTAGGGCGCATCGGTCCGGTGGATGGCAGAGATCGCAGCGACGTTCATGCTGGGCCCCTTTCTGGTGACAGGCCGGCGGATTGGCCCGTCTGGCGATTTCACTGTAACAGGTGGGGGAGATCGTGGCGAAAAAAAGGCCCCTGACCATGTCAGGGGCCCTAGCGACGCGGCCCGCGGGCCGCGCCGTACCCAGGGCAGGTGATGGCCAGGGAGCCCGGCGGGTTCTCCCGGCCCTGCGCCTGCCCAAACCGGATCAGGGTTTCGTCGCCAGCATGGACGGGCGTTGGCTGAATGTTTCGTACCAGGCGGCGGTGGCCGGGTGTCCGGCGCGCCAATCCAGGTCGGGGAAGCGGAAATCCAGATAGCCCAGTGCGCACCCGATAGTGATGGTACCGATGTCGAGACGGCCGTTCAGCGAGGCGGCACTCTTCTCCACCAGGGCGAGGCCGTCGCGAACCTTGCCCAACTGGCCCTCGACCCAGCCGTCCCAGCGCAGCGCTTCGGGACGCAACACGGTTTCATAGCGGGCCAGCAGTGCCGCGCCCAGCATGCCGTCGGCCATCGATTGCTCTGTCAGTACCTGCCAGCGATCCTTGCCGGCGGGGAACAGCGCGCCGCCGCCCAGGTCGTTCAGGTATTCGCAGACCACGCGGCTGTCGTACAGCGCCTGGCCATCGTCGGTGATGAAGGTCGGCACCTGGCCCAGCGGATTGCTGGGGATGATGCTCTGGTCGCGCGCGACGGGGCCGGCCGCGCTGGGCAGCTTCTCGATGCGGTCGGCCAGGCCAAGCTCGTGGGCGATGACCATGCACTTGCGCACGAAGGGCGAAGCGGGCGAGTAGAAGATTTTCATGGATATCCTTGTCGGTGGAGAGGCGTCAGTGTTGTGCATGGGCCAGATGTTGTCCAGCGATCCAGCCGAAAGTCAGGGCGGGACCGAGCGTGATGCCTGGGCCTGGATAGGCGCCGCCCATCACGGACTGCATGTCGTTGCCGGCCACGTAGAGGCCGGGGATGGGCGCGCCCGCGGCGTCCAGCGCCTGGGCTTGCGGGTTGGCGGCGATGCCGCAGGCCGTGCCGATGTCGCCGGGATAGACCTTGACCGCGTAATAGGGGCCCGCTGCCAGCGGCGCGAGGCAGGGATTGGGTCCATGCTCCGGATCACCCAGGTAGCGGTTGTAGGCGGTCGATCCCTTGCCGAAGTCCCGATCCTGGCCCTGGGCCGCGTCGGCGTTGTAGCGTTCCACCGTGGCCTGCAGCGCACCGCCGGGTACGCCCAGCCGGGCCGCCAGCGCCGCCAGGTTGGCCGCTTGCATCAAGTAGCCCGCATCGATCAGATGCTGGCGCGGTCTTCCGCCCGGCAGCGCCAGGCCCAGGCCCCAGGTGTCGATGAAGCGCTGGTCGCAGATCAGGAAAGCGGGAACGCTGGGCGCCGTGCTGTTGCTGCGGTACATGGCCTGCACGAACTCATGGTACGAAGCCGATTCGTTCACGAAACGCTGGCCCGCGCCGTTGACCGCGATGAGGCCCGGCTTGGCCCGGTCCCACACCAGGTGCGGGTAATACAGGCGCTTGCCGTCCGCGGATTCCAGGACGGATACCGGCGCCCAGAACGCGGGGCTGGCGTGACCCGTGCCGAGTGCGGCGCCGGCAGTTTCCGACAGGCGGATGCCGTCGCCCGTATTGTCCCGCGGCGACATGGACCAGAGGCCGGTGGGCTGGGGATAGGTCTGCGCGCGGCGCTCTGGATCCCAGGGAAAGCCGCCCGTGGCCATCACCACGCCGCGCCGCGCACGGATGTTCAGCGTCTTGCCGCCGCGCGTGACGGCGGCGCCCAGCACGCGGCCGCTTGCATCGCGGTGCAGCGCCAGCGCCGGCGTGTCCAGCCAGTACTCGATCCTGCGGGCCAGCAGGCCGTGGAACAGCTGCGCGGCCAGCGCATTGCCCAGCAACAGGCGGGTGCCGCGGTGATAGCCGCGCGCGCGGTCGGCGGCATAGCGCAACACCAGCTTCATGCTGTGGCGCCAGGCCGCGAATGAGCGCATGGCGCGCAGCAGATGGCGCACGTCGGTGATGTTGACCATCATGCCGCCGAGCACCGTGAATTCCTTCAGCGGATCGCGCAGCGTACGGAAGTCGCGGCCGAGCTTGCGGCCGTCGAACTCCAGCGGATCCAGCGAGCGGCCGCCCATCGCGGCGCCGGGCAGATCGGGGTAGTAATCGGGCGACGCGGTGCGCGCGGCTACGTCCAGGATGCCGCGCGACGCCAGGTAGTCCATCATGCGCGGGCCGGCTTCCAGGTAGGCGCGCTTCATGTCGTCCGGGGCGGCTGCGCCCACGGTCTGTTCCAGATAGGTCCATACCTTGTCGAAGCTGTCCGGATGGCCGGCGGCTTCCGTCTGCGCGTTCAGCGGTATCCACAGCGCGCCGCCGGAGATCGCGGTGGAGCCGCCGATGCGGCCGGTTTTTTCCACCAGCAGCACGTCCAGGCCTTCTTCGCGCGCCGTCAGCGCGGCGGCCATGCCGCCCGCGCCCGAGCCGACGACCAGCGCGTCGACTTCCTTGTCCCAAGTGATGCCTTCCATGCTGCCTATGCTCCCGAGCCGCCCAGCGATTTGCCGCCGTCCACGAAGATGACCTGGCCGTTGATGAAGTCCATGTGCGGCGCGGCCAGGAAGGACACGGCATTGGCGATGTCTTGCGGCTGGCCTGCGCGGCCGGTTGGCTGCAGGGCCAGTTGGGCCGCCAGGCGTTCGGGCGTGAGGTTGCGCAAGAGCGGCGTGTCGATGAGGCCGGGGGCGATGGCGTTGACCAGGATGCCGCGCGCGGCGAGCTCCATGGCCGAGGCGCGCGTGTAGCCGACCAGGGCCGCCTTCGAGGCCACGTAGTGCGGGTGGTTCTTCGCGCCCAGGTAGGCGCGAGACGCGATGTTGACGATCTTGGCGCCCGGCGCCATGTCGCGCGCGGCTTCCTGCGTCAGGGTCGCCACCGCCAGCAGGTTGACGTCGAAGGCGCGGCGGTAGTCGGCGCTGTCGACCTCGAAGAACTTGCGCTCGTCGAACAGCCCCGCGTTGTTGACCAGTGCGGCCAGCGGCGCAAGCGAACGCGCCAGCGCGCGGGTGGCGGCCTCGTCCGTCAGGTCCACCACGCGGTGCTCCACGTCCAGTCCTTGCGCCTGTAACGCCTGCGCCTCCTTGGCGGCCAGTGCCGCGTTGCGGTCGGCCAGTACGACGCGAAAGCCGTCGCGCGCCAGCCGCTCCACGATCGCCAGGCCCATGCCGCTTGCGCCGCCCGTGACCAATGCCGTGCCCAGATTCATGATTTTTTCCTATACGGCCAGATAGCCGCCGTCCACGGGCAGCACCACGCCGTTCACGTAGCTGGCCATGTCCGAGGCCAGGAATAGAACCGGTCCGACGATCTCGTCGGCCCGGCCGGCGCGCGCCATGGGGGCGCGCTGCATGTACCAGTCGGTGCCCTGGGCCAGCGAGCGCTGCCCCGCGGTCATCTCAGTTTCCATCAGGCCGGGCGCCACCGCGTTCACGCGCACGCCATGCGGCGCCAGATCGCGCGCCAGTACCTCGGTGAACGAGCGCACGCCGCCCTTGGACACCACGTAGCCCGCGGTGGAAATGCTGCAGCCGTAGGCCACGATGGAGCACAGGTTGACGATGGCGCCGCGCGTGGCCTTCAGCTGCTCGACGAAGGCGTGCGTGACGTTGAAGGTGCCCTGCAGGTTCACGCTCATCACGCGTTCCCAGATCTGGGGCGTCTGCGGATCGTCGAAGGACGCGCGGGCGGAGATGCCGGCGTTGTTGACCAGGATGTCCAGATTGCCGTATTCGGTGGCGGACCGCTCCGCAAAGGCGCGGACCGCGGTGGCATCGGTCACGTCCAGCACCGCGTCCGCGGCCTTGCCGCCCGCGTCGCGGATGGCCTG
>NZ_DATCUY010000247.1:0-4455 GCF_036567245.1 Achromobacter sp. | reverse complement strand
GTTCACCACCAGGATGTTCGGCACCTTGGCGCCCAGCGCCACCGGCGTGAAATCCTTGGTCAGGTCGAAATTGACGTTCTTGTACAGCGTCTGGTTGATGGCGCTGGTCACGGCCACGAACAGCAGCGTGTAGCCGTCGGGTTCTGCGCGCTTCACCTGGTCGGTGGCGATGTTGCTGCCGGCGCCCGGCTTGTTCTCGATCACGAAGGACTGGCCGAGGCTCTCGGTCAATTCCTTGGCCATGATGCGAGCGATCACATCAGTGGTGCCGCCGGCCGAAAAGCCGACCACGATGCGGACAGGCTTGTCAGGGTAGGCGGCGTGGGCGGAACCCATGGCGAATGCGCTTGCGGCGGTAGCCAGAAGGGTGGCGGCGAAGCGCCGCAGTCCAGGCTTTTGACCTGTAGTCATAGAGTCTCCGTGCAGGTACTGTCCATTGAATGGACGATTTGAATTGTTCGATGCAGCATTCTGAGCTATACACATGCACTGCATCAAGGTAGAGTCCACAGCACGGACAGTGGTTTTCCCTTGAACATTCCGTAATAACCCGAGTTTTCAGAGATTTTCATGCAAGATAGCGACGCTGGGGCCGCAGGTCCACGCACATTGCGGCGCGGACTGGCCGTCCTGGCCGTCCTGCGGGACCAGGGCCCCGATGGCCTGAGCGTGACCGATATCGCCCGCCTCACGGGCATACAGCGTCCCACCATCTACCGCCTGCTGGCCGCCCTGCTCGACGCCGGGCTGGTGCTGGCCGTGACCGGCACCAAGAAGTACCGCGCCCAACTGGCGGTGGACCCGGACACGCGCTCGCGCGATCCGCGTGTGCGCCAGTTGCTGCCCGTGCTGCGCCGCCTGGCCGACCGCACCGGAGACGCAGTATTCCTGGTAGTGCGCGAAGACGACGATTCCATCAGCCTGCATCGCGAGATCGGCAGCTATCCCGTGCAGATCCTGGCCACCTACGCCGGCAAGCGCCAGCCCCTGGGCGTGGGCTCGGGCGGCATGGCCTTGCTGGCCGCCCTGCCCGACGACATTGCGCGCGGCATCGTCGAGCGCAACTCCGGCCGGCTGGACGAATACGGCGGCATGACGCCGCAGGAAATGTTCCGCCTGATCGAAAACACCCGCGCTCGCGGCTATTCCGTGGTGGGCAACCACGCAGTGCGCGGCGCGCTGGGCGTGGGCTGCGCGCTGCTGGACTCGCAGGGCGCGCCGATCCTGGCGGTCAGCGTCACGGCCATCATCGACCGCATGCCGGCCCAGCGCCAGCGCGAAATCGCCGGCTGGATCAAGACCGAGCTGGCGCGCCTGTCGATGCAGGCCTGAGGCCTGCCGCAGCCGGCAAAAAAACGGGCGCCCAAGGGGCGCCCGTTGTCATTCCAGCGGAGACCAGCCTGCTTCAGGCCGCCGCTCCGGGCTTCGCGTTCTGGATCTCGCGCATGGGAATCGGCGGCTGGAAGCCCGCGTCTTCCAGCGACTTGCGGATGTCCTGGTACAAGCCCCAGCGCAGGTCCCAATACTTGGCCGATTCGGTCCACACCCGCACATTCACGACCACGCCGTTTTCCTTGTAGTCGACCACCTTCACCAGCGGTTCGGGATCCTTCAGCGTTTCCGGGCGGGCATCCACGATGGCGCGCAGCTTGGCCACCACCACTTCCAGGTTGTCGCCATAGCGCACCGGCACCGGGATATCCAGGCGACGCGTCTTGTTGCGGCTGTAGTTGGTGATGGTGGCGTTCCACACCGTGCTGTTGGGCAAGGTCAGATGGATGCCGTCGACCTGGACCAGGCGCGTCAGGAACAGGCCGACCTCTTCCACCGTGCCGTCCACGCCGGTGCTCAGCGCCACGTATTCGCCGGCGCGTATCGGGCGCAGGATCAGCAGCATGATGCCGGCCGCGATGTTCTGCAGCGTGCCTTGCAAGGCCAGGCCCACGGCCAGGCCGGCGGCGCCCAGCACGGCGATCAGGCTGGCCGTCTGCACGCCGAAGCGCGCCAGCACCGCAATGACGGTGAAGATGCGCACCGTCCAGACCACGGTGCTGTAGAACATGGGCACGATGGTGGGATCGATCTTCTTGGAGCGCGTCGCGGCGCGGCGCACCCAGCTGCCCAACAGGGACGAAACCCACCAGCCGATGATCAGGATCAGCAGCGCGACCGCCAGATTGAGGCCCAGGTCCACCAGCTTGGGAGCCCAGGCGTTAAATTCTTTCAAGGCTTCTTCCATGGATACTCCTGCGGAAAAGTTGAGGCCGCGAGAGCAGCCCGGCAGCGGGCGCCTTGCGGCCTGAAAAAACAGCCGAAAACTTTATCAGATGGCGCATGCGATCAGGGCCGCGTCGCGGCCCCGTTGTGTCAAGCTTTGTAAGCAAGCCGGATCAGGCCCGCGCCGGGACCTTGCGGAAATGATTGTCCCAGGACACCTCGCGCGACGGCGCCAGCACGGGCTTTTCCGTGCCCGAGGCATCGGTGCGCAGCATCGCTCCCAGGCCGCTGCTCAGCAGGAAGCCCTCGCCGGCCGCCGGCGCCACGCCGCAGCCATCCGCCAGTTCGGTCGTGCCCAGGCAACGGCCGCTGGCCGCATCCCAGTAGATCACCTGTCCGCCCACCGGGCTGGAGGTCGCGACCACCGCACCGGTCGCATCCACCGCCACCGAACCGACGTAGTTGCGCATCTGCCGCAGCGCCTGCGCGGGTCCTTCGAAAAGCTCCAGCCGCGCGCCGCGCCTGTGCCGCCCCACCAGCGCTGGCCGATCGGAGGCCGGACCCATGTACTGACAGCCGAACCAGACGCTGCCGTCGGCGGCCAGCGCCAGGTGGCGGATGGACAGGCGGTGCAGAGCGGAATCCAGCTCCACTTTTTCAAGCAGCTCGCCGCTGGCCGCGTCGATGTAGGCCAGCGAAGGCCGCATCGTGTCCAGATTCAGCTCCAGCTTGCCGTAGTCGGGGTGCGTCAGGATGCCGCCGTTGGCGACGCAGAGCGTCCTGCCGTCGGGCATCAGCACCACTTCGTGCGGGCCGATGCCGCCGCTGTCGAATTCACCGATGCGGCGGTAGGCGCCACCGGGCGAAGCGTCGTACAGCCCCAGCACGCCCCGGCCCGCTTCAAAATCGTTTTCGGTGGCGGCCAGCAGGCGGCCGCCGTCCACATAGGCGCCATGGCCGAAGAAGTGGCGCTCCTCGTGCAGGGGCAAGGCTTGAGGCTCACCACCCCGCAGGGAAAATGCCAGCGCGAAGAAGCCCGGCTGGCGCCCGAAGACAACAGCGCGCTCCCCTGCGGCATCGATGGCGAAGCTATGTCCGCGCGCAGGCATGGACACCACCAGCCGATCATGCCCCGCCTCATCCAGCAGCGCAGTTTCGTCGCGCCCGGCGCGCTTGCGCGCGCTCAGGTACAGGACTTCGCCGTCCTTGGGCGCGGCCGCCAGCGCAGCTGCGGGCGCCAGGCCCATGGCGGCCGCGAGCGACAGGAAGCGGCGCCGGTCAATCGCCATCGAGCGCATTGAATCCAATCGTGACGCCCAGGGCCGGCGCCAGATTCTCATCGACGATGGCCTTGGCGTTCTTGAGGGTCAGCGCTGCCAGCGTCAACTGCCTGCGCCCTTCTTCCTGCGCCAGCGCCTGCTCCAGCGGCCCCGGCACATCCCGCAAGGCGCGCGCCGCGCTCGCCAGTTCGCCGCGCACGGACTCGGCCATCCAGGCGTCGCCCTTGGGCAGTGCGTAGGCGCCCGCCTGATAAAACGCCTGCAGCCCGTCCAGGTTGGCCGCCAGCAGACGCGTCGACAGCTGGCTGCGCCAGAACGCGGCGCGCTTGGGCCGCGCCGCTTCTGGCGTATCGCCCAGCACCGGCAGGATCTTCACGTCGCGCGCGAATTGCAGCCCGGTGGAAAGGGACTTCATGGCCTCGGCCGCGATTTCCTGCTGATCGCGGTACAGGTCGTTGCCGGACTTGGGTTGCGCGAACTGCCGGCCGAAATCGCCCTCGGCGCTCCAGGCCTGGGCTACATCGCGCGTGATCTGCCCGACGTTGGCGGCCACCGCCCGGGCGTAATCGCAGGCGTAGGCGTCGACCTGCCCGCCATCCTGCCGCAGCAAGGCCGGCTCGCCGTACAGCACGTATTCCAACGCGGGCAGGCCCTGCACGGCCACGCTGCGTCCCGCCAGGGCGCCGGGCACGAGCAAGGCGCCGTCCTGAGCGGCGATCAGCGCCTGCACCTGCTTGGGCATGACGCCGCGCGTATCGGGCCAGAAGGCCAGGCGCTCGTAGCGGTTGGCCTGCACCAACGGGCCGAAGCGCAGGAACTCGATGCCGGACCAGGCCAGGGCCAGGTTCTCGAAAGCCTCTTTGACGCGTGCGGCGTCCGCCGTGCCCGGCTGGGCGCACCAGCGGCCCAGCGCGCCGTCCAACGCCGACGCCGCATCCACCATCCGTGCCACGGCGGG
>NZ_DATCUY010000246.1:0-23987 GCF_036567245.1 Achromobacter sp. | reverse complement strand
TCCCTGGCCGCGCCATCCGCTGGCGCGCAGGACGACGCGGCGTTGTTGCGGGCGCTGACGCCCCGTCAGAGCGAGGTGTTGCGGCTCATGTGCGATGGACTGCGCAACAAGGAAATCTCGGAGCAATTGAACATGACCGAGAAGACCGTCAAGACGCATGTGTCGGCCATCCTGGGTACGCTGGGCGTGCTCAATCGTACGCAGGCGACGCTAGTGGCGCGGCGCGGCGGCGTGTTCGGGAAGCCGGTTTAGGCAGTTGCCCGCTGTCGCTGGCCAGCTTGCCGGCCACCAGCGAGATTTCGCGTCCGGCCGCCGCGATGGTGTCAGGGCGGTGCGCCACGATCACCCGCGTCATGTTGAGCCTGGCGATCGCGGTGTTGACGATCCGTTCGCGTTCGATATCCAGATGGCTGGTGGCCTCGTCCAGGAAAAGGATGGCGGGCTCTTTGTACAAGGCCCGCGCCAGCAGCACGCGCTGCTTCTGGCCGCCCGACAGCACCGTGCCCATGTCTCCCACCAGCGTGTTGTAGCCCATGGGCATGGCGCTGATGTCGTCGTGGATCGCGGCGATCTGGGCGCAACGGCTGGCGCGCTCGGGATCGTATTGCGGATCGAAGAAGCTGATGTTCTCGCCGATGGACCCGGCGAACAGGACGTCATCCTGCAGCACCGTGCCGGCGATGCGGCGCAGGGATGACGCGCCCGCTCCCCGCGCCGGGACGCCATCGATCAGCACTTCGCCATCGGTCGGCGCCAGGATGCCCAGCAGGATGTTGATCAAGGTGGTCTTGCCGCCGCCGGAAGGGCCCGTGATCGCGACCGATTCGCCAGGTTCGATCCTGAAGCTGATGCCGTCCAGCACGTACGGCTCTTGCGGTCCATAGCGGAAGCGCAGGTTGCGGACCTCGATCGCGGGCGAGCGCACTTGTGCTTCCTGTCCGCGCAGGATCTCGTCGACGGGCTCGGGAGTCTCGCGCACGATATCGGCCAGGCGCTCGCCTTGCAGCCGCAGCATCTTCACTTCCACCAGCTTGTCCAGCAGGGCTGCCACGCGCTGGTCGAACAAGGTCTTGTAGACAATGAAGGCCAGCAGCGCGCCCACGGTGAACTGGCCGTCCAGCACCAGCCTCGCGCCCAGCCAGAGTATCGCGATGGAAGACAGGCCGAACAGCAGGCCATTGAAGGTGCGGAAGAACAGCGTCCACTTCTGCACGCGCAGGTCGGCGTTGATCTCGTTCACCAGCAGCGACAGCCAGCGGGAGCGCCGGTCGTCCTGGTGCTGGAACAGCTTGATCGCTTTGACGCCGCGCACGGTTTCCAGGAAATGCGATTGCTCCTTGGCCGCGTGCACGATGTGTTCTTCAGTTGCGTAGTGCAGCGGCGCATAGCCGGACCACCGCGCCAGTCCATACAGCGCCATCGCGCCCACCGCGATCCACGCCAGGGGCGGGCTGTACAGGAACATCAGCACCAGCGTGATCAGCATGACCAGGCCGTCCAGCACCGCTTCCAGGAAGGACGTCGTCACGGTGCGCTGTATGGTGTCGATGGCGCCGAAGCGCGACACCACGTCGCCCAGGTGACGCTTTTCGAAATAGCCCACGGGCAGGCGCAACAGGTGCGTGAACACGTTGGTGCGCCATTGCAGGTTCAGCGTGGTGCCCATGACCATCAGCATCCAGCTGCGCGCCACCGAGGTCAGCTGTTTCATGATCATCAGCAGCCCGAAGGCCAGCGCCAGCGTGGTCAGCAGATCGCGGTCGCCGGTATTCAGGACATGGTCCACCACCCATTGCAGGAAGAACGGCTGGATCACGGTGAGGATTTCCAGCGCCAGCGCCAGCAGCAGCACTTGCGAGAACGCGCCGCCCAGGCCGGAAACGCGTCCGGTCAGTTCGCGCAGCCGCACGGGCTTGCTGTCGCGCGCTTCCGTGAAGTCTGGCGTGGGCCATAGTTCCAGCGCAACGCCGGTGAACGACGCGGACAGTTCGCCGATGGAGCACTTGCGCGTGCCCGACGCAGGATCGATCAGCGTGGCCGAGCGCCCGTTGATGGCCGTCAGCACCACGAAGTGGTTGAATTCCCAATGCAGGATGCAGGGAAGCTTCAGCTTGCCCAGGGCCCCCAGGCTGACCTTGACCGGCCGCGATGCCAGTCCCAGCTGGCTGGCCACATGGATCAAGGTGGCCAGCGTGGCGCCCTTGAGCGATACGGGAAAGCGGCCGCGCAGGGTCGCAAGGCTTTGCTGATGGCCGTGATAGCCCGCGATCATGCCGACGCAGGCCAGGCCGCATTCGGCGGCTTCGGTCTGCAGCAGCCTGGGCACCCGCCGTTTGACTCCCAGCGTCAGGCGTTCAAGCATGTTCACAGTTTCCCCGATAGCCGCTGGGCGGGATCGAACGCCCATTGGTACAGGCGGCGCGTCTGCTGCAGGATGTCCGCCTCCAGCCGCATGCCGGGCCGCAGCGCCAGCGTCTGCCCTTGCGGGCCGCGCGCGGGAGCGTCCAGCGACACCGTGATGCGGTACAGATTCTCCTGGACGCCACTGTTTGCGGCGGCTTCATTCAATTGCCATTCCGGCGAGGCGCTGCGCGTCACGGCCTGGACGACGCCGGCCTGCTGCCCGAAAGTCTGATAAGGGTAGGCCGCGAACCGCATCAGAACTCGATCGCCCGGCGCGACGAATCCCACCGCGCGGCTGGGCGCCAGCAACTCGGCCTGCAGCTTGGCGCCGTCGGGGACGATGGTGGCCAGCGGCCGCTTGTTGTCTACGGCCTGTCCAATGGTGGCGGTCACGGCGGTCACGACGCCGGCTTGAGGCGCGCTGACCACGACGCGCCGCCGGGCTTCGCTGCGGGTCAGGTCGACGGCGATGTCGGCCATGTCCCGATCCAGCTGCGCCAGCTGGTTCTGCTGCCGCAGCGCCAGATCCGCCAGCGCGGCCTGCCGGTTGGACAGGTCGGTTGCCAGCCCGATGCGGTCGCGCAGCAGCGCTTGCAGCTGATTGCGCTGTTCGAGCAGCTCGGCGCGCTTCTGGTCGGCTTCCTCGGTGGAGAGGTAGCCTTTTTCCATCAGGCCGCGATAGCGGTGCGCGCTGTCTTCGGCCAATTTGATGCGGGCGCGCTGCCCCGCGATCTGGTTGTCCATCGCCGCCAGTTGCGCTTTCAGGCTGGCGATGGCGGCGGTCTGGCTATCGTGTTCGCCTTGCTGCAGCAGCACGGTCTTCTGGCGCGCCAGGCGCAGGCTTTCCTCGCGTTGCCGGATCTGGCCGCTGATGGCTTCCTGGGTCTCGCCCAGGGCGCTTTGCTGATCGCCGGACACCACGTAGAGCACGTCGCCTGCGGCGACATGCTGTCCTTCCTGGACCCGGCTTTCGAGCACGATGCCGGCTTGCGGCACGTAAAGCTTGATCAGCCCGGTGTCGGGCGCCAGCTGGCCGCTCACGGTCGCGCGCTTGGTGTACGAGCCGAACGCAAGAAACAGGCAGATGGTCAGCACGAAGCCCGCCAGCACGGCGGTGACCAGTGCGAACGACACTGGCCGGATCAGGACGATATCGCCCAACCCGACGGAGTGTTGCGCGGCAAGCGCCTGTTTGCGATAGAGCGTCACGGCGTTGGAAGCAGCCCAGGAAAACGTGGTGAGCAAAAGCCGGCCGGCATGGCGGAAAAAAAGCCGCGGCGAACGCGCCGCCGCGCTATGAAATCGGATGCCACTTGGGGCGTCCGTCCGATGAGGCCGGAATCCTTACTGACTACTGCGGCATGTAAAGCGTCTTGCCGGCGGGCCAGCCGCTTTTCTGGGGGGAAAAGGTGATATTGGTACGGTTCGGTCCCCAGCCGCCGCTGACCGCCCGGGTTTCCTCGGCGCTCAAGGGTCTGACCTGTTGTTCCGCGTCGTGCCGCTGATCGGGCTGTTCAGTTTTTTCCATCTTTATCTCCTGCTGCATGCTGACGAAAGATGCCGCGCCAGCGTCGGCCAAGCATCACCCGGAACCAGGTTCTCGCCGCGATGCGCTGCAGACGGGAAGCCCAGCTCCCAAACTGGCATGCTCGGGCGGACAGTAGCAGCGCACCGGTGCAGGCGCATCGGTCTTTAGTCGTAGGGATGGAAATTTCGCGTGGCTTCCGCCACGGCGTTGCGCCAGCGGCCAAGAGAGGAGGCCCGCTTGCGGATCTACGACCAAAGACCGATTCGCCATCGCTGGCCTGCTGCTACTTTCCGCAGCGAGCCACTCAACGGCTGGGGCGTTGGCATCCCTGTTCGCAGGGACGCGGATCTGCGTCATCTCTCCGTTGACGCCCGGCCGACGCTGGCGCGGCATCCTTCGTCAGCACGAAGTTGGAGAAGGACATGAAGAAAACGGAGCAAGCAGGTCAACACGGTACGACCGATCAACGGATCCGGCCCTTGAGCGCCGAGGAAGTCCAGAGGGTCAGCGGGGGAGCCTACGGGAAAAAGCCGATGATTGTTGGCCGGCCAGCGGCGCTCGGCAGTTCCACGCCTGTAGCCAAGCAGAATCGCTATCAGTGAGCGCAGTCAGCGGCATGGCTTCCCGCCGTGCCGCTTTGCTTGGCGTCTGCCATTGGATGCTTATGCGCCCCTTGCCCATGCGAGGCGCCGGGGGGCGCGGCGCTGCGTCCCCATAGCGGTCCAGCCTCGCGGGTAGCATCCAGGATGGCGGCGCGAGTGGTTCCCACCAGGCTGCTAGCGGGCCCATAATAGGGTAGGGCGTCGGCCCGCCAAGATACCCTCCGGGCATGGAAATTGCTGCTCTGCGTTTCCCGCCGTAGCCCTGGTTGCCGATCTGGCATCCGGGCTGGCAGGCGAATCCGCATGCCCATCACCGGGAGGAACGCTCATGGCCACGCGAACCCTTTGGAAAGGCGCGATCACCTTCGGCCTGGTCCACATCCCCGTGGGCCTGCATACCGCCACGACGGAATCGGGCGTGGATTTCGACTGGCTGGACCGCAGGTCGATGGACCCCGTCGGCTACAAGCGCATCAACAAGCGCACGGGCAAGGAAATCGAATCCAAGGACATCGTCAAAGGGGTCGAGTACGAGGACGGCCAGTACGTCATCATCTCGCCCGACGAGATTGCCGAAGCCTATCCGCGCACCACCCAGACCATCGAAATCCAGCAATTCGTCGAGGCGGCCGAAGTCTCGTTCGTCTACCTGGAACGTCCCTACTATGTGGCCCCGATCAACAAGGGCCAAAAGGTCTACGCGCTGCTGCGCGACACGCTGGTCAAGAGCGGCAAGATCGGCATCGCCAAGGTCGTGATCCAGACCAAGCAGCATCTGGCGGCCCTGATTCCGATGGGCGATGCGCTGGTCCTGAATCTGATGCGGTGGGGTGATGACGTGAAGTCCGTGGCAGACCTGGACCTGCCCAAGGCTGGCGCCAAGAGCATGTCGCCCAGCGCCTCCGAACTGAAGATGGCCAAAATGCTGGTGGAAGAGATGTCGGCGGAGTGGGACCCGGCTGACTACCAGGACGAATTCAAGGCGGCCATCATGGGCTTGGTGGAGCAGAAGGTAAAGGCGGGCAAGACGGAAACCGTGATCGAGCCGCAGGAGGAAACGCCGGCGTACGCGGATAACGTGATCGACCTGACCGAGCTGCTGCAACGCAGCCTGCGCGGCGGGGCGTCCAGGGGGCGTGCCAAGGCCGAGGCCAAGCCCGCGAAGAAATCCGCGCCGCGCAACGTCGCTTCGAAGAAGGCGCCCGCCAAGAAGGCCGCCAAAGGTGCCAGGCAGGCGAAGAAGGCGGCCTAGCGATGGCGGACAGCCTGAAAAAATACCGCGAGAAGCGCAATTTCGCCGTCACGCCGGAGCCGCCCGATGGCGGAGAGTCGGGCGACGCAGGCCTGGCGTTCGTCATTCAGAAGCACTGGGCCAGCCACTTGCACTATGACTTCCGCCTGGAGTTGGACGGCGCGATGAAGAGCTGGGCGGTGCCGAAAGGGCCGTCGTTCGATCCCTCCGTCAAGCGCATGGCCGTGCAGGTCGAAGACCATCCCATCGCCTACAACCAGTTCGAGGGCACCATTCCCGAGGGACAGTATGGGGCCGGCAAGGTGATCATATGGGACGAGGGCCGTTGGACCCCGATAGGCGATCCCCGGAAGGGCTACAAGGCGGGCCACCTGAAGTTCACGCTGGATGGCGTGAAACTTCGCGGGCGCTGGGCGCTGATCCGCATGAAGGGAAAAGAGAGTGACCGTCAGCCTCCCTGGCTGCTGATCAAGGAGAGCGACGAATACGCGCGGCCGGACCAGGACTTCAGCGTCGTGGATGAGATGCCGGACAGCGTGGTGCCGCTGAGGGCCAAGAAAAAAGCGGCGCCGGCTCGCGGCAAGCCGAAAGCCCGTGGCTCCAAGGAGATGGGAGCCGTTGCGGCCTTGCCGGGCAAGGCCGCGCCCCTGCCTGCCTCGCTCAAGCCTCAGCTGGCCACCCTGGTCGAGGGCGTGCCCCGCGGCGCGGCCGACTGGTCATTTGAAATGAAGTTCGACGGCTACCGGATCCTGGCCAGGATCGAGGACGGCAACGCGAAGCTGTATACCCGCAACAGCCATGACTGGACGGCCAAGATGCCGCGCCTGGCCCAGGAACTGGCGGCATTGGAGATCGCCAATGCCTGGATCGACGGAGAGATCGTGGTGCTGACGCGCGAAGGCGTGCCCAGTTTTCAGGCCTTGCAGAACGCCTTTGATGCCGCCAGTACCGCCGATATCGTGTTCTACGCCTTTGACCTGCCCTATGTGGCGGGGCGCGATCTGCGCGACGAGCCGCTCGGGCTGCGGCGGGACCTGCTGCGGCAGGTCATGGCCAGGAGCAAGGGCAAGCACTTGACGTTCAGCGAGGCCTTCGACAAGCCGGCGGCAGACCTGGTCGCCTCGGCCTGCAAGCTGGGCCTGGAAGGAATCATCGGCAAGCGCCTGTCCGCGCCCTATGTATCGCGCCGCACGGACGACTGGATCAAGCTCAAGTGCACCCAGCGGCAGGAGTTCGTCATCGTGGGCTATACCGAACCCAAGGGCAGCCGCAAGGGCTTTGGCGCGCTGCTGCTGGCCGTGCACGAGCCTGACGGGGCGCTGCGCTACGCCGGCAACGTAGGCACTGGCTTCGACGACAGGACGCTGCTCGATCTGCACCGCAGGCTGGCCGGCATCGAGCAGAAAACCAGCGCCCTGACCCAAGGCAAGTCGCGCGCCCTCAAGCAGGTCCACTGGGTCCGGCCCACCTTGATCGGAGAGGTCTCTTTCGGCGAGTGGACCGGCGACGGCCATGTGCGCCACTCGACCTTCCGGGGGCTGCGTACCGACAAACCACCGAAGAAGATCACTCGCGAGGTCGCCATGCCAGCCGCAAAGCTCTCCGCGCGCAATAGCCCGGCCAAGGCCAAGGAAGTGGCCGCCGCAAAACCTCCGAAGGGGATGAAGCTGTCGAATCCCGACCGCGTGATCGATCCGTCCTCCGGGGCGACCAAACTCGACCTGGCCCGCTACTACGGGTTGGTGGCGCCCCTGATGATGGAGCACCTGCGCGGCCGGCCGGTTTCCTTTGTCCGGGCGCCCGCGGGGATCCAGGGCGAGCATTTCTTCCAGCGGCATTCGGAATCCCCTATCCCGGGGGTGGCCGCGCTGCCCGAACGTCTCTATCCGGGGCACCCCTCCCTGATGGAGGTTTCGAACGAAACGGCGATACTCGCCGCCGCCCAGCTGAATGTCGTGGAGTTCCACACCTGGAATGCGCTCAAGACCTCGATCGGCAAGCCGGACCGGATGCTGTTCGACCTGGATCCCGGGGAAGGGGTGGATTGGCCGGCAGTCCAGCAGGGCGCGGAACTGGTGCGCGTGCTGCTGCAGGAACTCGGCCTGCGCGGCTGGCTGAAGACCAGCGGCGGCAAGGGCCTGCATGTCGTCGTTCCCATCCGCAAGCAATACGGCTGGGACGCCGTGAAGGACTTTTCCGAAGCCATGGTGCGCCATCTGGCGCAAACGCTGCCGAAGCTGTTCGTCGCCAAAAGCGGGCCCAAGAACCGCGTGGGCAAGATATTCGCCGACTATCTGCGCAACGGCTTCGGCGCCACGACGGTGGCGGCCTGGTCGGCCCGCGCCCGGCCCGGCCTGGGCGTGTCCGTTCCCGTCCGCTGGGACGAATTGGACGGGTTGAAAGGGTCGACGCATTGGACCATCGCCAATATCCACACCCGCCTGGATGCGGGCAACGAGCCTTGGGACGACTACGCTCCCCAGGCTATCGGTCGGGCTATGAAGCAGCTCGGGGTCGAGGCGCGATCTTGAACTGAAGGGCGGAATCCGCGTCCACAGACGATTGTTGCCATCGAGGCAACATCGTGGTCCCCTTTGCAGGTCTTCTGCCGCTGTCCGCGCGGCCCTACGATTTGGGCGTAGTTCAGGCACATACCGCATCCGGTCCAACACTGCCTGCACCTGTCAACCAATCGAGGGAGTCACCATGAGCCAACGTCTGAATGCCTACGAGCAATCGCCCGAACTGTTCAAGAAATTCGTCGAGTTCGGCATGCTTTTGAAGTCCGGCGCGATCGAGCAGCCGATTCTGCGCCTGGTCGAAATCCGCGCCTCGCAGATCAACGGCTGCGGCTTCTGCCTGGATATGCACGTGAAGGACGCCAAGATCCACGGCGAGCAGGAACTGCGCCTGCACCATGTGGCGATCTGGCGCGAATCGGGCGAGTTTTCGCCGCGCGAGCGTGCCTGCCTGGCCTGGACCGAGGCGCTGACCACGCTGGGCGCGCAGGGCGTGCCTGACGACATCTATGAACGTGTCCGCTCGCAATTGTCCGAAAAGGAAATCTCGGACCTGAGCTTCGCGGTCATGGCCATCAATGGCTGGAACCGTCTCAACGTGGGCTTCCGCACCGTGCCCGGTTCGGCCGACAAGGCATACGGCCTGGACCGCGCCAAGTTCAACTAAGGAGCCATCATGAAAATCCTGGTAATCGGCGGCACGGGCCTGATCGGCTCCAAACTCGTCAAACTGCTCAATGAGCGCGGCCATGAGGCGATTGCCGCGTCGCCCGCCACCGGCGTCAACACCATGACTGGCGCAGGCCTGGATGCGGCGCTGGCTGGCGTCGACACGGTGGTCGACGTCGCCAACTCGCCGTCGTTCGAAGACCGCGCCGTGCTGGAGTTCTTCCAGACCTCGGGGCGCAACCTGCTGGCGGCGGAGGCCCGTGCCGGCGTGCGCCACCACGTCGCGCTGTCGGTGGTAGGCACGCAGCGCCTGGCCGAAAGCGGCTATTTCCGCGGCAAGATCGCGCAGGAAGAACTGATCGTGGCGGCCGGCATTCCCTACACCATCGTGCACAGCACCCAGTTCTTCGAGTTCCTGGGCGGCATCGTGCAGTCGGGCACGGAAGGCGCGGAAGTGCGGTTGTCGCCGGCCTTCGTCCAGCCGATCGCCTCCGACGACGTGGCCCTGGCCATGGCCGATGCCACGCTGGCGCCGCCGGTGAACGGCATCGTGGAAATCGCCGGCCCCGAGCGCGTGCGCCTGGCCGAGCTGGTGCAGCGCTACATGGCCAAGATCGGCGACACGCGCACCGTGCGGGCAGACACCGGCGCGCGCTATTTCGGCGCGCTGCTCGACGACGAAACGCTGGTGCCGGGAGCCGGCCCGCGCCTGGGCAAGATCGATTTTGAAACCTGGTTCAGCCGTTCGGGCGCAAGAAAGTAGCGGCGGACACAAGGACGTTCATGAGCAAACTGCGGCCTCCTCCCCAGAGCCTCCTGGAAAAGTACCGAGGCGGGGACTTCCATCCCCTGTACACCACCAGCGTGACGGTGCGGGGCGGGGAGGCCGCGCATGGGCGAGCCTCCGGCATGGCCATTTCGGATGACGGCGAGCTGATCGTGGAGCTGCGCTTGCCGGTCGAGCTGGGCGGCACGGGCGGTGGCACCAATCCCGAGCAGCTATTCGCCGCCGGCTATGCGGCGTGCTTCCACGGCGCGCTCGCGATGCTGGCGGCACGCGCCGGCCTGGCCATCCCGGAGGCTTCCGTCACGGCCACCATCTCGTTCGGTCGCGACCCCGTCGACGGCCTGTTTGCCTTGACGGCGGACGTCAACATCCACCTGCCTGGCGTGCCCACGCCCATCGCTGAAGAGTTGGTGCGCAATACGGAACGCCTGTGCCCGTATTCCAAGATGGCCCAGGGCGGGATCCAAAGCGTGGTCGCCCTGACCCAATAGCGCTCAGGCCTGCTTCAACAGCTGGTTGTCGATGGTATACAGGTCTTGCGCGCGGATGCGTTCGGTCATGAAATCGATGAAGGCACGCATGCGCGCCGGCAGGTGCTGGCGGCTGAGAAAGCACAGATAGTGTCCGCGGTCATCGGGCGCGTATTGCGGCAGGCAGGCGACCAGCGTGCCGGCGCGCAGGTGTTCGCAGACCTGGTAGCCTGCCATCTGCGCGATGCCATGGCCGTCCAGCACCGCCTGCAGCACAAGATCGGCATCGTTGAAGGTCAGCATGGCGGGCGGCGCGAACTTGCGCAGATGACCGCCGACCTTGAATTCCCATTCATACACGCGTCCGGATGCCAGCAGGAAGTTCACGCAGCCGTGGCGCGAGAGTTCGTCGACGCTGAGGGGCAGTCCGTGCCGGGCGGCGTAGTCGGGCGACGCGCATAGCATCATCTGCATGGGTATCACTTTCTTGGCGATCACCTGGCTGTCTTCCATGCGGCCGTTGCGGAACGACACGTCGACGCGATCCGTGGTGAAGTCGGTCGGGCCGTCATCCAGCAGCAGCTCCACCGATATGTTCGGGTTGGCCTTGCGGAAGTCATTCAGCAGGGGCGCCACGACCTTGCGGCCGAAGCCCACGGTGGAACAGACGCGCACCAGGCCGGAAGGCGGGCCTTCGCGCAGCTCGCGCATGTCGTCCAGGGCCTGGATGATCCGTTCCACGCCGGGATGGCATTGCTCATAGAAGCGCTGTCCCTCCGGGGTCAGCGAGGTGCTGCGCGTGGTGCGCACGAAGAGCCGGGTGCCCAGCTGGTCTTCGAGCTTCTGCACGCTGCGGCTGACCGCCGAACGGCCTATGCCCAGCCGGTCGCCGGCCTTGGCGAAGTTGCCCTCGACGGCGACGGCCATGAAGGCCATGACGCCGGCGTAGCTGGTGGCGAAGCTGTCCGCCAGGGAGTCCGGTCCGTTGGCGGAAGGGGTAACCGAGGGGGCTGGGAGGGGTGTGGGCATGGTGGCAGCGCCGCGGAGTTGGTTGATCCTACCCTCTAAGACGTTGCGCGGGACGATTTTGTGACGCGGCCCAGAAAAAAATCTGGCCAGCCCGGGCATGCAGTGTCCGCGGCTGGCCAGGCTGGAACTTATGTCCGTCCCTTATTGAATGGGGATCAGGGCGGGAGCTCCCTTTTTCTTGATCAGCACGACCACGAACTTGGCCGGTTTGGTCTGGCTGGCGTTGCGGCCCACGGTATGGATGTCGTCCGGCCCTTCGTAGAAGGTCTGGCCCGGGGTCAGCGTCACTTCCTTGCCGCCCTTGACCTGCATGACGATGCTGCCCTCGAGCACGTAGACGAAGGCCGATGCGTCGTGGCGGTGCAAGGGGTCGGCCGCCCCGGGCGGATAGTCGACGACGAGCATCACCGCATCCCTGCCCGGGATGTCCGGCAGGTCCTTGTTCATCACTTCGGTGACGATGGGATCGGCCGGCTTGCCGGCGGGCGCGCCGTGGTGCGATGCAGCATGGGCGGACTGGCCCAGCAGCGCGCCGGCGGCGATGAAAGGTAACGCGATTTTCGTGAGTTTCGACATGGCCTGTCCTGGTCGGAGTGGTGACAGGGCCATCGTAGAAGGGCAGGCGGCGCGGCGGTAGGCCCGCGCCAGGGATCACCATGTTGCCCGCCATGCACCAAAGCCGCCGCAAACGGCGTCAGCGTTGCGCCAGGGCGGCCGCGATGCGTGCGAGCTTGTCCGGGTTGCGCTGGACCAGTACCCGGGTCAGGCGTTTGCCGTCTGTTTCGTAGGACTGCACGGATTCCAGATTGCCGTCGATGAAACGCAGTAGCGTCCATTGCCCGTTGACCTGGACCACCTCGGTGCGCAGCGCTTCGCGGTAGCGGCGCTTGCCGGCGTAGAACAGTTGCGCCAGCCGCTTGCCGCCCACCAGGCTGGCAAAGGCGCTGACCTTGTCGCCGCCGTCGCCGATGAGCTCGGCGTCGTCGCTCAGCAGCGCATGCAGGCCGTGGAAGTCGCTGCGTTGCATCGCGTCGGCGAAGGCCTCCAGCAGCCGCTGCAGCGTTGCGCGCGGCACGGCCTCGCGCGGGCTACCCTGGCGCAATTGCTGTTTGGCCCGCCGCACCAATTGCCGGACCGCGGCCTGGGTCTTGTCCAGGGTCTGCGCGATGTCCTCGTAGTCGGCGTCGAACACCTCGCGCATCAGGAATGCCGCGCGGGCGTCCGGCGACAGGCGCTCCAGCATGAACAGAAACGCTACCGAAACATCGTCGGCAAGTTCGTGGATCTGTTCGGGCGTGGACGGCGCGGACATCAACATGGGCTCCGGCAGCCACATGCCCACGTAATTTTCCCGTTCGGCCTTGGCGGCGCGCAGGCGATCGATGGACAGGCGGGTAGTGACGGTGACGAGCCAGGCCTCGGGGTTCTCAAGCGTGGAGCGGTCGGCGCCATGCCAGCGCAGCCATGCGTCCTGCACCACGTCTTCCGCCTCCGCGACCGAGCCCAGCATGCGGTAGGCGATCGCGTACAAGCGCGGACGATGGCGGTCGAACAGGGTCACGGAGCCGGTCATGGATTAGGCCAACGCCTGGGGGGAAGGGGGGGCGGAAGGCAGGCTATTTTGCCGCAGCAGTTCAGGCAGGACAAGGGTGAACATCGCCGGGCGGGCAGCTCCACGCCGTCGGCGGCAGAGGGCTGTGCCGTTTACAGAGCGATCACCGCGACGGGCAGCGCCGGCAGGTCGGCTTCGCCTGCCATCTGCGTCAGGTCGCGCTCTATCATCGTGCTGAGCCGGCTGATGGGCACGTCGTTGGCGCTGCCCTCGAAGGGATTCTCCGTGCATTCCCCGACCTGCTCGAGCGAGGTGTAGATCCACGAGATGATCACGCTGAACGGCACCGCCAACCATGCCATCTGGCCTTGCATGACGCCGCCGGCATCCTGGCCGAGCTGGGCGAACTGGCCCGTCAGGCCAAACGGCAGCGCGACGCAGAAGGCGCGCACGAACAGGGTGTTGATGATGGCGTACTGGCGCGGATACGGAAAATTCTTGATGCGCTCTGCTTGCCCCTGCAGATCGAGGAGCTCCCGGATGCGGCTGTTGAGATCGGCGTATTCCGCCGCGGTGATGGCGCCTGCATCCAGCAGGCCGCGGGCCGCCCGGCCCTGCATGGCAAGCAACTGCGCGGCTCTGTCATCGGTCTGCATCAACGCCGGGACTTCCTGCGCCGGCAGGTAGCGCGACAGTGCGGATTCCAAAGGCTCGGCACGTTCCGGAATCACATACTGCTTGCGGTATTCGGCATTGGGACGGCTGGCCACGGTTTCCCATACGCGCGGCTCGCGCAATTGGTAGCGTAGCGCCGTCAACCAGGCCAGATGCCGTTGCACCAGAGCCGCGCCGCGCTCCGCGTCGCCGGCATAGTTGCGGCTGATCACGCCCCAGTAGCGGCTGGCGCTGACGATGCTCATCCAGATCTTCTGTGCTTCGACCGTACGCGCATAGGTCTGCACGTTCTTGAAGCCGACGACAAAGGTGGTGGCGGTGCCTAGCAGCGATACCACCGACAAGGGGAGCGTCAGCCATTTCAGGCCGGCCACCTGGTAGAGCAGTACGGGCGCGACGCTCAGCACGAGCAATACGTAGATCTTTCTGCGGGTCCAGATGACGAACTCGCCCAGGCGATAGGATTTTCCCAGATGCATGATGTCGGTCCCGCGCCCGTGGGCGTCCAGTCGGCGCGCGGCTGCGCGTCTGAGGCGCAGCCGCACGTCCAGCGATATGTGGGTGTAGCGATGCTAAGCGCGCCGTTCAAGAGGCGGTAGGGCCATGCAAGGACGCATGGTGTTGTCCGCGCGACACCAATCCGTTTGCAGGCTCCCCGGAGCGCCACGCCGACGCGCCGCCGATGGCGTGGCCGTGCCTGCGCGAGGCGCATTGGTGCGCGTCACACAACAGCGTGCTTCCGCTTGCGTGCCTACCGCGCACCTGGCCGCAGACCTAGGATGCCCTTACTTCGTCATCCATGCCGAAGCCGCCGCAACGCTCAATCCAACCGGAGCACCACCATGACCAGCAATACCTACATCACCAATGACGGTACGCAGATCTATTACAAGGACTGGGGCGACGGTCCCGTCGTCACGTTCTCTCACGGCTGGCCGCTGAACGCGGACGCCTGGGACGGGCAGATGCACTACCTGGCGAACAACGGCTTTCGTGTCATCGCGCACGACCGCCGCGGCCACGGACGCTCCTCGCAGCCGTCGTCCGGCAATGACATGAATGGCTACGCCGATGACTTGGCGCAACTGATCGAGGCGCTGGACTTGAAGCACATCACCATGGTCGGCCATTCCACTGGCGGCGGCGAAGTGGCGCGCTACATCGGCCGCCATGGCAGCAAGCGCGTGGCCCGCGCGGTGCTCATCGGCGCGGTGCCGCCAGTGATGTTGAAGTCCGCCGCCAATCCCGAAGGCCTGCCGATCGAGGTGTTCGACGGCATCCGCGCCGGCGTGGCGGGCGACCGCTCGCAGTTCTACAAGGAACTGGCCATCCCCTTCTATGGCGCCAACCGTCCCGACGCCAAGGTCTCGCAAGGCATGCTGGACCAGTTCTGGCTGTGGAGCATGCAAAGCGGCCAGAAGAATGCCTACGAATGCGTCAAGGCGTTTTCCGAGACCGACTTCACCGAGGACCTGAAGAAGATCGACGTGCCGACCCTGTTCATGCACGGCGAAGACGATCAGATCGTGCCAGTGCACGATTCGGCGAAGAAAGCTGCGCGCCTGGTGAAGCACGCCAGGGAAATCTATTACCCCGGCGCGCCGCATGGCCTCACCGCCACCATGCAGGACCGCATCAACGCCGACCTGCTCGCCTTCATCCGCGCTACCGCCTGAGCGGCGCACTTTCCTGGAGATACTGCCATGTTTGCCATAGAAAACACCGAATCCATCGATCTGGTTCCGTCGCGCTACGCGCTGCAGATCGGCGACATCGACGCGCTGGTCGTGAGCGACGGCGTGCTGCCGCTGCCGACTTCGACGATGGCCACCAATGCCGATCCCGCCGATCTCGCGGCCTGGCTGGAGCACATGTTCATGCCTCCCGATGCCTTCGACTGGCCGTTGAACGTGATGGTGGCCCGCAGCGGGGATCAGACCATCCTCATCGATGCGGGGTTGGGCGGGCAGTTCGCCGGCTTTCCGCGCGCCGGGCAATTTCCCCAGCGGCTGGAGTCCGCTGGTATCGCGCTGGAATCCGTGACCGATGTGATCATTACCCACATGCACATGGACCACGTGGGCGGGCTGCTCGTCCCCGGCGTCAAGGAACGCCTGCGCCCCGATGTGCGCATCCACGTGTGCGCGACCGAAGTGGCGTTCTGGACCTCGCCAGATTTCTCGCACACCGTCATGCCCAAACCCGTGCCCGCAGTGCTGAAGTCGACCGCCACCAGTTTCTACAACGAGTACCGCGACCGGCTGCGTCTCTTCGAGGACCGGCACGAGGTGGCGCCGGGCGTCATTGTGCGCATGACCGGCGGCCATACGCCGGGGCATAGCGTGGTCGATCTGGTCTCGGGCGGGGAGCGGCTGACGTTCGCCGGCGATGCAATGTTCCCGGTCGCATTCGACCACCCCGAATGGCAAAACGGTTTCGAACACGACCCCGAGGAATCTGCCCGCGTCCGTATCGGCCTGTTCCAGGAGCTGGCGCAGAACCGCGGGCTGCTGGTCGCTGCGCATCTGCCGTTTCCGTCGGTGGGCCGCGTGGCGGTCGACGGTGACGCGTTTCGCTGGGTGCCGGTCATCTGGGATTTCTGAGCGCGTCGATACGCGCGCATATGCCGGACGACGCGTCATGCCGTGTCGTCTGGCGTTCCATCTCCGCGAAGGAAAATCATGGGAAAACTACTGGGAAAGACTGCCGTCATCACCGGCGGCAACAGCGGCATCGGTTACGCCACGGCCGAAGCCTTCATCGCCGAAGGGGCGCGCGTCGCGATCCTCGGGCGCAGGCAGCAGGCGGTCGACGCGGCGGTGGCGCGACTTGGCGCGGCCGCCTTCGGCGTGGTGGGAGATGTCGCCGACCTGGCCACGCACGACGCCCTGGCGGCGGAAGTCCGCGAACGGTTCGGCGCGGTCGATATCTACATGGCCAACGCCGGTATGAACCACATCGAACCCTCGGCGGCCGTGAGCGTCGACAGCTATGACGTGCAGTTTGGTACCAACACGCGTGCTGTCTTCTTTGGCGTCACCAGCATCCTGCCGCTGATGCGCGACGGCGGTTCCATCATCCTCACAAGTTCCGTCGCCAGCGCCAAAGTGCTGGACAATCATGCGGTCTACGCCGGCTCCAAGGCGGCCGTCGAAGCCTTTGCTCGCGCTTGGGCGCTGGAATTCAAGTCCAGAAAGATCCGGGTCAACATACTGAGCCCTGGCCCCACCGATACGCCGATTCTGGAAAAGCTCGGCGTGGCCGAAGCGCATCGGCCTGCGTTCGAGCAGGGCATGGCCTCGTTGATTCCCCTCGGACGGCTGGCGCAGTCGTCGGAGCTCGCCCGCGCCGCGCTGTTTCTGGCGTCGGATGACAGCAGCTTCATTACTGGGGTCAATTTGCGCGTCGACGGCGGCATTGCGCTGACTTAGCCGGGCCATCGGCGCCACACAGAGCAGGGTCGGGGCAACTGCAGGCGCCGGTTTGGATACGTTTGCTTGCCTGTGCGCGTGATGAATTTTGAATTTCGGCCGAGATTTTTTGTTGCCGATTAATAAAAAAAAGGGATAGCGATTTCTGCTTGATCGGCGTGGGCATTCACGTGGACCGGCACAGGTAAATACATGATCCCGCGCCGCATGACTGCGGTGGGGTGATAGCAATAACTTGGTGTTTTGTTGCACCGAAGCATGCGGAATATTTCCCCTGGCAAATTTGATAGGCCCGAGTCGATTCGCGCAGTGTCACAGAATAAAAGCACGCCAGAAAAACACGAAGTTTTGATAGGGGGATTTACTGCGGAAAGCCGAGAAAATTCGTTAAAATCAATTGCTTGGGATTATGAGCGGGAGCCTCGTCTCCCGCTTTGCATTCAGGCCCCAAGACCAGTACCAGCGTCTGCGGGCCGTGAGGAAAAACGGGGCTAACGGCCCTTCTTTTTCTTCCCGCGTCAGCCCTCGCCCGGCAATCCGGCGGCGTGGTGTGATGCATCGCAGCAGGGAAACCCAGCCCCTCTTTCAGATTCTGACCATCCGTCCCGGGTCGAGCCGGGACCGTCCTGGCGCAGGCTGCGGGCTGGGTTGTGTCTCAGGCTTAGGATATCCACGCATGAATCTCCGGTTTCTCGAAACTTTTGTCCGCGCCGCCAGGCTCAAGAAAATGACCTTGGCCGCGGAAGAACTCCATGCTTCGCAGGCGGCCGTCTCTGCTCGCATAGCAGCCTTCGAGGAAGAGCTGGGAGTCAGAGTATTTGTACGGGAAAAGGGCAAGCAATTGAGTTTGACACCCGTCGGCTTGGAAATGCTCCAGCCCGCGGAAGAACTGCTGGCTCATGCCAGAGCATTCACCAGCAGGTTCGCGACAACTGACGCCAGGCTTTCTCAGATCAGCATCGGCCTCAGCGGGACAGTCGCGCAAGCGATCCTCGAACCCATGGCCGCAATGCTGGCCAGGCAGTGGCCGAACGTCACGGTGCATTTGCAGTCGCTGACCAGCACCGACATACGCCAGCAACTGCTTGAAGGAGCGCTCGACATAGGATTGCTGTTGGGCAGCATCGAAGAGCCGACCGTGGTCAACCAGAAATTGCTCGAACTGGAGTACATCTGGGTCTGCAGTCCCAGCCTGAAGGCTGGCGACGCCGAGCCATCGTTGGGCCGGCTGAAGCAGTTGCCCCTGCTGTGCTATCCGGTTGATTCGCTGGTGTACTCCGCCATAACCACGTACTTCGCATCGCCGCAGATGCAAGGCTTCAAGCTGATCGTGATCAGGTCGCTGTCGGTGATGTTGCGGCTGGTTCTCGCAGGCGCCGGATACGCGGTCTTGCCGGTCGAGCTCATCCGAGGTGAGCTCGATTCGGGCAAGCTGGTGCCGATTCCGTTCTCCAGGCCGTTTCCGAACCAGACCTACTTCGCTTCGTACATCGATCAGCCCGCGATTCCGCTGCGTGCTGCCATGGCCGATTGCATCTGCGAGGTTGCCCAGCAGGTTTCGAACGGCATGATGGAAGATCCGCCGTCTGCCGGGTGACGAACCAGTCATGAGAGCATTGGCCCCGGAACGTCAATCCGGTTCAGGGCGAGACGTCGCGATGATCCGTCGCCACGCCAGCGCATCACGCCCTATCGTTTGCGCAAACGCTTCGGGGCCTGCGCCTACCGGTTCCACGATCTGCCTGGCGAATGCTTCCCGCAACGCCGGCTCGGCCAGGGCCTGCTGTACGCTGCGGGCGACCTTGGCGGTGATCTCTGGCGGCGTATCGCGCGGCGCGCAAACGCCGACCCAGCCCACGAAGCCCAGGTCGCCCAGGCCCTGTTCGGCCAGAGTCGGCACGGACGGAATCTGCGGCATGCGCTGAGCCATGCTGACGGCCAGTCCCTTGACGCGGCCAGACTCGACAAAGGGCAGCGCCGAAACAATGCTGTCCATCATCAGATTCACTCGCCCCGTGGCGAGATCCCCATACGCGGGCGTAGAGCCGCGGTAAGGCACATGCAGCATGTCCAGGCCATTGCGGGTTTTGACCGCCAAGCCGGCGAGGTGGGGCACGGTGTTCGTGCCGCCCGAGGCGAAGCTGTATTTGCCGGGCGCCTGCTTCGCCGCCGCGATGAACTCCCTGAGACTGGAAGCGGGCGCGCCGGGATCGGCCACCCATATCATGGGCGTATTGGCAATGTGGACGACGGGGACCAGATCGTCGACGCGATACGGCAGGTCGGGGTAGAGCGCCGTAGCCACGACCAGGCTGCTGGTGGAGCAGAGCAGCAGGGTGTGGCCATCGGGACGGGCCCGGGCCACGGCGGCGGAGCCGATGGTGCCGCCGGCTCCCGGCCGGTTGTCGATGACCAGCGGTTGCCCCAGCGCCTGGCCGGCTGGGCCCGCGATCTGGCGCGCAACGGCGTCATTGCCTCCGCCAGGAGGAAAAGGCACGACCAGCGTCACGGGCCTGGTGGGCCAGTCGGAGGACTCGGCCGCCTGCGCTGCAGGCGTCAGGGCGCAAGCAAGGGACAAGAGCCCGGCCATGGCGGAGCAACGCAAGGGAAGTCGGCGAATCATGTTGCTTCTTGGTGGGAAGAATGGGGAGGAAGGCCGCTAGAAGGCATGAATCCTGCCGCATTGCTGTTCACCGGTGAAGCTAATAAAAGTTCATACCAACCAAGGAAAATCTATAGCCCGGCTTCCGCGATGAGGATGAGTGACGGTGAGCCGGACGCCGTGCGGCCCGGCTGCGGGCGGCACGGCGGCGCATTGTGTTCAATCATCCAGCGCCGGCACGGTGCCGATCTGCATGAGGACGCGCGGCGATTCCATGTCGCCGGTTTCCTTGTCGATCAGCACTTCGTAGGCGGCCACGCCGGCGAACTTGGAGGCCATGGAGTTGGCGATGCGTATGGCGCCGAACTCGCTGCTGGCGGGACGGATTTCTCCAGGGGCGACACCATTGGCGGCGGCGCGATAGGGAACGACGATGTACTGAACGAGATGGGCAGTTTCTGACACAGGGTTCTCCTGGACGACAGTTTTTTGGGCGAGCGAAATGTATCACGTTGTACTGTGTTTTTGTACAGTATTGTTTGACGCCGCGCCAACAATTTTCAGATGCCCTGGGAAAACACCTAGCGTGCGCGCGTTGCCCGATTCGCGCCCCGCCTCTATTATTTTCGAAAATATTTATATTTTTATAAAAAGAGGCAAGGGATGGAAGCGAACCGCTACGACGCGTACCGCGAGGAGACCATAGGCCGCGCCAATGTGGCCGACTCGCCCGAGCTCATCGCCTACTACAAGGAGTTGGCGCGCCTGGAAACCGGCGCCCTGTGGACGGTGGCGAACAAGATCGAGCCTTGGGCGCCGCGTTCGGCCTCGGTGCCGGTAGTGTGGCGCTACCAGGACCTGCGCGGACATGTGCTGCGTTCCTCCGAGCTGGTATCGCCCGAAGAGGCCGGCCGCCGCGTGATCTATCTGAACAATCCGGGCCGGCGCGACGTGGCCGCCGCCGTGGGCTGGCTGTATTCGGGCCTGCAGGTGATGAAGCCGGGCGAGCTGGCTTCCGCCCACAAACATTCGCATTCGGCGCTGCGCTTCATCATGGAAGGGCGGGGCGCGTTCACCGTGGTGGACGGCCACAAGATGACGCTGGGCGCGAACGACTTCGTGCTGACGCCCAACGGCACCTGGCACGAGCATGGCGTGGCCGAGGACGGCACCACCTGCATCTGGCAGGACGGCCTGGACATTCCGCTGGTCAACGCGATGGAAGCCGGCTTTTACGCCGTGCATCCCGACCTGAATCAGACCGTGACCTATCCGGTGGACGACACCAGCGCCGCCTGGGGCAACGCGGCGCTCAAGCCGCAGGTGTCGGGTTGGACCAAGCCGTATTCGCCGCTCTTCAAGTACGAATGGGAGCCCACCTACGAGGCGCTGCGCCGCTATGCGCGCACCAGCGCCGGCAGCCCCTACGACGGCATCCTGCTCGAATATGTCAATCCGGCCACGGGCGGCCCGGTCATGCCCACCATCGGCGCCAGCATGCAGTTGCTGCGGCCCGGCGAACACACCAAGGCCCACCGCCATACCGGCAGCTTCATCTATCAGGTGGCCAAGGGCAGCGGCTATTCCATCATCGACGGCAAACGCTATGACTGGACCGAGCGCGACATCTTCTGCGTGCCTTCCTGGGCCATCCACGAACACGTCAATCTTTCGTCCAACGACGACGCCTGTCTGTTCAGCTTCAACGACCTGCCCGTGATGCGCGCGCTGGCGCTCTACCGTGAAGAAGCGGTCAAGGAAAACGACGGCCACCAAGTGCTGATCTAGCGTCGCCCGTTCCCCCTCTATTGATTTTTCTTCCGCCGCGCGGACCTGGTCCGCGCGCCTGACTCAACTCGTCCTGAATTTATGGAGTTCCTATGCGCTTGGTGACTTTTCGCGCTCATCCCACCGCCGCTGCCCGCCTGGGCGCACTCGCTGAAGGCTATGTGATCGACCTGGCGCTGCTGGGCCGCGCCGGCGGCGTGGACCTGCCCGACGACATGCTGGCATTCATCGACCTGGGCCCCGTGGCCGTGGCGCAGGCCAGCAAGCTGATGGAGGCCTATCGCGGCAATTGGCCCGTGGGCAGCGCGCTGCCGCAGGAAAACGTCAAGCTGCTGGCGCCGATTCCGCGCCCGCGCAAGAACATCTTCGGCATCGGCCTGAACTACGTGGAGCATGTGGCGGAATCCAGCCGCACGCTGGACACCTCGGCCGACCTGCCCAAGCAGCCGGTGATCTTCTCCAAGCCACCCACCACCGTCATCGGCCCGGGCGACGCCATCGAGCACAACGCCAAGATCACGCAACAGCTGGATTGGGAAGTGGAGCTGGCCGTCATCATGGGCCGCCGCGCCTCGCGCGTGGCCGAGGCCGACGCGCTGTCCTACGTATTCGGCTACAGCGTCATGCTGGACATGAGCGCGCGCGATTGCCGCCGCGCGGGCCAGTGGATCTATTCCAAGGGCCAGGACACCTATGCGCCCTTCGGCCCCTGCATCGTGACCGCCGACGAGATCCCGGATCCGCAGGTGCTGGACCTGTGGCTGACGGTCAACGGCGAGAAGAAGCAGGGCTCCAACACGCGCCACATGCTGTTCAAGGTGCCGTTCCTGATCTCGGACATCAGCGCCGGCATCACGCTGGAGCCGGGCGACATCATCGCCACCGGCACGCCCGAAGGCGTGGGCGCGGGCCGCAAGCCGCAGGAATGGCTCTGGCCGGGCGACGTGGTGGTGGCTTGCGTGGAAGGCATCGGCACGCTGCGCCATCCGGTGGTGGCCGTTTAAAACACCCAGCCGCCGGGGCGGCGGGCAACGCAGTCTCCAAGGGGAAAACATGATCAAGAAACAGATACTGGGCGGCGCGTTGTCCGTCGCGCTGGGCGCCGCGGCGTCCATGGGGGCAGCCCAGGCCGCGGAACCGGTCAAGATCGGCTTCATCGCCACCTTGTCCACGCCGGCGGGCTACATCGGCGAAGACGAGCGCGATGCGTTCAACCTGGCCATCAAGCAGGGCGGCGGCAAGCTGGGCGGCGTGCCGGTGCAGCTGGTGATTGAGGACGACGGCCTCAAGCCCGCCAACGCCAAGCAGGCGGCCGACCGCCTGCTGCAATCGGGCGTCAAGCTCTACACCGGCGTGAACTTCTCCAACGTGCTGGCAGCGGTGGTGCCCAGCGTGGTGAAGTCGGGCGCGTTCTACGTCAGCCTGAATCCCGGCCCGTCGAATTTCGCGGGCGAAAAGTGTGATCCCAATTACTTCGTGGCGTCCTACCAGAACGACGCCTTCCACACGGCTGGCGGCGTGGCGGCCAACGAACTGGGCTACAAGAAGGTGGTGCTGCTGGCGCCCAATTACCAGGCGGGCCGCGACGCCATCGAAGGCTTCAAGCGCACCTACAAGGGCGAGGTGGTCGCCGAGATCTACACCAAGCTGGACCAGTCGGACTTCTCGGTGGAGCTGGCGCGCCTGCGCTCGCTGGCGCCCGACGCCATCTACCAGTTCCATCCGGGCGGCACCGGCATCAACTTCGTCAAGCAGTATGCGGCGGCCGGGCTGAACAAGAGCATCCCGATGCTGATGCCCAGCTTCTCGATGGACGCGCGCATGATCCAGGCCACGGGCGACGCTTCGGCCGGCGCCTACATCACCGGCATCTGGTCGCAGGACTTCGACAACGCGCCTTCCAAGGCCTTTGTACAGGCGTTCAAGGAAGCCTATGGCCGCGTGCCGACGGACTACGCCATGCAGGCCTACGACACCGCGCAGTTGATCGGCGCGGGCCTCAAGGCCACCGGCGGCGACCTGTCCAAGGCGGCGGAATTCCGCGCCGCGCTGCGCCAGCCCGGGTTCACGTCGCTGCGCGGCAAGTTCAGCATGAACACCAACCAGCATCCCATTCAGGACCTGTACCTGATGCGCATCGAGAAAGACAGCGATGGCGGCCTGTCGCCGCACCTGGTCCGCAAGCTGGTGTCCGATGACAAGGACGCCTACGCTCAATTCTGCAAGATGCCATCATGACGCTTCTGTTTGAACAGCTGCTCAACGGCTTGCAGTTCGGCGCCATGCTTTTCATGCTGGCGGCCGGACTGACATTGATCTTCGGGATCATGGGCGTCGTGAACCTGACGCATGGCTCCTTCTACATGGTGGGGGCGTACTGCGCGGCATACGCCATCGGCAACACGGGCTCGTTCCTGGCCGGCGTGGTCGCGGCGCTGCTGGGCGCGGGCTTGTACGGGGTGTCCGTCGAGATCCTGGTGATCCGAAAGCTGTACAAACGCGACCACCTGTACCAGGTGCTGGCGACGTTCGGCTTGCTGCTGTTCTCGAATGAAGCGGTCAGCCTGATCTTCGGCCGCCGTCCGCCGCTGGTCAGCATCCCCACGTTTCTGGAAGGCGCAGTGACGTTGGCTCCCGGCTTCCAATACCCCTTGATCCGCCTGTCGTTCATCGCCATCGG
>NZ_DATCUY010000245.1:0-3130 GCF_036567245.1 Achromobacter sp. | reverse complement strand
AGGCGGCCAGCATGGCCGGCACGCGCGCCGCCAGCGCATCGATGGCGGCGCGCGTCTTGGACGGCAGGTAGCGCGCTTGGGGCCACATGGCATGCACCTCCTGCGAGGCCAGACGGTCGCAGTACATCAGGACGTCGAGTTCTCCGCTATGCACATAGCGCGACAGCATCCAGCAGGGTAGCCAGGCGACCCCTGCTCCGGCGAGGGCGGCGTCCGCGATGGCCTGCAGGTCGTTCAGCCGCAGGCGCGGGCGCAGGCGCAACTGTGTGACCTTGCCGTCCTCGTCCTTGACCGCCCAGGCTTTTTCAACGCCGTTATGCGCATAGATGATGCCGGCGTGTTGCGCCAGCTCGCCCACGCTGGCGGGGCGGCCGTGCGCCTGAATGTAGGCGGGCGAGGCGGTGATGCCCATCATCTGCGTGCCCAGTCGGCGGGCGGCCAGGCTGGCGCTGTCGGGCAGGTCGCCCACGCGGATGGCAAGGTCGTAGCCTTCCTCGATCAGATCGACGATCCGGTCTGTGAACGAAATATCGAGCTGCAATTGCGGGTATTGCAGCGCCATCTCGCGCAGCACGGGCGCAATGCACTGCCGACCGAACACCAGCGGCGCGCTGACCCGCAGCCGGCCCTGGGGTTCGCGGCGACCGCTGTCGAGCTCGGCTTCCGCCGCCTGCAATTCGGCCAGTGCGCGCACGCAGCGGCCGTAATAGGCCTGCCCGTCTTCGGTCAGGCTCTGCCGCCGGGTCGTGCGATGGAACAGCCTGGCGCTCAGGCGAGCCTCCAGCCGCGCTACGGACTTGCCCACGGCCGAGCGCGTCAAGTCCAGGCGCTGGGCTGCCAGCGCGAAGCTGCCGGCTTCCACGACCTGCACGAAGACTTCGATGCCGTCCAGTCTGTCATACCTGAACTGTGTGGGCACTGCGGACTCCTTTGTTTAATTGATTCCCAAGAGGAATCAATGAAAAGAAAAATATGAACCACTGGCGGTGGTTGTTCCCATATATCTTATCGGACCCAGCCGCGCCATGTTGCAACCCTAGCCGGGCGGCGGCGGCAATCTTGAACCCATTAAGGAGCTTCGTCATGCAGGTATACACGGTTACCGGCGATAAGGACCTCGCCTCTCTCAAGCGCATCGAGCGCCAGCCGCGGGCGTTGCAGCCCTTTGAGTTGCGGGTGCGCATCAAGGCGGTGTCGCTGAACTACCGTGATTTGATCGTGGCGCTCGGGCACTACCCGCGGCGATCGGATGGGCCGGTCATCCCCGCGTCGGATGCGGCGGGCGAGGTGATCGAGGTGGGCGCAGGCGTGACCCGATACAAGATCGGCGACCGCGTGATGGGGGCATTCCTGCCGGACTGGATCGACGGCGCGCCCACGCGCGCCAACATGGCCCGGGCGCCGGGGGGCGAGACGGATGGCCTGCTGGCCACCGAGAGCATTTTCGATGAGCACGCGCTGGTGGCCACGCCGGCGACGCTCAGTGACGAACAAGCCTCGACCCTGCCTTGCGCGGCGGTCACCGCCTGGAACGCGCTGTTCGTCGCCGGACGCGCAAGGGCCGGGCAGACGGCGCTGTTCCTGGGCACGGGCGGCGTTTCCATCTGGGGTCTGCAACTGGCCAAGGCGGCCGGCCTGCGCGCCATCATCACGTCATCCAGCGCCAACAAGCTGGCCCGCGCGCGGGAACTGGGCGCGGATGTGACGATCAACTACCGCGAGACGCCGGAATGGCAGGATGAAGTGCAGCGCCAGACGGACGGCGAGGGCGCGCACGTGGTGGTGGAGGTCGGCGGCGAAGGCACGCTCGAACGTTCCGTGGCCGCCGCGAGCATGGGAGGCACGATCGCCGTCATCGGCGGGGTCAGCGGATTCGGGGCCGTTTCGGTATCGCCCTCGGCGTTAATGATGGGCATGAAGCGCCTGGAAGGCGTGGTGGTCGGCAGCCGCAAGATGCTGGAGGACGTGGCGCGCTTCGTAGACGTGGCGGGCATCGTGCCCGTCATCGACCATGTGTATTCCTTCGACGAGGTGCCCGCCGCATTCGCGCAAATGGCGTCGGCGCGGCATTTCGGCAAACTCGTTATCCGGGTCGCGCAGTAGGCGTCATCAGGGAAGGCGGGCGGCGATGGTAAGCTCGTGCTGCCCGCGCGGACTGGCCGTCATCCGCGCGTCCCTTGAGGTATCCGTTCCGCCATGACCCGCAAGCCCGACTCCCATCTCGAAGAAAAACTCGTCGCCAGCGAAGCGCCGTACAACGGCGCCTTCCTGAAGATCCGCCGCGACACGGTCAGCCTGCCGAACGGAAACACGGCCACGCGCGAATACGTGGTGCACCCGGGCGCGGTGGTGGTGATCCCCTTGCTGGACGACGGCCGGGTCCTGCTGGAACGCCAGTTCCGCTATCCCATCGGACGCGTGATGACCGAGTTTCCCGCCGGCAAGCTGGATCCGGACGAGGATCCGCTGGCCTGCGGCAAGCGCGAACTGCTGGAGGAAACCGGCTATACCGCCGATCAGTGGGCGCATGCGGGGGCCTTGCACCTGGCTATCGCCTATTCCACCGAGATCATCCACATCTACTTCGCCCGGGGCCTGCGCGCCGGGCCGCGCCAGCTGGACCAGGATGAATTCCTGGACGTGATCAGCGCGGACCCCGCCGAGCTGATCGCGGCCTGCGCCCAGGGCGAAGTTACCGACGCCAAGACGCTGACCTGCGTGCTTTGGATGCAGAACGTGCTGTCGGGCGCCTGGCAGCTGGACTGGCAGGACAACGCGGGCTGAGGCCCGCCTGCGGGATCCGCCCAACCATGTCTGCTTTTCCCGTTCTGGTGCAGCCTGCCGGCCTGCGCTTCGATGCGCCGGCCGATACCTCCGTGCTGCTGGCGGCGCAGGCGGCCGGCATCAAGCTGCCCAGTTCATGCCGCAACGGTACGTGCCGCGCCTGCATGTGCCTGCTGCTGGAAGGAGAGATCGCCTACAGCATCGAATGGCCGGGGCTGTCGCGCGACGAAAAGGAAGAGGGCTGGATCCTGCCCTGCGTGGCGCGAGCCGGATCCGCGCTCGAAATCCAGGCGCCGCTGGCCGCGCCCATCGAGGCCACGCCAGGGACGCCGCAGCGCGCGCTTAC
>NZ_DATCUY010000244.1:0-7054 GCF_036567245.1 Achromobacter sp. | reverse complement strand
CTCGTTGCCGACGAGGCGCCGGCTGCCGCGCCCGCGCCCAACAACGGATCCTGTTCGGTGGAGGGGAAATGGGTCTGCATCTTGCGCCGGACACGCCGGTCCTGCCACCAGTTGAATCCCAGCACCAGCAGTATCAGCAATACGCCCAGGGCTATCAGCCCGATCTGCAAATCACTCATGTATAAATCCCGCGCCGAAACCCCGACGCCCTTCTGAATATTGGGTTTATGCCGCTTCGGAGGCCATCATCTGGACGGCCGAGTCTATGTCTACCGCAACGATACGCGAAACCCCTTGCTCTTGCATGGTTACACCGATCAGTTGCTTGGCCATCTGCATTGCGATCTTGTTGTGCGAGATGAACAGGAACTGGGTCTGCTCGCTCATGTTGGCGACCAGATTCGCGTAGCGCTCCGTGTTGGCGTCGTCCAGCGGCGCGTCCACCTCGTCCAGCAGGCAGAACGGCGCGGGATTGAGCTTGAACAGCGCGAACACCAGGGCCGTCGCGGTCAGGGCCTTTTCGCCGCCGGACAGCAGGTGGATGGTGCTGTTGCGCTTGCCGGGAGGCTGGGCCATGACCTGCACGCCGGCGTCGAGGATTTCCTCGCCCGTCATGGTGAGCTTGGCCTCGCCGCCGCCGAACAGCTTGGGGAACAGCTCGCCGAAGTGGCCGTTGACGACGTTGAAGGTCTCTTGCAGCAGCTCGCGGGTCTCGCGGTCGATCTTGCGGATGGCGTCCTCGAGGGTCTCGATGGCGCTCATCAGGTCCTGGTTCTGCGAATCCAGGAAGCCCTTGCGCTCGCGCGAGGTGTTCAATTCGTCCAGCGCGGCCAGGTTGACCGAGCCCAGGGATTCGATCTGGCGCGAAATGCGGCCGACTTCCGACTGCAGCCAGCTGGCGCGGCGCCATTCGTCGGGCTGGTTGGCCAGATCCTGGGCCAACGCCTCGCGGTCGACTTCGCGCGCGTTCAGCTGTTCGGTGAACTGTTCCTCGGCCAGGCGGGCGGCCTGCTCCTGCAGCTGCAGTTCCATGATGCGGGCGCGCCGCGGTTCCAGCGTCTGCTCTTGCTGCAGGCGGTCTTCATCCGCGCCGCGCAACAGGGCCGCCAGGTTTTCGAGTTCCTGGCGCGCGCGCGACAGCGCTTCCTCGCGCTCGGCGCGGGCTTCCAGGGCATCCTGCAAGCCGGCCTGGGACGCCGAGGCGTCCAGCTCGGCCAGGTCCACCAGCAGCTGCTCCAGCTCGACGCTGCCGCGCTGGCTCTGGTCGGCGGCCAACTGCTGGTTGCGCTGCAGATCGGTGATGCGGACCTGGATGCCGCGTTCGGCAAATTCGGCTTCCTGGGCGGCGCGTTCCAGTTCGCGCAGGCCGGCACGGGCCGCTTCCGCCTGGGCTGCCAGGGTTTCACCGTCGATCTCGGCGTCGGCGAAACGCGATTGGTGTTCGGCCAGTTCTTCGTCCAAGGCCTCGAAGCGGGCCTCGGCCTCCTCGCGGGCGGCGCGCAGGTCTTCTTCCTGGACCTTGATCTCTTCCAGGTCCTGGCGCAGGCGCGAGGCGCGTTCGCCGGATTGCTCGGCCTGCTGCTGCAGGCGCGAGTGCTCCAGTTGGATGTCATGCACCCGACGGGTGACTTCCGCCACACGCTGGCGCGCCGGCGCGATGGCCTGGGACACCTGCTGCCAGGCGACTTCGGCGCGGGCGACCGCGGCCCGCGCCTGGTCGGCAATCAGTTGCTGCGCCTTGATCTCGCGTTGCAGGTTCTCGATCTCCTGCTGGCGCGCCAGCAGGCCGGCCTGCTCGGAATCCGGCGCGTAGAAGCGCACGCTGTGGGCGTCGACCAGATGGCCGGCTTTGACCACGCAGGCGCTGCCCGCTGGCAGGCTGGCGCGCATGGCCAGGGCCTGCGTCACGTCGGTAGCCGTGTAGATGCCGCCCAGCCATTCGTTCAGCAAGGTGCGCAGGTCGGGATCGGTGATGCGCAGCAGGCTGGCCAAGGGCGTCAGGCCGGCAGGCGCGGCGGGCGCCGGCGCCGCGACGGGCAACTGATAGAAGGCCAGACGAGCGGGCGGCGCATCCTCGGCGAAGGCGCGGGCCCAATCCAGGTTACGCACTTCCATGGAGGCCATGCGCTCGCGCAGGGCGGCTTCCAGGGCGGTTTCCCAACCGGGCTCGATGTGCAGCTTCTGCCACAGGCGCGACAGCCCGGCCAGCTCATGCTTGGCCAGCCAGGGTTCCAGCGCCCCCTGCTTCTGCACGTCTTCCTGCAGCTTTACCAGGGCCGACAGGCGGGCCTCCAGGCGCGCCAGGTTCTGTACGTCGGTCTGGGCGGCGGCCTGGGCGCGGCTGCGCTCGGCATCCGCTTCCGGCACGCGGCCTTCCAGGGTGGCCAGCTCTTCCTGGGCTTCCTCGAGCTGGTCCTCGCCGGCGACGCGGTCGCCGGCCAGTTGCTCCAGGCGCACCGGATCGGGGCTGTGCAGTTCGCGCAAGTCCTGCTGCAGGCGTTCGCGGCGCTGGTCCAGCGCCTGCATCTGGCGGTCGGCGTCGCGCTGTGACTGGGCCACCAGGGCCAGATTCTGTTCGACGCGGGCCAGCGCGGCGCGCATCTCGTCGCGCCCCGAGGCGGCTTCGCGTACGCGCTGCTCCACGGACGGCAGCGCAGCCTGGGCGTCCTCGGCCTTGGCGCGCGCCTCTTCGGTGCGGGCGGCGCCGGCGGCCAGGTCTTCCTCGGCCTGGGCAATTTGTTCGGTGCAATGTTCGCGCTGGGCGGTCCACTCGCCGATCTGCTGCTGCAGCTGATCGCGGCGCGCCTGCAGGCGGTTGCGGGAATCCACCACGTGGCGGATTTCGGCTTCCAGGCGGCTGACCTGGGCGTTGGCCTCGTACAGCCCGCCCTGGGCGGTATGCACCGCGTCGCTGGCGGCGTAGTGGGCCTGGCGCCGGGATTCGAGCGCAGCCTCGCCCGCCCGCAGGCCGGCGATGGCGGCTTCCAGCTCGTTCTGGGCCTGCGCCATCTCCTGGGCCTTCTTGGCGCGCTCTTCGCGTGCCCCGGTTTCCTTCAGGAACCACAGCGCGTGCTGCTTCTTTTCGCCGTCGGCCTGGAGCTCGCGGTAGCGCGTGGCCACTTCGGCCTGCGCTTCCAGCTTTTCCAGCTGGCTGTTGAGTTCGCGCAGGATGTCTTCGACGCGGGTCAGGTTCTCGCGCGTGTCGGACAGGCGGTTCTCGGTCTCGCGGCGCCGTTCCTTGTAGCGCGACACCCCGGCCGCCTCTTCCAGGAACACCCGCAGTTCTTCGGGGCGCGCCTCGATCAGGCGGTTGATCATGCCCTGGCCGATGATGGCGTAGCCCCGGGCGCCCAGGCCGGTGCCCAGGAAGATGTCGTGGATGTCGCGGCGCCGGACCTGCTGGTTGTTGACGAAGTAACTGCTGGTGCCGTCGCGGGTCAGCACGCGGCGCACGGCGATTTCGGCGTAGGTGCTCCACTGACCGGCGGCGCGCCCTTCGCTGTTGTCGAACACCATTTCCACCGAGGCCCGCGCCGCCGGCTTGCGGTTGCCTGAGCCGTTGAAAATGACGTCCTGCATGGACTCGCCGCGCAGTTCCGAGGCCTTGGCCTCGCCCAGCACCCAGCGCACGGCGTCAATGATGTTCGATTTTCCGCAGCCATTGGGACCCACCACGCCCACCAGTTGGCTGGGCACGGGAATCACGGTGGGATCGACGAAGGACTTGAAGCCGGCGAGTTTTAGCTGAGTAAGACGCACAGTACGATGACGACGGGGTGGGTTGAACGAAAGGCGTTAACGGACCTGCCGCACAGATTGCAAACCGGCCCTGGAGGGCCGGCGGACATATGAGTCGTATGATACCGCAGGCAGTCTGTCCCCAAACGTCAGCAAGGGTCAAGACGAGTTGTCCCTGAGGCTTGCCGGCGGTCAACCCGCGGGCAAACGCTCAATGGCCGCCGCCTGGGGTCCGGCTATACTCCCTGACACTTTTTTGCGCGACACACAAATTTTCACGCGGACTGGCCGGGGCCAGGCCTAAGAACGGGGACATTCTTGAAACGTGGTTTCTATCTGGTCATGGCCGCGCAGGCCTTCTCGTCATTGGCGGACAACGCGCTGTTCATTGCAGCCATCGCCTTGATACAGGAGCTGCATGGGCCAGACTGGATGGCGCCCATGATGAAGTGGTCGTTCGCGCTGGCCTATGTGGTCCTGGCGGCCTTCGTCGGGGCCCTGGCGGACTCCTTCCCCAAAGGCCGCGTGATGTTCTCCACCAACGCGCTGAAAGTGGTCGGCTGCATGCTGATGTTCTCGTATGCCAGCATCGGCGTCGCCCCCCAGTACCAGACGTACCTGGTCTGCGCGGCCTACGCCATCGTCGGCATCGGCGCCGCGGCCTACTCCCCCGCCAAATACGGCATCGTCACCGAAATGCTGCCCCCGACCATGCTGGTCAAGGGCAATAGCTGGATCGAGGGCCTGACAGTCTTCTCCATCATCCTGGGCACGGTGTTGGGCGGCGTACTGATTTCGTCCTCCGTCTCCACTGCCCTGCTCAGCCATTCCTTCATCGGCAAGCTGGTCCACACGCCGGCCGAGGCCGCGATCCTGGTCATCGCCTTCGTCTACCTGCTGGCGGCGCTGTGCAACCTGCTGATTCCGCACACCCACGTGCGCTACCCCCCGCAGCAAAAGAGCCCGGTGCGGCTGATCCGCACGTTCTGGGGCTATGTCTGTGTGCTGTGGAAAGACAAGCTGGGCCAGATCTCGCTGGCCGTCACCACCCTGTTCTGGGGCGCGGGTGCGACGCTGCAGCTGATCGTCATCGAATGGGGCCGCAGCCACCTGGGATACCAGTTGGACAAGGCCTCGATGCTGATGGGCGTGGCCGCGCTGGGCACGGTGGTCGGTTCCATCCTGGCGGGCCGCATTCCGCTGCGGCGCGCGCTGGCCGTGCTGCCGGTCGGTGCCGCGATGGGCCTGGTGGTGCTGCTGATGCCGCTGGTCTACTCGCCCTGGAGCGTCTACCTGCTGCTGCTGATCACGGGCGGTCTGGCGGGCTTCTTCGTGGTGCCGATGAATGCGCTGCTGCAACATCGCGGCCACGTGCTGCTGTCGGCGGGCCATTCCATCGCCGTGCAGAACTTCAACGAGCAACTCAACATCCTGCTGATGGTGGCCATGTACACGCTGCTGCTGTGGCTGCAACTGCCCATCAACATCATCATCGTGATCTTCGGCACCGTGGTTGCCGTGCTGATGGTGGTCTTCATGCGCTGGAGCAAGCGCAACCTGCAGGCCAATCCCGAACTGCACGAGCAGATCGGCCAGGAAGGCCACGGCCGCGCGCTGGACTCCTCGCACTAGGCGCGGCGATTCCGTATTAATGAAAAACCGGGCTGAGGCCCGGTTTTTCATTGCCTGAAGGTCAGCCGGGCCGGGCTCAGCCCAGCCGCGCCACCGCCAGGCGCAGGTCCTGCCAGGCGCGCGCCTTCTCGCTGGGGCTGCGCAGCAGGTAGGCCGGGTGGTAGCTGACGATCACCGGAATCTCCACCCCTTCGTCCGTTTTCAACTGGTGGATGCGCCCGCGCAGGCTGCCTATCGTGGCGTCCGTGCCCAACAGCGTCTGCGCGGCGAAACGGCCCAGCACCAGGATCCGCTCGGGCTTGAGCAGCGCGATCTGACGCATCAGATAAGGGCTGCAAGCCGCGATTTCCTCCGGCTTGGGATTGCGGTTGCCGGGCGGGCGGCACTTGATGACGTTGGTGATGAACACGTCGCGCTCACGGCTCATGGACACCGACGACAGCATGGCGTCCAGCAACTGGCCCGAGCGGCCCACAAAGGGCTGCCCCTGCCGGTCCTCTTGCTCGCCGGGAGCCTCGCCCACCACCAGCCAGCGCGTGGGCTGGCCGCCATGGCCAAAGACCGCGTTGCGGCGGCCCTTGCACAGGCCACAGGCGGCGCAGGCCACAACCAGGTCTTGCATTTCTTCCAGCGTGGCATTGCGGATTGCTTCGGCCACTGGCACCGGCGGCGGCGGCGCGGCCTCCTCCGCTGCCTTGGGGACCGGGCGCGGCGGCGGACCGCTACGGGTCAGGATCGAAGCCGGTATGCCGGGGCGGCCGGAAGCCGGCACGGCCGGGGTCGATGCGCCCGGAGCCGGGGCTTCAGAAACTGGCGTCGCGGAGACCGGCGCAGCAGCTACCGGCATTGCGACCTCGGCGGGTTGCGGCGCGAGCGGCGACTTGACCGCGGGCGCCTGCGCATCCCCCGTCAAAACCTCCTTGGAAACAGGGGCTTGCGGCTCAACCGCTGGCCGGCTGGACGCGGGCGCGGGGCGCAACCACAGCCGCTCCATGCCGATCTCGCGCAGCCAGATGCGCTGCAGCGGATTGACGCGAGGCGCGGCCGACGGCGGCGCTGCAGTAGGCTGGCTCATGCCGCCGCTCCGTCCGCCGCGAAACGCTTCTGCATGACCAGGGCATCTTCCCTGCCGCCTTTTTCGGCCGGGTAATAACCCCGCCGCACGCCGATCTGCAAATACCCGTGCCGCTTGTAGAAATTGATGGCCGACTCGTTGGACGGGCGCACTTCCAGCAGCACGCCCTCCACGCCGCGTTCACGCGCCTGCTGCTCGCACCAGTCGAGCAGCACGCCGCCCAGGCCTTGGCGATGCAGCGGCTTGGCCACGGCAATCACCAGCAGGTGCGCCACGTCGGGCGCAAACATGAGCACGCAAAACCCCGCCAGCCGGCCTTCGCGCCGCAGCACCCAGGCGCCGTAGCCGGCCGCCAGGGCGTCCGCGAAATTGCCGCGGGTCCAGGGAAAGGCTTGCACGTGCGCCTCCACCGCCACGACCTCGTCCAGATCGGCATCGGTCATCGGCTGGGGCACCCAGGGCGTCAAAGACGGCTGAGCCTTGGGATTGCCGCCCTCCCCGCGCATGCGCTCGGCGGTGGTGAACGCCACCTTGTCGCGCACGTAGAGCGGCGCGGCCAGCTCGGGCGCCACGGCCTCGCCCCGCAACCAGCCCTGCCGCGCCAGGCGG
>NZ_DATCUY010000243.1:0-3971 GCF_036567245.1 Achromobacter sp. | reverse complement strand
AGGCTGCGGCGGCATGGCGGGGGCGTCGGCAAACAGCCGCCATTCCGCGGGCGGGGCCAGCAGCCGGCCGCCCCACCTGGTGTTGCTGCGCAGCCATTGCGCCAGCCAGTGCAGGAAGTGGGCCAGCATGACGACCGGAATGCCGAGCAGCCACAGGACGTTGGGCGGCCAGATTTCCCATTCGAGGGCGCGCTTGTAGTCGTTCTGGTAGGTCAGCAGGTTGTCCAGCGCCATGGCGTGCATGAACACCCCGGGGATCGAGTCATGCACCGGCGACAGCACCGTGTCGTTGAAGCCGCTCAGCGCGGCGCCGATCATGACGTAGCGGCCCGTGAGCATGTCGGCTAGGCGTGTGCCGTCGGCATCGGGAGCGCGCAATTCCGACAGGGTCAGCGCGCGGGTGTAGGGGCAGATGGGCTGCGCCGCGTCCGGGTCGCCCAGCAGGCTGCGCACATAGGACGGCAGCATTTCCATATAGCCGCCGCGGGCCTGGCGGCAGTCCATGCTGAAGCGGCGCTGGTCCAGGTTGTCGACGCCCCAGGTCAAGGCCATGGCTTCGTTGGTGCGCGCGATCGATACGCCCGCCGCGTCCTGGGCGATGGCCAGCGCCGCGCTGCGCGCGTTTTCGCCAGACCAGAGGGGATAGCTCCATACCAGCCGGTCCACCTTGCTGGGGGTGTAGCGCACGTCGACCATGGTGAAGCAGGGTGGCTCGCCAGCGGGCGCTTGCAGGCCCGAGCGCAGACGCAGATTTCCCTGCGTGTCGGGCAGCGCGGCCAGGAATACCGGGATATTGGCATCGCGCAGCTCGCACAGGGCGGCCGCCAGTTCCGGCAGCGTCGGATCGTCGCGTTCGCGGCCGAAGGTGATGTCCAGGAAGATGGCCTTGGGCTTGTGGATCAGGCCGATATTGCGCAGCCAGCGCGCATGCGTCCTGTAGGGCACCGGCCAGGCGCCTTTTTGCTGATCCAGGGAATCGTCGTCTATCAGGACGACAGTGGTGTCATTGCGGTGGGCGGGGTCGTAGTGGCCGCCGACCAGGCGGGCCTGGAGCCGCGCCGCGGCGTAGGTGAACAGGTCGGAGCTTGGAGTCAGCCTGGGCGTCGCCCACAGCATCACGATCGCCACGATGGCGGCAACGATCAAGGAGCGGCCGTAGGAAAGCTCGACTTTTTCGGAGGAGGGAGTCGCGTCTGCCACGAAACGGGGGAAGGTGGGTTGCTACCGCCTTCCCGGCCGGGGCCGGCCGTAGGCGTGGAATACCTTCAATAGTACCCTAATTAATACAAATATTTACGTTAAGACAACAAATGGCATGCGGTATTTCCAGATGCTTCAATGCGCTATTTGCCGGGCATGCATGGGATGCTTTGATGCTTGGTACACTATCGGGTTTCTCCGCATGCGTCTTCGGACGCCCAAAGACTCAAGATACCGTGATCTCCACTGCCAATCTCACCATCCAGTTCGGCCCCAAACCCCTTTTCGAGAACGTCAGCGTCAAGTTCGGGGAAGGCAACCGCTACGGGCTGATCGGGGCCAACGGTTCCGGCAAGTCGACCTTCATGAAGATCATCGGCGGCGACCTGGAATCCTCGGGGGGCAACGTGTCGCTGGAGCCGGGCGTGCGCCTGGGCAAGCTGCGCCAGGACCAGTTCGCGTTTGAAGACCTGCGCGTGCTGGACGTGGTCATGATGGGCCACACCGAGATGTGGGCCGCCATGTCCGAGCGCGACGCCATCTACGCCAACCCGGAAGCGACCGAAGACGACTACATGCGCGCGGCCGACCTGGAAGCCAAGTTCGCCGAGTACGACGGCTACACCGCCGAAGCCCGCGCCGGCGAACTGCTGCTGGGCCTGGAAATCGCCGTCGACCAGCACAACCTGCCCATGCGCGAAGTGGCGCCGGGCTGGAAGCTGCGCGTGCTGCTGGCGCAGGCCCTGTTCTCGAATCCCGACGTCCTGCTGCTGGACGAGCCCACCAACAACCTGGACATCAACACCATCCGCTGGTTGGAAAACGTGCTCAACGGCTACCAGAGCACGATGATCATCATCAGCCACGACCGCCACTTCCTGAACCAGGTGTGCACGCACATGGCGGACGTGGATTACGGCGAGATCCGCATCTACGCCGGCAACTACGACGACTACATGCTGGCGTCCACCCAGGCGCGCGAACGCCTGGTGTCCAACAACGCCAAGGCCAAGGAACGCGTCGCCGAACTGCAGGACTTCGTGCGCCGCTTCGCCGCCAACAAGTCCAAGTCGCGCCAGGCCACCTCGCGCCTGAAGCAGATCGACCGCATCAAGGCCGACCAGGTCGTGGTCAAGCCCTCGTCGCGCCAGAATCCGTACATCCGCTTCGAGCAAAGCAAGGTCATGCACCGCCTGGCCGTCACCGTCGAAAACCTGTCCAAGGCCTACGACGCGCCGGTCATCCGCAAGTTCTCGGCCATGGTCGACGCGGGCGAGAAGATCGCCATCATCGGCGCCAACGGCGTCGGCAAGACCACGCTGCTGCGCCTCTTGGCCACCGATCTGCAGCCGGACTCGGGCGCAGTGAAGTGGTCCGAAAACGCCGACCTGGGCTACATGGCCCAGGACGTGTCCGACCAGTTCCTGCAGACCGACATCAACCTGCTGGACTGGATGGGCGACCACCGCCAACCGGGCGACGACGACCAATCGATCCGTTCGGTGCTGGGCCGCCTGCTGTTCTCGGCGGACGACCTGCCCAAGGCGCCCAAGGTGCTGTCCGGCGGCGAAAAGAACCGCATGACCTTCGGCCGCCTGATGCTGGGCCGGCACAACGTCATGCTGCTCGACGAGCCCACCAACCACTTGGACATGGAATCGATCGAGTCGCTGCAGTTCGCGCTGGAAAAGTACGAAGGCACGCTGGTATTCGTGTCGCATGACCGCGAGTTCGTCTCCGGCCTGGCCACGCGCGTGATCGAAATCCTGCCCTCGGGCGAGATCGTCGACTACCGCGGCGGCTACGATGACTACCTGACCTCGCGCGGTATCGACGCCTGAGGACGCCGCGGGCCGCCAAGCGCGGCGGCCCCGGATTTGCCTTACATGCCGATGGTCATGCCGCCGTTGGCATAGAGGTGCTGCCCCGTCATGTACGAGGCGGCATCCGACAGCAGAAAACACACCGGCCATGCTACCTCTCCGGGCTGGCCGAAACGCCCCAGCGGGATTTGCGACAGATAGGTGTCGCGGAACTTGTCCCCGCGTATGGTTTCCGTCATGGGCGTTTCCACCACGCCGAAGCCGATGGTGTTGACCCGTATCCCGTACTTGCCCCATTCGCGCGCCGCGCTCATGGTCAGCCCCAGCACGCCGGACTTGGCCGCGGCGTAGTTGATCTGGCCTATGGTGCCGCGGCGGCCTGCGTCCGAGGTGATGTTGACGATCGATCCGCCGGGTTTGCCCGTTTCGCGCGCCGCCGCCAGCATATGGCGGCCGACGGCCTGCAGGAACTGGAAGGAACCGGTCAGGTGCACGTCTATCACCTTCTGCCAGGCTTCCTGGCTCATCTTTTCTATCATCGCGGTACGGGTGATGCCGGCGTTGTTCACCAGTCCGTCGACCGTGCCGAAACGCTCGGCCGCCTGCGCCACCGCCGCTTCGGCGAAGGCCGGGTCCGATACGTCGCCGGCCAGGGTCAGTAGCTGGCCTTGGGGCGCTTCGCGCTCAAAGGCGGCGAGCGCGTCGGCGTTCATGTCCACGGCCGTGACGCGTGCGCCCAATTGCATGGCCAGTTCGCTGATGGCGCGGCCTATGCCCTGGGCCGCGCCCGTCACGATGATGCTGCGTTGGTCGAGCAGGTAAGCAGTGTGATTCATGGTTTTCCTTGTGGGGTTCAGAGCGTTTCGGCGGCGCCCAGGATCAGCGTGGCCTGGCTGGAGAGCTCGCCGCCGTTGCCGTGCGCCAGCGCCAGGCGGGCGCCAGGCACTT
>NZ_DATCUY010000242.1:0-11695 GCF_036567245.1 Achromobacter sp. | reverse complement strand
GGCACTTGCGGCACCGAGCGGTCGGCCGGGAAGCTTTGCATCACGCCGGAATCGACGGCCGGGCCGCTGGTGCCCTTGTGGCTGACATAAGCCAGGCCGGCGGTGGACGCGAAGAAGACCACGGCGGCCCATTTGGTCGCGCGCGACAGGAAGTTCGCCGCGCCGGTGGCGCCGAACAGGCTGCCGGACGAGCCGCTACCGAAAGCGGACCCCATGTCGGCGCCTTTGCCCTGCTGAAGCAGGACCAGGACGATGATAGCCAGCGCCGAGATCACTTGGACGGCCAGCAGGATTTTGAGCATCAAGGGCATTACAGACTCCGGAACGGAAACTTAGATAGCGGCGATTCGCAAAAATTCTTCGGCCACGAGCGACGCGCCGCCGACCAGGGCCCCGTCGATATCAGTCATGGCGAACAAACTGGCGGCGTTGGCAGCTTTGACGCTGCCGCCGTACAACACTTGCACCTGCGCGGCGCCCAGCGCGCACAGGGCGGCGCGGATCGCGCCATGGACTTCCTGCGCCTGCTCGGGGCTGGCGGTGCGGCCGGTGCCGATGGCCCAGACGGGCTCGTAAGCCAGCACCATGCGCGAAACCGCCTCGGCGCCCAGCGCCAGCACGGGCTTCAACTGGCGTTCGATCACGGCCAGCGTGTTGCCGGCTTCGCGGTCGGCCAGGGACTCGCCCACGCACACCACCGGGGTCAGGCCGGCGGCCAGCGCGGCCTGGGCCTTGGCGGCGACGATTTCGTCGGTCTCGCCGTGCAGGACGCGGCGCTCGGAATGGCCGGCCAGGGCCCAGCGGCAGCCGAATTCCTTCAGCATGGCGCCGGAAACTTCCCCGGTGTAGGCGCCCTTGTCATGGGCGCTGACGTCTTGCGCGCCCCACGACACGCTGCTGCCGGTCAGGGCCGACGCCGCTTGCGCAAGATAGGGAAACGGTACGCAGATGCCGACTTCGCAGTGGCTCGCAGCATCCGCGGCGCGCAACTCGGTCAGCAACGCGGCGTTCTCGGCCAGGTTGCCGTGCATCTTCCAGTTGCCCAGCACGAGGCGGGCGCGGTTTTCGACTGAAGTCATGGCGAGGTATCTGTATCGGTTGGGCTGGGGCGAGCCAGAGGCTGCTTAGCAACCGCCCACAGGTCTGCCTGGAAAAAATTCCAGGCGAAACCCGTGATTGTATCCTGTTGCGGGACGCTACGCCGGGCGTCCCCCCATTTCTTACATGGTCAGGATGATTTTGCCTATGTTTTCACCGCTTTCCATCATGGCATGGGCGCGGGAGGCCTCGGCCAGCGGGAAGGTGGCGTGCACGATGGGCTTGATGGCCCCTTTTTCCAGCAGCGGCCAGGCCTGCTCGCGCAGCGCGCGGGCGATGGCGCCCTTGAAGGCGACCGGACGGGGACGCAAGGTCGAGCCGGTGATGGTCAGGCGGCGGCGCATGACCTGGGCCGTATCGACATTGGCGTGGGCGCCGCCCAGTTGGGCGATGATGACGATGCGGCCGTCATCGGCCAGGCACTGCATGTCGCGGGCGATGTAATCGCCGGCCACCATGTCCAGGATCACGTCCACGCCGCGTCCGCCGGTGGCGTCCAGCACTTCCTTGACGAAATCCTGGGTCTTGTAGTTGATGCCGCGCTCCGCACCCAGCGCTTCGACGGCGCGGGCCCGGTCGTCGCTGCCGACGGTGGCGTAGACCTTGTGTCCCATGGCGCGGGCCAGCTGGATCGCCGTAGTGCCGATGCCGCTTGCGCCGCCGTGCACCAGCAGGGCCTCGCCTTCGGACAGGCGGCCGCGGTCGAACACGTTGCTCCAGACGGTGAAGTAGGTTTCCGGCAGGCCGGCGGCCTCGATGTCGGACAGGCCCTTGGGGATGGGCAGGCATTGCGCCGCGGGCGCGACACAGTATTCGGCGTAGCCGCCGCCCGCCACCAGGGCGCAGACCTTGTCGCCCAGGGCGTAGCCGCTGCCGGCCAGGTCGCCGCCGACGATCTCGCCGGCCACTTCCAGGCCCGGCAGGTCCGAGGCGCCGCGCGGCGGAGCATAGTTGCCCTTGCGCTGAAACACGTCGGGACGATTGACGCCCGCGGCGCTCACTTTGATCAGAACTTCACCAGCGCCGGTTTCCGGCGTGGGGCGTTCCACGGGGACCAGGACCTCGGGGCCACCAGGGCGAGAGATTTCTACGGCGTGCATCGCGTGCCTCCTTTGCAGCAAATAGATTATTATTGCGCCCTTTACGGCGTATCGTGTTTCCGGCCTGGCAGATTGTTTGCCTGATGGCCGCGGAGCAGGACAATAAATAGGCCGTCAAAGCTGTATCCAGTCAGCAGCACAGCAATCCCCGGAAGCGTGGCAGAGTGGTCGATTGCACCGGTCTTGAAAACCGGCAACGGGCAACCGTTCGTGAGTTCGAATCTCACCGCTTCCGCCAGACCTCTCCTGCGTCGTTCAGCCGCGCAGCGCGGCAGAAATCATTCCCTCACGGATTCGCGGGCCATGCCGGCGAGCGCCTTGGACATGCTTTCCACCACCGGGCCGCAATCGCCCGCGTGGTGACGCGATGCCACATATTTCGGGTCGTTGTAGCCCAGCCAAACCTGCCCTCCCGCATCTTGCCAGGCCAAAGCCTTGAGCGGCAGATCGATGCCGGCGGACTGCGCGCATTCCATCAAGGGCGTGCCTCCCTGGGCGTTCCCCAGTAACAGGAGTTCGGTTGGCCGCAGCGTCTTGCCCACAGCCGCCGCTCCTGCCGCGTGATCCAGGCGCAGGAATATGTTGAGCCCCCTGGACTTGGCCGCCGCCTCGAAGCGATCAATGGTTTCCTTGACGCTGACGGGGCTGCGCAAGACGATCAATCCGTCCGCCACACTGGTGGCGCCCGCAGCGCCGGCCACTGATGCGAAGCAGCAGGCGGCAAGTACAGCCTTAACGCGCAAACCAATCATAGCTATCTCCTTTCATGTCATTGCCGGCCAGGAATGACCGGGCGACGGGGTTCACATGGACTTCGGGGTCTTCAGGACAACGTGAAGCAAGTGGTCCAGGGAGGCGCGGCCGGGGCCGATGGCGATCAAGGCAAGCGCCATGGCCGCCCAGGGCAGATGGAAGTTCGCCCAGCCCTGGGGTACGACGAGTTGGATCACCGCCGTCATGGCCAGCAAACCCAGGGCGCCCAACCGCGTGGCAAGGCCCAGCACCAACAGAACGGGCAGAACGATCTCCGCAGTACCGGCAGCGAGCGCAAGCAGGCCCGGGAATGGCAGGCCATACGCCTGTCCGAAGACATGCAGCTTGAATTCCTCTTCAAACAGGAAGTTCGTAGCTGGGGACAGCGACAGGAAGCCATCCCACTTGGTGAGGCCCGACCTGAAGAAGGGTAACGCAAGCGCAAGCCGGAGCAGGAGCGGCGCCGCCGCCCCGGCCGCCTTTTCCGTCCAGCCAAGCGCTCGGCCGAACAGGCATGAAACACGGGGCATCCTAACCATGGCGCCTGCCGCTCCTGCCCGAATCAACGCCGACGAGCGCGCCCATCCGGATCAATGCCTCCAGGTTCTCCCCAAGATCGAAACCCGGATCGGCAGCAAGGGCGATCTGCATGGCCTGCGATAACGTCAGGCCCTGCCCAAGCGCGATCGCGAAGTCGTAGCTCGCGGGCAGCACCTGACGAATATCCACCTCCGCGTCCGGGCGCAGCACCAAGGTGTCCTGGCTTTCCGAAAGATCGACTGGCGCCGGCACGCCGCCAGCGGCATTCATGCGCCAGATAGAGAACGCAGGAAAGCGCGAGCGCACCGTCCGGATGGACGGATGCAAGCTGAATCGCAAGAAAGAAGCCTGGCTGGGTGGCAGGTCCGCGAGCGCACCGGGATCCAGCGAGACTTCGTCGCGTTCGTGGTACGCCTCGGTCGCGGCGCGCTCGATGCGGGCAACATCCGCGAGATACGGCAAGGCGGCGGCGGGCGCGAAGGACTCGATGAAGTCCGGGAATCCGGCGCCGTAACGCAGCAACACCGGCGATGCTGGCGGCCGTGCCTCCACAAACAACCGGGCCATCATTGCGAAGAACTCGTCTCCGACCAGTTTGGCGACGCAGGGGAAGCTCACTCGCAGCGCCTCGGTCAGCCCGACAAGGACATTGTCTCTGTACACGGCGAACCGCCTGGCGCTCGGCGCGCCCCCGGGTCCGAGCAGCCCTGGCGGCACCGGCCGACCGGGATCGAGCAGCGCTGCGGCGAACTCCCGTTGGCGCTCAGCCCAATGTGCCATAGCGTCGCTCCCGCGCATTCGACAAGTGCATCAGCGCCTCGGCCATTACTGCCTCCGCATGCAGCTCTGGCCATGCAGGCACGTTGGCATCCCGCTCGATCAAGGTCGGCACCGGTCCGACGCGCTGGATGACTTGCCGGAACAAGTCCCACACGTGCTGGTCCACGCAGCGGTCATGCGAGTCGATCAGCAAAGCGCGCCCGTCCTCGTCCAACTGGGGAGAGTTGCCGGCCAGATGGAGTTCTTGAACGCAGCTCAGGGGAAAGTCCTCGATATAGCCGCGCGCATCCCATTGCTGATTGACGCAGGCCACGTGGACGTTGTTCACATCCAGCAGCAGGCCGCATCCGGTGCGCCGGGCGATCTCCCGGATGAAGTCCGGCTCCCGCCAAGAGCTTTCCTCGAACCAGAGATACGTCGACGGGTTCTCCAGCAGCATCTGCCGGCCCAGCTCGGTCTGCACCTGGTCGACGTGCTGGCAGATACGGTCGAGCGCGGCGTCGGTATACGGCAGCGGCAACAGGTCGCCGAAGTAACTGGCTCCATGCGCAGACCAGGCCAGGTGTTCGGAAAAAAGGCCGGGCTCGTAGCGCCGGATCAGCGCCTTCAGGCGCTTCAGATGCCGCGGGTCCGGCGGCCTGGCGCCGCCGATGGACAGGCCCACGCCATGCAGCGCCAGGGGATAGCGGTCGCGGATCGCGGTCAGTAGGCGATGTGGGGGGCCGCCGGCCCCCATGTAGTTCTCCGCATGGACCTCGAAAAAACCGATATCCGGGCGAGTCTCGATGATGTTGCGGCAGTGCTCGGCCTTAAGGCCCACGCCAGTGCGCGCAGGAATATCCTGCCCCGCGGCGTAGGCGACATGGCGGTCGTTCATGGCGATCCTCCGTTGAAGCCTGGCGGACCGGGCGAAACGCCGGCCGCCAGGCGTCAGCCTCAGGCGGGCTTGCCTTCCAGGCTGCCCTTGCCGGCAGGCGTGGCGATCGTGGTGCAGGTCCCTTGCGGAACCAGCTTCCACGCATTGCCCTGGTAGTCGGCCGTGCTGGTACCCGCGCAGCTGGTGCCTGCGCCGGCATAGCAATCGTTCTGGCCCTTGAGCGCGACTCCGTAGCACTTTTCGTACTTGCCGGCCTTCATCTTTTCCATGGTCTTGGCCTGGTTCTCCTGCATTTTCCTTTCCATGTCGGCCTTGCTCATCGTGCCCTGCGCAAGCGCGGGCGCAGCGAAAGCGCTCATGGCGGCGGCGAAGGCGGTGGCCACGGCCACCGACAGCATGCGGTTCGATACTGGGTTGGACATTTCGATCTCCTGACAGAGGGAAGCGGCCGGGCCAGCTCCGGAATCGGCTGACAACGACCTGCCTCTACCCCTAAGAGGAGGGAAGCGCGCAAAACGGTTCGCAAAAATAAAAAAAATTACACAAGGCTGCGACCGGAGCCGGCCGGCCGTGCGTGCCGCGGTTACTTCCCGGGCGCGCGTGCCGAGGCCGGCTCGGTGCTCAGCATGTATTCGCGCACCAGCTCGCGGGCGCGGTGCAGCCGGCTCTTGACCGCACCGGGCTGCTCGCCCAAGCGCGCTGCGATCTCGGCGATGGTCAGTTCCTCGAAGTCGCGCAGCAACACGACTTCGAGATAATGGGCCGGCAACGACTCCAGGGCATTGGCGAGGTCTATCCTGAGCTCAGCGTCGGGCCGGTGCAGCAGTTGCTCCTCCGCAGCTTCGTCCGGTAGCGGGTCGGTCTTGAACATGATGCGCGCGAGCTTGCGGCACTCGCGCTTGACGACCATGAACAGCCAGGACGAAAAAGCGGCCGCAGCTTTCAGTCCGCGAACCTTGCGGGAAATGATCAGCAGCGACTCCTGGACTGCGTCATCCACATCGCTGGCCACGCAGTGTTTGTAGGCATAGCGGCGCGCATCGGCCTGGCAGACCGCGAGCAGGCGCGCCAATGCCGCCGCGTCGCCGGACTGCGCGGCGAGGATCAGATTGTTGCGGTCGCTAGCTGGATCGCTCACGTTTTTCTCCTGTGTCTTGCGCGCTGGCAAACTGGACCCGTGCGCCCTCGATCTTGCGGCAAGCTACAGACTACCGTACGAATGCAGCCCCGACAGGAACATGTTCACCCCCAGGAAGGCGAAGCTCGTCACGACCAGGCCAACGAGCGCCCAGTAGGCCGCCACATCTCCCCGCAGCCCCTTGAGCAGCCGCATGTGCAGCCAGGCGGCGTAGTTCAGCCACACGATCAGCGCCCAGGTTTCCTTGGGGTCCCATTGCCAGTACGCACCCCAGGCGTCGGCCGCCCACAGCGCGCCCAGCACGGTGGCCACCGTGAAGAAGGCGAAGCCCAGGGCGATGGCCCGGTACATGATGTCCTCCAGCACATCCAGTGACGGCAGCCTGCGGGCAATGGGACGGCGCAACGCCAGCACCGCGCCGACGAGCACGGCGCCGACGCCAAAGTACAGCGTCCACACCGGCGACAACCGGCGCGAACCGAAGATCATCGGCTCGGCGCATAGGAGCGCCCCCAGCAGGAACACCGGAATCAGGCGCTTGCCCGCGGCGGTCTGGCCGTGCAGCTTGACCAGATAGGCAAAGCCCACCGCGCCCGCCAGCGCGAAGGTGCCGTAACCGACGAAGTTGGCCGGCACGTGCAGCTTCATCCACCAGCTCTGCAGGGCCGGAACCAGCGGCTGAATCTGATGGGCGCCGCGCGTGACCGAGTACCAGGACAGGAACACGACCATCGAGGCGACCACCAGCATCACGAAGCCACCCAGCGCCCGCGTCGCGTAGCGGGCCTCGTAGTAGAGGTAGAACAGCGCCGTGACCAGCGCAAAGAAGACGAACACCTCGTACAGGTTGCTCACCGGAATGTGTCCTACATCTGGTCCCAGCAGATGCCCTTCGCGCCAGCGCACCAGCAGGCCGGTCTGGCCCGCCCATACACCGCCCCAAGTCAGGACCGTGCCCAGCCAGGCAACCGCGGGCCGGGCCAGGCCCGCCCAATAGCAAACCGTGCCCAGCACGAACAGGCAGCTCATCCAGAGGATGGCGGACTGCGAAGACAGCAGGTACTTGAGCAGGAAGACACTCTCGGCACGCGCCAGCTCGCCCTGGAGCAGCCCTGCCCCGCCCGCGTACAGCCACACCGCCAGCAGCGCGCTGGCGCCGCTGGCCAGGACCAGAAGCCGCAGGGGACGCCACAACCATCCCAGCCAGACCAGTGCGGGCACCGCGCCGACCAGCATCGCCTTCTCGTAACCGTTGATGAACTGCCCGAAATTCGCCAGCGCATAGACGCAACCGGCGAGACAGACAGCCAGGAACCCGGCATCCGCCCGATTCAAGCTTCGACCGGGGCGGTCTCCGCCTTGCGGAGTATCCGGCACGGACCGGTGTGAAGTCAGCGGGACGGACCCGCCGGCGGTAAGCGGCATCGAAGTATCTCCAGGCATGGCGGTCCACCGGCAAACGGGCTGCGGGACGGACGAATAAAAATTGTCATAGGACAAAATAATTTTAAGGATAGGCGGGCCGAAACGCATAGCGACGTCGCCGGCTCATGCCTTGCGCCGCCGTCCCTACCGAAAACGCAGGAACCGTGCTAGACGCCGCCGCAGCGCGCTTCCTCGCGGGGCAAGCGGACTTCTGCCCACCCGTGACGGGCCTCCTGCATCTGCCTGCAGGCCGCATGCAGTCGCGCCATGGCCTGGGCGATTTCGCCGGTTTCCAGGCCGGCGTAGCCGAACAGCAGATGCCTGGGTTCCGCGCCGTCGGCCGCGCTGGCGGCGGCCTGGGCCAGCGGATACAGCCTCACGCCCTGCGCTAGCGCGGCCGCGGCGACCACATCGGCGCCAGGGCTGTCTGCGGGCAATTCGAAGGCCAAGTGCATCCCTGAATTCTGACCGCTCACCCGGCCCCGCCCGGCCCAGATTTCGCGAATGCCGCGCAGCAGCTCGTCGCGCTGCGCCTGATAGCGCCTGCGCAAGGTTTGCAGGTGGCGCGCGAAACAGTTCTCGTCGAAGTAGCGGGCCAGCACGGCCTGCGTCAACCACGGACTGCCGTTATTCAGTAGCGCCTTGCGCTCGACGAAATCGTCGACCAGCGCGGGCGGACAAACCATGTATCCCAGCCTCAGCCCCGGTCCCAACGTCTTGGAGAAGGTGCCCAGGTAGACGACCTGCCGCGGGCTCATGGCGGCCAGGGGCATGGGCAGCACGGATTCATAGCAAAAGTCGCCGTCGTAGTCGTCTTCGATGATCAACGCGCCGCTGCGGCCAGCCCATTCGAGCAATTGCCGCCGCCTGGGCAGGGACATGGCGTGGCCCAGGGGATATTGGTGCGACGGCGTCACATAGGCCAGCCTGGCCGGTCCTTCCGGCAGCAGATCGGCGCGCAGTCCCTGCTCGTCGACAGGAACGGGCGCCTCCTGCGCGCCATGCCGCCGCACCAGATTCCTGAAGCCCGCGTAACAGGGCGACTCGAACACTGCCCTGCCATGGCGGTCCAGGAAATGCGAAGCGATCAGGCTCAGGGCTTCCTGGCTGCCGGCCGTGATCAGCACCTGTTCCGGCTCGACCTTCAACGCCTTGGCCGCCGACAGGTAATCGGCAATCTGGACGCGCAAGCCCCACAGGCCGGCCGGCGGCGCGTACTCGGCCATGGCGCAGCCCGCATGCCGCAGCAGCTGGTTCGACAGCGAGATGAACTGGCGCAGGGGAAAAGCGTGGACGGAAGGACGGCCGACCTTGAAGTCATAGCGCAAGGGCATGGATGGAGACTGGCCGCAGACGCCGCTGGATTGCGCCTGGCTCACGGCATCAGCGTAGACCTGCGGACGATCCTGGACAAAATCCAGGCAACTCGGATTGATGACCAGGCTGCTGTTCAGCGTCACGAAATAGCCCCGGCTGGGCTTGCTCTCTATCAGACAGGAGTCGATCAGCAGCTCATACGCGCCCAGCACGGTGTTCTTCGATACCTGCAGCAGCGATGCCATGCGGTTGATCGCCGGCAGCCTGTCCCCTTCCTGTAATCGTCCGGCGCGTATCAGCGCTTCGATCTGGTCGGAGATCTGCTGCTTGTAGGGTTTTGCGTCCAGGCGGGATAGGGTAAGCGGTAGTGAAAACATGGCTGGCAACCACAGGAAAAAGATGGCGCCGGCCTTTCGAAGCGGCGCGGGCCGGCCGCGCTCCGTTTGTTATCACGGTAGTCCTCTTACTATCGGTTCGTTTTGTCCTATGTCAAAAATCCAATTGGACCGTAACCATCGCACGCTCCGAAGCCGTGCCTTATCGGCCCGGCTCCGCGATGACACAGTGCAGGGGCCGGAGTTTCGGCAAGAACCATTCGGGAGAGATCGACATGCACACCAAGCTATTGAGCGCGGCCCTGCTATTCGTCTCGGCCGGCGCCGCCTGGAGTGCGCCGACCGAGGAATACCTCAAGGCGAATCAGCTGTTCCAGCAGAATTGCGCCGTCTGTCATGGCGCCGACCGCGGCGGCTACATCGCGCCCGGCCTGACCAGCGACCGCCTGGTCCAGAGCGAGGCGGCGCTGCGCGGCACCATCATGACCGGCATTCCCGACACCCTGATGCCGCCCTTCGTGGGCCGCTTGTCCGACGAGGAAATCCGCGCGCTCGCCCGCCTCATCAAGACCCAGGGCGCAGACGATCCGAAGTGGGGACTGGACCAGATCCGCGCCAGCGTGCAGGTAGTGGTCGACGAAGCCACCCTGCCCGCCAAGCCGACCTACGCCATCGATACGGTGTACGACCTGATGGTGGTCATGGCGCGCGGGCGCTACGGGCGGGGCGACGCGGGCAACAATGCGCGCACCGTGTTCCTGGACGGCAAGACCAACAAGGTGGTCGGCGAGATCGCCACGCCGGTGGCGCCGCACATCATGGACTTCAGCCCCGTGGCGGAACGCTGGGCCTGGCTCAAGAGCGACGATGGCATGGTCTACAAGATCGACCTGTACTCGCTGCAGATCGTGCGTAAGGCCAAGGTCGGCCTGACCGGCCCCGGCATCGCCCTGTCCAATGACGGCAAATGGCTGGCCATCAGCTCGTTCGTACCCAAGAGCGTCGCCATCCTGAAGGCGGATACGCTGGAACCGGTCAAGTACATGGACCTCGAAGGCGAGGATCCAGACGGCAAGTTCGTCAAGTCGGCCGGCGGCCCGGTGATCGGCAGCCGCATCAACAACAAGTTCGCGCTGACGCTGCGCCAGGCCGGCCAGATCTGGATCATCGACCCCGACAAGCCCGATATGCCGGTGACCAAGCTGACCAAGGTCGGCCGCATGCTGCACGACACCTTTCTGACCCCCGATGGCCGCTACTCCATGGTGGCGTCCTATGACGACAACAAGATCGTCGCCATCGATTTCAAGGACGACAAGGTGGTGCGCGACATTCCCGCAGGCTGCCAGCCTCACGTCGGCTCGGGCGCGGTGACAGAGGTCAATGGCCGCTTCCTGGCGTTCGGCACCAATATCGGCACCTGCGACAAGGGTTCCGTGGTCACCGTCTGGGACACCAAGGACTTCTCGGTGGTCAAGCAGATCCCGGTGGCAGGCGCCACCGAATCGCCCGCGGCCCATCCGAACGCGCCCTATGTGGCGGTGGACATCGTCGACAAGGACAAGCGCGCGGCCTGGATCCAGCTGATCGACAAGAACACGCTGGAAGTGGCCAAGACGCTGGACGTGGGCGGACATGCCTTCTTCCCGGACTACAACCGCACCGGGAACTACCTCTATGTCAGCTCGGGCTACTGGGGCGACCGCATCAAGATCTACGACAGCAAGACGCTGGAGCTGGTGGCGGAACACAAGATGGAAAGCCCCTCGGGCATCTTCTCCCGCGCGCGCACCCGCTGGCTGACCATCGGCCTGTCCGAAACGCGCAAATTCTGAGATTAGGAACACAGACATGAAACCGCTATTCCGCATACTCGCGGCGCTGCTGCTGTCCCAGGCCGCTGCGCACGCGCTGGCCGCCGGCGGGCAGCCTGCCCTGGTCGCCGGCGCCAACCCCGCCGAGACGCTCTCGCCCCACGTCTCCGCCATGCTGCCGCTGTGCGCGTCCTGCCATGGTGCGGACGGGGTCAGCGCCGTCGGCCTGTACCCCAATCTTGCCGGGCAGAAAGTCGAGTACCTGGTGAAGCAGCTCAATGCCTTCAAGACGCGGGAACGCAACGACCCCGTCATGAGCTCCATGGCCGAGCCCTTAAGTCCCGAGGCCATCCAGGAGCTGGCCCGGTATTTCTCCAGCCGCCAGTAAGGGAGGAGCCCCATGGACGCGCCATCCGCGATGCTCTTCCCGGTGTTTTTCAACCTGGCTGGACGGCGAGTGGTCGTAGCGGGCGGTGGGGCCGTGGCCGAACGCAAGATCCGGCTGCTGCTCGGGGCGG
>NZ_DATCUY010000241.1:0-13157 GCF_036567245.1 Achromobacter sp. | reverse complement strand
CTGTTCGGCGGGCGCTTCCGTTGGCGCGGACAGCAGGGCGGGCGCGCGCTCTGAGCTTGTCCCTATTTCGTGCGGAGCGATGACCGGCGTGTTCTGCTCGGTAAAGTCCTGGGCTTCGCGCATCTCGGTCCAGGCGAACAGGCCGAATACCATCGCGGCGCAGGCGGCGGCGCCCCAGGCCGGGTGCCAGCTATGGCCGGGATGCCAGCGGCGGCGTACGGCTGCGTCCAGTTCGGGACTGGCCGCAGGGCCGTGCCTACGGTACAAGGCGCGCAGCTCCCGTTCATCGTCTTCGTCGAAAGGGGGGCGGTAGGTAATGCTCATGCGCGTACTCCTCGCGCATGCGCCTGGTGGCAAGGCGCATCCGCGTCTGGCCTCTGCGCACGCCGCGCCGGTGGTCCGGCGGTCTCGTCGTGGCTCGGGTCCTGTTCCGGTTTAGGCGGCTTCCGGGAAAGCCGCAGGTGATTGCGCCGCGATTCCCGCACCCGCGCCCTGGGGCGTACGGTTACAGGTATGCCGCCCTGGGCCGGACGGTTCGTCAATGCGCTGCACCTGATGATTATGCGCGATCTGGAGAAATCCGCCAGAGAATTTCTTGAGTTTGCATCATGTAACTTCAGCTTGTCCCTGTTTTTGAAAGCAGAATGACAGATAGGCGTACCGTCATGGTGCGCGCCGGGACGAATGCGCGCGCCTGACGCGCTCTGCGGCCCCGGCTTGCCGGTACACTTTCGCGCATGGCCAAATCCCGAACCGTATATGTGTGCTCCGATTGCGGCGGCACCACCCCGAAGTGGCAGGGCAAATGCCCGCATTGCAACGCCTGGAACACGCTGGAAGAAACCGTGGAGTCGTCGGCGCCGGCCGCTGCCTCCCACCGCTATGCGCCGCTGGCGGCCGCCAGCCCGGTACGCAGCCTGTCTGAAATCGAAGCCCGCGAAACGCCGCGCCAGCCCACCGGGCTGGAAGAGTTCGACCGCGTGCTGGGCGGCGGTCTGGTGGCCGGCGCCGTGGTGCTGATCGGCGGCGATCCGGGCATAGGCAAGTCCACCCTGCTGCTGCAGGCGCTGGCCTCGCTGTCCGAAGTCACCAATGTGCTGTACGTCACAGGCGAGGAATCCGCCGAGCAGGTAGCCTTGCGCGCGCGCCGGCTGGGCCTGCAGACCGGCAACGTCAACCTGCTGGCCGAGATCCGGCTGGAGTCGATCCAGGCCGCGGTGTCCGAGCAGAAGCCCACGGTGGCCGTGATCGACTCGATCCAGACGCTGTACAGCGGCGAACTGAGCGCGGCGCCCGGTTCGGTCTCGCAGGTGCGCGAATGCGCGGCGCAGCTCACGCGCCTGGCCAAGCAGACGGGCATCGCCATCGTCATGATCGGCCATGTCACCAAGGACGGCTCGCTGGCCGGGCCGCGGGTGCTGGAGCACATCGTCGACACCGTGCTGTATTTCGAGGGCGACACGCATTCCTCGTTCCGCCTGGTGCGCGCCTTCAAGAACCGCTTCGGCGCGGTCAATGAACTGGGCGTCTTCGCCATGACGGACCGCGGGCTGCGCGGCGTGGCCAATCCGTCCGCGCTGTTCCTGTCGCAGCACGAGCAGCAGGTCGCGGGCTCCTGCGTCATGGCCACGCAGGAAGGCACGCGTCCGCTGCTGGTGGAGATCCAGGCGCTGGTGGACAGCTCGCACGCGCCCAATCCGCGGCGCTTGACAGTGGGGCTGGAGGGCAACCGCCTGGCGATGCTGCTGGCGGTGCTGCACCGGCACGCCGGCGTGTCCACCTTCGACCAGGACGTCTTCGTCAACGCGGTGGGCGGGGTGCGCATCACCGAACCGGCGGCCGACCTGCCGGTGCTGCTGGCCATCATGTCCTCGCTGCGCGACAAGCCATTGCCGCGCGGCCTGATCGCCTTCGGCGAAGTCGGGCTGGCGGGAGAAATCCGGCCCGCGCCGCGCGGGCAGGAACGCCTGCGCGAAGCCGCCAAGCTGGGCTTTTCGATCGCCCTGATCCCCAAGGCCAACGCGCCGCGCCAGCCCATCGAGGGGCTGGAGATCTGGGCGGTGGACCGGCTGGACGCCGCGCTGGACAAGTTGCGCTGAGGCCGGCGCCGGCTGAAACTGGCGGCCTGCGCAGATGGGAATCCGTAATCCGTAAATTGATGGCCCGGCCTGCAACCGGCCGGGCCTGCAGGAGCAAGACGTGAGTCTGTTAGTTATCGCCGCATGTCTGGCCGCGGGCGGCCTGATCGGTTTCATGGGCGGCGTGCTGGGCATCGGCGGCGGCCTGATCGCGATTCCCGCGCTGGTGCTGTTGATGGGCATGTCGCAACAGCTGGCGCAGGGCACGGCGCTCATCATGGTCCTGCCCACCATCATGATGGCGGTGCGCAAGTACAACCAGCAGACCCGCATCGACAAGCGCGTGGCGCTGGCGGGCGCCGCCGGAGCCGTGGTGTTCACCTGGGTCGGCGCGCAGCTGGCGCTGGGCATAGACTCCGGCATCCTGCGCCGCAGCTTCGCGGTCTTCCTGTTCTTTATTGCGCTGTTCTATGTGTGGCAGACCTGGCGCGCTTCGCGCCCCGCAGCCGCGCGCAAGCCGGCGGCCAAGGGCGATGCGCCCGTCTTCACGCCGCGCCGCGCCAGTGTGCTGGGCATGCTGTGCGGCACGCTGGGGGGCTTCTTCGGCGTGGGCGGCGCGGTGCTGGCCGTGCCCATCATCACCACCGTGTTCCGGCTGCCGCAGACCACCGCGCAGGCGCTTGCGTTGAGCATGGTGATACCGGGTTCCTTCATCGCCTTGATCACCTACTCCTGGGCAGGGCAGGCCGATTGGCTGGTGGGCGCACCGCTGGCGATAGGCAGCCTGCTGTTCGTGCCCGTCGGCGTGAAGCTTGCGTACCGGCTGCCTGAACGCAAGCTGAGAGCCTGCTTCGCGCTGATGCTGTTCGCTACCGTGGCGCTGCTGGCCTTTGAAAGCTGAACCGTCCGCGCCGTATTTCGAAGCGTTAGCGACCGCAATTTTCTGGTTCCACGCTGAACCTTCCTGAGGGACCGGGTTCAAACGGATACGGGTCAGGGTGTATGCCCTAGCGGCGATGTTGCCGTCCCGTGTCGGAAAAAAGGCCTCCGGGCCTTTTACATTCAGGAGTTCATGAAATGACGACTCACTCCCGTATTGCTGCGTTCCTATCCACCTCGGCCTTGTGCCTCGGTCTTGCCGCCGCGCCTACAGCGTTTGCGGCGGGCGCCGATGCCACGTCCAAGACGGGTGAAACCAAGACCCAGGCGCAGCACAAGCACCACAAGTCCGACAAGACCTCCGCCAAACCGGCGGCGGGAAAGTCGGGAGGGGCCGCGAAGACGGAGCATTCCGGCGTCGCGACGCCGGCGAAGTAATCGCGACGGGCCTTGTGGCCTGATAGTTCCTTTGCGTAAACGACTTCCGATTCCCGTGGGGGCCGGAAAGTCGAAAGCCTCTCGGTATGGGCGCCGAGAGGCTTTTTCATGGGCGCGCCGCGGCCGGGGCCGCGGCGGATGGCGGGCTTACTCCGCCGGCGTGATCACGCGGCCGGTCTCGAAGAACGCCTGCAGGTTTTCCAGCATCAGGTTCTCCATGGCCATGCGGGTTTCCAGCGTGGCGCTGCCGATGTGCGGCAGCAGCACCGCCTTGTCGGTCTTGAGCAGCGCCTCGGGCACCTTGGGTTCGTGCTCGAACACGTCGAGCGCGGCGCAGCCCAGTTTGCCGGCTTCCAGCGCGGCGACCAGCGCGGTCTCGTCGATGACGGGGCCGCGCGCGATGTTGACGATGATGCCCGTGGGGCCCAGCGCTTCCAGCACTTCGCGATTCACCAGATGGCGCGTGCTGGGGCCGCCGACGGTCGCCACGATGAGGAAGTCGGCCCACTTGGCCAGATCGGTGAGCGAGGCCTCGTAGCCATATTCGACGTCATCGCGCTTGCGGCGGTTGTGGTAGCGCACGTCCATGTCGAAGCCCATGCCGCGGCGGGCGATGGCCTCGCCGATGCGGCCCAGGCCGATAATGCCCAGCTTCTTGCCGCTGACCCGCTGGCCCAGCGGAATGCCGCCATGCACCTGGCCCCATTGGCCCGCGCGCACGAAGCGTTCGCCCTGGCCCATGTGGCGCGCGCCCGCGATCAGCAGGCCCCAGGCCAGATCGGCGACGCAGTCGGTCAGCACGTCGGGGGTGTTGCTGACCTGCACGCCGCGCTGCTTGGCGGCCTGGACGTCGATGGTCTCGTAGCCCACGCCCCAGCTGCAGATGGCCTTCAGGTCGGGCAGGGCGTTGATGAGTTCGGCGTTGGCCCCATAGGTGGCGGACGTGACGACGGCGGTGACGCCCTTGCCATGCTCGGCCAGCGCCGCCTTGCGGTCCGGGTACTTCCATAGTTCGACTACGTCGTAGCGGTCCGCCAGCGTCTTGTTGGCGTAAGGGGAACCGGCCAGCGAGCCGACCTGGATGATGCGATGCTTGGTGGTCATGTTGTCGTACAGGTGGGTGGCAAAACGTTGATGCTACTTGATCCGGCCTTGATCCAGGCTGACGGGGTGCCCGCCAGGGGCGCCCCGCAGTCGGATCGCGGCCTCACTCGAGCTGGATATTGGCTTTCTGGATGACGTCCTTCCAGCGCTTGACCTCGGCCTGCTGGAATGCGGTGAACTGCTGCGGCGTGTTGGCCACCACCTCGAAGCCCAGGCCCTGCAAGGTCTTCTCGGTCTGGGGATCGCGCAGCGCGGTCTGCAAGGCCTTGGACAATTGCTGGACGACGGCGGCAGGCGTGCCCTTGGGCACGGCAAAGCCCTGCCAGGAGTACACCACCATGTCCTTGATGCCGGCTTCGGCCAGCGTGGGCACGTCCGGCAGGTCGGCCGCGCGCGCGTCGCCCGTGATGGCCAGCGCCTTGAGCTTGCCGGCCTTGATGTGGTTCTGGACCGCGCCCAGATTCTGGAACGATACGTTGACCTGTCCGCCGATCAGGTCGGCGATGGCCGCGCCGCCGCCGCGATAGGGCACGTCCACGCCCGTGCTCTGGGTGCGCTGGCGGAACAGCACGGCGGACAGGTGGTCCGACGAACCGGTGCCCGAGGAGGCATAGGACACCTTGCCCGGATTCTTCTTCGCGTACTCGATCAGTTCGGCGACGCTGCCGGCCGGGAAGGTGGGAGCGGCCACCAGCACGTTGGGATTGCGCACCGCCTGGGTCAGGTATTCGAAATCCTTGCTGGGGTTGTACGACAGGTTCTTGTACAGCGCCTCGTTGATGGCGAAGGTGCCGATGGAGCCGACCATCATGGTGTAGCCGTCGGGCGTGGAGCGGGCCAAGGCCTGCGCGCCGATGGCGCTGTTGGCGCCAGGCTTGTTCTCGACCACGAAGGTCTGCCCCAGGATTTTCGTCAGCCCCGGCGTGACCGAGCGCGCGGTGATGTCGGAGGAGCCGCCTGGTACGAAGGGCACGATCATCGTGACGGGTTTGTCGGGATAGCCGGCGGCCTGCGCTGCGGGCGTCCCGAGCAGCACGGCGCCTGCGGCGACGGCGGCTGCCACCGCCGCGGCGCTCATCAGTTTGTTCATGGTGTCTCCTGGTTCGCGTGCTGATGAAGAGCCCGCCGCCCACGCGTTGCGGACGGGCCCGGATCGGCGTGGGTCAGTCGACCTTGGCGCCGGATTTCTTCACGACTTCCGCCCATTTGACGGATTCCTGCGCCATGAACTGTTTGAACTGCGCCGGGGTGTTGCCGGACGGCGTGGCGCCCTGCGCTTGCAACTGCGCGCGCACCGATTCCAGCTTGAGGGCGGCGGCCACGTCGCGCTGGATCTTGTCCACCACCGCCTGCGGCGTGCCCGCCGGCGCCAGCAGCCCGAACCAGCTGGATGCCTCATAGCCCTGCACGCCGGCTTCCGCCATGGTGGGCACGTCGGGCAAAGCGGGCGAGCGCTGGGCGGTGGTGACGGCCAGCGGGCGCAGCTTGACGCTCTTGAGGAAGCCCATGGAGGACGGCAGGTTATCGAAGATCAGGTCGGCGGAGCCGGCCATCACGTCGGTCAGCGCCGGGCTGCTGCCCTTGTAGGGCACGTGGGTCATGCGCGTGCCGGTCATGTTCTGGAACAGCTCTCCCGACAGATGGGTGGAAGTGCCGTTGCCGGTGGACGCCATGTTGACGCTGCCCGGATTGGCCTTCAGGTACTTGATCAGGTCCGCCACCGTGCGGATACCGTGCTTGTCGGCGAAGCCGGGGTTGAGCTCCAGGATGTTGGGCACCGGGATCACCAGCGTGACCGGCACGAAGTCCTTCACCGGGTCATAGGGCAGCTTGGCATAGACGGACTGGTTGATGGCATGGGTGCTGACGGTGCCCATCAGCAGGGTGTAGCCGTCTGGCGCGGCGCGCGCGGCTTCGGCCGTGCCGACGTTGCCGCCGGCGCCCGCCTTGTTGTCCACCACCACCGCCTTGTTCCAGGTCTTGCCCAGCTCGGCGGCGACGATGCGCGCCGCGATGTCGGTGGTGCCGCCGGCCGGGAAGGGCACGATGATCTTGACGTCGCGCTCGGGGTAGTCGGCCAGCGCCGGCGCGGCCGGCAACAGCAAGGCGGCGGCCGCCAGGGTCACGGAATACAGGGCGGACAGGACGGAACGGCCTCGCGCAGGGGCTGCATGCATGGAATTCGTCTCCTCGGTGTGCGCGTGGCCGCGCATCGTTTCTGGGGGTATTCCGCCCCTGGCATGGCCCGAGGCTTTGACGCTGCATGGCGCCCCGCGGCGCCCTGCGTTTTGCTGCCGGACTACTTGTAAAACAAATATATGTATTGAGCTGATGCTTGTCAACCAAGTATACTTTTTCAAACCCCCACACTCGATAGCTGGATCAGCCTGGAGCCCCCGCCCATGAAAACCTCCCCGGTCACCGCGCAGGATTTGCAGCGTTCGGTCATCGCCGTGCCGCCGCTGGCGCGCCACGACGATCTTTCGCTGAACGAGGCGGCCAACAAGGCCTTGCTCGGCCATCTGGAAGCGGGCGGCGTGCGCAATGTGATGTATGGCGGCAATGCCAATTTCTATAACGTGGGTGTCGGCGAGTACGCGCGCATCGTCGACATGCTGGCCGGACTGGCGGGCGCGGACACCTGGATCCTGCCCTCGGTGGGGCCCGACTACGGCAAGATGATGGATCAGGCGGCGATCCTGCGTACGCGCGCCTTTCCCACGGCCATGCTGCTGCCCATGTCCTTTCCCTACACCGACGCGGGACTGGCCGAAGGCGTGCGCCGCTTCACCGACGCGCTGGGCAAGCCCGCGGTGATCTACATCAAGTCGTCCGGCTACCTGGCGCCGGAAAGCGCCGCGCGCCTGATCGAAGAGGGCCGTATCGTGGCGTTCAAGTACGCCGTGGTGCGCGACGACCCGTCCCGGGACACGTACCTGTCCTCGCTGTTGCAGGCGGTGGATGCGCGCTGGGTCGTCAGCGGCATTGGCGAGCGCCCGGCCATCGTGCACTACCGCGATTTCGGCCTGAAGAGCTTTACCTCGGGTTCGGTCTGCGTGGCGCCGCGAGGTTCGATGCGCCTGTTGCATCTGCTGCGCGATGGCCGCTACGACGAAGCCAAAGCCGTGCGCCAGCACTACCTGGGCCTGGAAGACTGCCGCGACAGCATCAGCCCCATCCGCGTACTGCACGATGCGGTGACGCTGTCGGGCGTGGCGGACATGGGACCGATGCTGCCCTTGCTGACCGGCATCTCCGCCGCCGAACGCGAGCGCGTGGCGCCGGTGGCGCGGGTCCTGGCGGCCTGGGACCGGGAGGCGGCCACCGCTTGATTGCGCAAGCGGGCCAGGGCGCGCCTTGGGCCGCGCATTGACGGTACGATGAGCGCTGTTCCGCCATCGCGGACTGCGCCATAGCATCGAGGAGGTTTCGTGGCCCGACCCAAAGCAACACCGGCGCCTGCGCCGCAGGCGCCCGTCGAACCCGACGCCACGGGCGCGCTGGTGCTCGAGCGCGGGCACCGGGTCCGCCTGGCGGACCAGCTCTACGGCCAGATCTTCGAGCAGATCGTGTCCGGCGGGCTGAACGTGGGCGACAAGCTGCCTTCCGAGAACGAGATCTCCGAACGCTTCGGCGTGTCGCGTCCGGTGGTGCGCGAGGCGCTGCTGCGGCTGCGCGCCGACGGCCTGATCACCGCGCACCAGGGGCTGGGCACCTTCGTCAGCCACGCGCCCGCGCCGCGCCTGAAGAGCTTCAACGACGTGCAGAACGTCAGCGCCTATCTGCGGGCCCAGGAGGTGCGGGTGGCGCTGGAGGGCGACGCTGCGCGCCTGGCCGCGCTGCGGCGGACCGACGAGCAACTCAGGAAGATCGCGGAAGCGCATGCGGCCTTCGCCGACAGCCTGGCGCGCGGCCAGGTCTCGGCCGAGGCCGACCTGGCGTTCCACGCCAGCATCGCCGAAGCCAGCGGCAACGACTTCTATCTGGGCGTGCTGGAAAGCATCCACGAATCCATCAGCGGCTTCATGCGCCTGACCCTCAACCTGACCCGCACCGGTTCGCGCCAGCGCGCGCAGCGCGTGGTGGACGAGCACGCCGCGATCCTGGATGCGATCCGCGAGCAGGACAGCGAGCGCGCCCGCGTCGCCATGCAGTTCCACCTGGGCCAGGCCCGCCATCGCTTGGTGGACCGCGAGCGCGATTGATTCCTGCCGCCGGCCCGCCGCGACCAAACCACAACCACAGGAGACCAGAGTGCGAGGGAATGGAGTCATAGCGGCGGACGTGCCGGTGGAGCAGGTCCGCGAGCAGATCCTGCAGGTGCTGATGGCATGGGGCATGGCGCAGGACCTGGCGCACGTCACGGCCGGGCTGATGGCGCGGACCGACCTGCTGGGCATCGATTCGCACGGCATTTCCATGCTGCCGGCCTACGAGGACAAGTTGCGCGCCGGCACCCTGCGGCTGGACGCAAGGCCGCGGATCCTGCGCGACGGCGGCGCCAGCGCGCTGATCGACGGCATGGGCGGCCTGGGCTATCCGGTGGCGGCGCAGGCGATGAACCTGGCCGTGGACAAGGCGCTGGAGCATGGCGTGGGCGCCGTGTCGGTCTGTAATTCGCATCACTTCGGCGCCGCTGGCGTCTATGCGCGCATCGCCGTCGAGCGCGGCGTGGTCGGGCTGGTGACCAGCAGCGCCAACGGCGTCATCATGGTGCCCACGCGCGGCGCCATGCCCATGCTGGGCACCAACCCCATTGCCTTCGGCGCGCCGGCCGCCTACAACGAGCCCTTTCTGCTGGATATGGCGACCACCACCGTCGCCGCCAACAAGGTCAAGGTCTACGACTTCCTGGACCAGCCGCTGCCGCCGGGCTGGGCGGTGGACGGGCAGGGCGGGGCGGTCACCGATGCGGCCGACGCCATGCAGTTCATCTTCAAGCATCCCGAGGGCGGTCTGACCCCCCTGGGCGGCACCGCCGCCATGAGCAGCCACAAGGGCTACGGCCTGGCGATGATGGCGCAGATCCTGGGCGGCACGCTCAGCGGCAGCGCCTTCGCCGCGCGCCGCGCCCCGACCCGCCGTCCGGGCGAACCCGACGACGTGGGCCATTTCTTCCTGGCGTTGAATCCCGACGCCTTCCGCGCGGCTGGTTCGTTCGAGTCCGATATGGACGACATGATCGACGCCATGCACGATACGCCGCCCGCCAACCCGGATGAACCGGTGCTGGTGGCGGGCGAGCCCGAAGCCGCGGAGCGCGCGCGCCGGCTGCGTGTAGGCATCCCCATATCCGCCGCGCTGGCCGACCGCCTGCGCGCCATCTGCGAGCGCGCCGGCACGCCTTATCTGCTGGACGCGGCCTGATTCCGTTTTCCCTATAAACCCTTGCCCAAGAGCACAGGAACAGAGACATGAGCAATTCAAACCAGCGCAAGAAACCCGAAGAGCTGCGCAGCCACCGCTGGTACGGCGCGCGCGACCTGCGCGCGTTCGGCCACCGTTCGCGCACCGCGCAGATGGGCTATCACCGCTCGGATTACGCCGGCAAGCCGGTGATCGCCATCATCAACACCTGGAGCGACATCAACCCCTGCCACAGCCACTTCAAGCAGCGCGTGGAAGAGGTCAAGCGCGGCATCTGGCAGGCGGGCGGCTTTCCGGTCGAAATGCCGGCCATGAGCCTGTCCGAACCCTTCCAGAAGCCCACCACCATGCTCTATCGCAACCTGCTGGCGATGGAGACGGAAGAGCTGCTGCGCTCCTATCCGGCGGACGGCTGTGTGCTGATGGGCGGCTGCGACAAGACCACGCCTGCGCTCCTGATGGGGGCGGTCTCCATGGACCTGCCCACCATCTTCATGCCGGCCGGCCCCATGCTGCGCGGCAACTGGAACGGCAACACCCTGGGCTCGGGCTCGGACACCTGGAAGTACTGGGCCGAGTTGCGCGCCGGCAACATCACCGAGGAAGACTGGCAGGGCGTGGAAGACGGCATTGCCCGTTCGCCCGGCCACTGCATGACCATGGGCACCGCGTCCACCATGACGGGCGCGGTCGAGGCGCTGGGCCTGTGCCTGTCGGGCGCCTCGTCGATCCCCGCGCCGGACTCGCGCCATGCGCAAATGGCCAGCCTGACCGGCAAGCGCATCGTCGAGATGGTGTGGGAAGACCTGAAGCCTTCCGACCTGCTGACTGCCGCGTCCTTCGACAATGCGGTGCGCACGGTGCTGGCGCTGTCCGGGTCCACCAATTCGGTGGTGCACCTGATCGCCATGGCGCGCCGCAGCGGCTTCGGGCTGGACCTGGACCGCTTCGATCATCTGGCGCGCACCACGCCGGTGCTGGCCAATCTGCGGCCGGCGGGCAAGTACCTGATGGAAGACTTCTATTACGCCGGCGGCCTGCGCGCGATGCTGGTGCAGCTGGGCGACCTGCTGGACACCACGCAGCGCACCGTGGACGGCCGTACGCTGGGCGAGAACATCGCGGGGGCGCGCATCTTCAACGAAGACGTGATCCGGCCGCGCGCGCAGGCGTTGATCGAGCGTGACGGGCTGGCGGTGCTGCGCGGCAACCTGGCGCCCGACGGCGCGGTGATCAAGCCGCCCGCCATGGAGGCGCAGTTGCAGGTGCACACGGGCCGCGCGGTGGTCTTCAAGGACTACAACGATATGGCCGCGCGCATCGACGATCCGGACCTGGACGTGGACGCCGACAGCGTCATCGTGCTGCAGAACGCCGGGCCGCAGGGCGCGCCCGGCATGCCGGAGTGGGGCCAGCTGCCGATCCCGCAGAAGCTCTTGAAGCAGGGCGTGCGCGACATGGTGCGCATTTCGGACGCTCGCATGAGCGGCACCAGCTACGGCGCCTGTGTGCTGCACGTGGCGCCCGAGGCCTATGTCGGCGGTCCGCTGGCGCTGGTGCAGGACGGCGACCGCATCACGCTGGACGTGCCGGCGCGGCGCCTGGAGCTGCTGGTGTCCGATGAAGAACTGGCTGCGCGCCGCGCCGCCTGGCAGGCGCCACCGCCGCGTTTCGAGCGCGGCTACGGCGTGCTGTACCTCAAGCATATCGGCCAGGCCGACACGGGCTGCGATTTCGATTTTCTTCAGACCGAGACGCGCGCTCCGGCCGCGGGCGAGCCTGAAATCCACTGACCCGGCCACCGGGCGCACATACTAAAAAACCCACAGAGGAGACAACCATGCAACAGAACAAACCGGCGGCGCGCGCACGCCAGGCCATCCTGGCGGCCGCGGGGGCGCTGGCCATGCTGCCCGGCATGCTGATGGCGCAGGGCGCGGCTTGGCCCACCAAGCAACTCAAGCTGGTGGTGCCGTTTCCCGCGGGCGGCAGCACCGATTCGGTGGGCCGCCTGCTGGCGGCCGAGCTGTCCAAGGAACTGGGCCAGACCGTGGTGGTCGAGAACAAGGGCGGCGCCAATGGCAACATCGGCTCCGACCTGGTGGCCAAGGCGGAGCCTGACGGCTATACGCTGCTGCTGTCGGGCGTCGGCTCCAACGCCATCAGCTACGCGATCTACCAGAACATGCCGTACCGCAATAGCGACTTCGCGCATATCTCGTTGCTGGCTACCGGCCCAAACGTGCTGGTGGCCAACAACGATTTCCCTGGCAAGACCTTCGCGGACTTCATCAAACTGGCTCGCGAGAACCCGGGCAAGTACACGCATGCGAGTTCGGGTAGCGGTTCCTCCGGCCACCTGGCCATGGAAATGCTGAAGCAGGACGCCAAGATCGACCTGGTGCACGTGCCCTACAAGGGCGGTGCTGCCGCCATCACCGACACCATAGGAGGCCGGGTCTCGGTACTGTTCCTGAACCAGGACGCGCTGCTGCCGCAAGTCACCTCGGGCAAGCTGCGTGCGCTGGCCGTGGCCAGCGCCAAGCGCAACCCTGCCTACCCCGACACGCCTACCGTGGCGGAATCGGGTTATCCGGGTTTTTCGGCCGAGTCCTGGTTCGGTTTGTCGGCCCCCGCGAAAACGCCGCCCGCCGTAATCCAGCGCCTGAACCAGGCAACGGTGAAGGCCCTGTCCTCGCCCGACATCCGGCAGAAGCTGGAGAGCGTGGGCTTCGTGGTGGTGGCGGACGACCCCAAGTCGTTCTCGGCCTTCGTGGATAACGAGATCGCCAAGTGGGGCAAGGCGGCCAAGGCTTCCGGCGCGAAGATGGATTGAATGCGTGGATTGAATCCATGGATCGAATGCACGGCCAGGCCTGCGGGCCTGGACCAACCTGTTTTTCCTTATGAAGCGTAGATGGCAATGAACTCACCCTTACCCAACCGTTTCCGGCAACGCATCCTGGCGCGCGAACGGCTCATCGGATTCTGGATGTGCATGTCCAGCCACATCACGGCCGAGCTCGTGGGGCTGGCCAATTTCGACTGGCTGCTGCTGGACGGCGAACACTCGCCCAACGAGGTGCCGATGTTCCTGCAGCAGCTGCAGGCCCTGCAGGGCAGCGCCAGCGCCGCCGTGGGCCGGCCGTCGTGGAACGATCCGGTGGAGATCAAGCGGCTGCTGGATATCGGTTTCTACAACCTGCTGATTCCGTTCATCGAATCCGAAGAGGACGCGCGCCGCGCCGTGGCCGCCACGCGCTATCCGCCGCAGGGCATGCGCGGCGTGGC
>NZ_DATCUY010000240.1:0-4108 GCF_036567245.1 Achromobacter sp. | reverse complement strand
GGCGCGCCCAGCTGCGGCGCATCCAGCAGCGCGCGCATGCCTGAGACCACGCCGTCGGAACCCACCGCCGCGCCGTAGCCCTTGGCCACTGCCACCGGTTTGGCAGGGGGCGATCCGGGGGCGTGAGCCTGCAGGCGCACGCTGCCTTCCAGCACTTCACTATGCACGCCTTGCGCGTCGCTTTGCACGCGGAAGCGCGTACCGCGCACGCCGGTGACAGCGACCGGGGTGCGGATCTCGAAGCGGCCCACGCCTTGACCGGAGGGCGCCACGGACGATTCCACGCCGCCCCTTTGCACCTGGACGACGGAATCCGTCAGCGCCGTGCCTTCGAACTGGCGCAGGCGCGTCAATTCGACCGAGCCGCCGGCCGGCAGCGTCAGCTTGGAGCCGTCGGCCAGTTCCAGCGTGACGAAGCCGTTGGCGGCGGTGCCGACCGTACTGCCTTCAGCCACGGTATCGCCGGCCCGCAGCGCTTTGCCGTCGACATTCGCCTGGCCGCTGACGTGCACGACGCGGGCGTCGGCGGGCCGCACGGGAATCATGGACAGCGGAATGCGCAATTCCAGCCCGATAGGCAGCGCTTCCGGCGTGACTACCTTGTTCAGGGTTTGCAACTGGCTCCAGTTGGCTTGCTTGTGGGTATACCGGGTCGCCAGGTCGATCAGCGTATCGCCTTGGCGCACGCGGTAGATGAAGTCGTCCCCGAGCGCGCCGGTGGGCTGGCTGCGCGCCGGCGCCATCAGCGCCAGGCAGGAAATCAAGGCAAGCAAAGAAAGCGCGCGGCAGCGGCTCATGACTATCGGTTCTCCAGGGATGCGCGCGCAGGCGCCTACTGCGGATTGGCTGCGATGTCTTCCGGCGAGCTGATCAGCTCCAGCCGGTAGCCCAGCGCATAAGAGGACGTGAGGCGCACGCCGTGCTCGGGACGCAGCTGGAGCTTTTGCCGGATGTTCGACAAGTGGGTGTCCAGGGTGCGGGAGGTCGCGGGAATTTCCCGGTTCCAGACGCATTCGGCCAGCACGTCGCGCGACATCAGGCGGCCGACATTGCGGAAAAACAGCAGGGCGAGCTCGAATTCCTTGGGGGCGAGCGGCACCACCGCGGAATCCAGGGTGATCGTGCGGGCGGCGGGTTCAATGCGATAGCGCGCCACGTCGAAGGCATCGTCCGCGGGTTCGGCAATCTGGCTGCGGCGCAGCAACGCCGCCACCCGCGCCAGCAGTTCCAGGGGGCGCAGGGGCTTGACGATGTAGTCGTCTGCGCCAGCGCGCAGGCCTTCCACCAGATCGTCCTCGCTGGAACGGTTGGTCAGGAAGATGACCGGGATGCGCGGGCCGATATTGGCGCGCAACCACCGCACCACATCGTCGCCGTCGATGTCGGGCAAATGCCAGTCCAGCAGCACCAGGTCGAATTGCTCAGTGCGCAGCGCGACCAGGAGATCCCGGCTTTGCTGATAACTGCTGCAGGTGTATCCGGCAGTGGTCAGAACTTGCTGGATGCGCCGTGCTTGATCCAGGTCGTCTTCCAGCGACGCGATTTTCATCAGACGTGTTCTCGCGAAGGTTTGCTACGCAAGCGCGCGCTATGGCGCCCTACTGCAAGATGGGAAAGGAATATATAGGTGTAAACGAATGATAACTCGGGAGGGGCCCCGGCTGGCTACGTTATGGCAAGAACTGTCAAACATTGCAAAGTTGACGAATCTTGACTGGAGTTGTTGCGTAACAACGCGCCACACTGTCTCAATCGTTCTCCCCCCGGCAGTAAGACATGGGGCGGAGCCGGTCGAGGTTGTTGGTCGTATGGAACAGATATGAATCAATTGCGCATACTTATGATGTCACCCGACGAGGCCGCCCGCGGCGTCGCCGTGTCCGCATTGCTGCAAGCTGGTATTTCTGCACGCGGTTGCTCGACGTCTCTCGAATTGTTTGGATTGCTCAACGGCGGCGGCTTTGACGTCGTGGTCCTGGATGTCGGGACCCTGGGCGAAATCGGCTATGCCCTGGTGGCGCGTCTGCACGGCTCATCGTCCATGGGCATCGTGGTCACCGGGGCCGGCATGTCGGTGGATAGCCGCCTGCGCTGCCTGCAGAGCGGTGCCGACGCCTGTCTGCCTGATCCGCAGGATCCTCGCGAGCTGGCCTGCATCCTGCTGTCCCTGGCGCGCCGCCTGCCTGCCGGGCAGGATCCGTCCTTGGCCGATCCGGCCCAGAACGGCCAGTGGGAACTGCGCGACCAGGGTTGGACCTTGGCAGCGCCCTCGGGAGCTACCATCTCGCTGTCTGCCAACGAGCGCCTGATCGTGCGTTCGCTGCTGGAAGTGGCGGGCAAGGCCGTGGGCCGGACCGAACTGGGCGACGAGTTGCAGGTCGAGGGGGGCGGAGTGCGCGCCAGCGGCTCCCGCAGTATCGACGTGATCGTCAGCCGGTTGCGCCGCAAGGCCGAGCTGGCCGGGGTCATGTTGCCGATCCGTACGGTCTACGGCAGCGGCTACCTGTTCGCCGACCAGTAGCGAGCCGCTATACTGGCTGCCATGCTTAACGGTGGCCCCCCGGCGCCGGAACGTGCGGCCGAATCCGCACGATGTAGCTCCCGCCGATTGCCGCAGTCAGTGGCCCTGATTTCCGACACCCGATTTTCGGCGTATGCGGCCCTAATTTTCGCGACCGCCGCCTAACTGGCACGCTTCTGCCGGCAACACGCCACCCGCTCGGCTTACAATTTTCTTTGACAGTAGCCCTTGATCTCAGTTATGCTAAAGGGCTTACTGCTTTATTTCGCGCGCAAAAACTGGCCGCGGTAGGGTTCAGAAGTACGGTGTCTGGGAACAGGGTGCGTCACGAGCCTTTCGTTTCAAGCCACGCGGCTTCGCGGCAACGGGTCTTTCCGGCGCCGTCGCCCCACGGCATCCAGCTTTGTGCGTTTTGTCATAGTTTGTTGGCAAGCCCGCTCTTTTACGTATACGAACGTTTGAGGCGGTTTTGCGCGAACTGCCTTCTCCGAAAGTCACTGCTTGAGGAGACGAGTACGTAAGTACTTACCCAGTGGTACGTAAAAGGGATTTCAAAGGTCATGCCTACCATTAGCCAACTCGTGCGCAAGCCGCGCGAAGTCAGCATCATCAAAAGCAAGAGCCCCGCGCTCGAAAACTGCCCGCAACGCCGCGGCGTGTGCACTCGCGTGTACACCACCACCCCCAAGAAGCCGAACTCCGCTCTGCGTAAGGTTGCCAAAGTGCGTCTGACCAACGGTTACGAAGTCATTTCGTACATCGGCGGTGAAGGCCACAACCTGCAAGAGCACTCGGTGGTTCTGGTGCGTGGCGGTCGTGTGAAGGACTTGCCCGGTGTGCGTTATCACATCGTGCGCGGTTCCCTCGACCTGCAAGGCGTCAAGGATCGTAAGCAAGCCCGCTCGAAGTACGGCGCCAAGCGCCCGAAGAAGGCTTAATAACGAGTCAGCAGTACCCCCGCGTGGCGGCAGTCCGTCACTAGGGAAGTGCGACCGCGCCATCCAGATGATGGGAAGGTGCGCGGCACGTAAGGGGTCGTCTCCATGGACGGCCATGGCCGTGTAATGAAACACGGTTCAACTGAACAGACACAAGGAAGCAACAATGCCCCGTCGTCGCGAAGTACCCAAGCGCGAGATTCTGCCCGATCCCAAGTTCGGCAGCGTCGAACTCGCCAAGTTCATGAACGTCGTCATGCTGGACGGCAAGAAGGCCGTCGCCGAGCGCATCGTCTACGGTGCCCTCGAGCAAGTGCAAACCAAGACCGGCAAAGAGCCGATCGAAGTTTTCAGCCTGGCGATCAACAACATCAAGCCGATCGTCGAAGTGAAGAGCCGCCGCGTTGGCGGTGCCAACTACCAAGTGCCGGTTGAAGTGCGCCCCGTGCGCCGCCTGGCCCTGGCTATGCGTTGGCTCCGTGAAGCCGCCAAGAAGCGTGGCGAGAAGTCGATGGATCTGCGTCTTGCTGGCGAACTGATCGACGCCTCCGAAGGTCGTGGCGCCGCGATGAAGAAGCGCGAAGACACGCACAAGATGGCAGAGGCCAACAAGGCCTTCAGCCATTTCCGCTGGTAATTTAAGGACTAA
>NZ_DATCUY010000239.1:0-5377 GCF_036567245.1 Achromobacter sp. | reverse complement strand
GGCGCCAGCCGTGTTGTTGGCGGCGGCCGGAGGCGTGGTCGCCTGGCGCTGCTGGGTCACGTTGGAGGATTGGCGGCCGACGCTGCTGCCGCCGCCAGCACGGCGGGCTTCGGCGTCAAACGACGCCGTCACCAGTGCCGCGCCGGAGATGGCGATCAGCGCCGCGGCGACAAACCGCGAAAGACAGAATTTGGACATAGGTTTGCTCCCTCGTACTCGCGCCCCTGCCGCCCCGTAGCAGCAGGAAGTCCCACGGACCGCAGGACCTTAGTCGCGACTTTTCTTACATTAATCTGAATACCGTAAGAATAACGGACAAGACGCCGCCCCACAAGTTCCCGCAGGGGCGGTGAAAATATCCAGATGGCCGGCGCGGATCAGCCCAGCTTCACGCCTTCGTGCAGGGCGGCGATACCAGCGGTCAGGTTGAAGTACTGCACCCGGTCCAGCCCGGCCGTGCGCAGCATGTCGGCCAGGGTTTCCTGGTCGGGGTGCATGCGGATGGATTCCGCCAGGTAGCGGTAGCTGGCCTCGTCCTTGGCGACCTTCTTGCCCAGCCAGGGCAGCACGTTGAAGGAATACCAGTCGTAGGCGGGCGCCAGGGGCTTGGCCACGCGCGAGAATTCCAGCACCAGCAGCTTGCCGCCCGGCTTCAGCACCCGGGTCATTTCAGCCAGGGCGCGGTCCTTGTGGGTCATGTTGCGCAGGCCGAAGGCCACGCTGACGCGGTCGAAATGGCCCGTGGGGAACGGCAGGCGCTCGGCGTCGCACACGGCGGTGGGAACCAGCAGGCCGGCGTCCGTCAGGCGGTCGCGGCCGACTCGCAGCATGGAATCGTTGATGTCGGTGAGCCAGACTTCGCCCGTGGGGCCGGCGCGCTTGGCGAAGGCTTTGGCCAAGTCGCCCGTGCCGCCGGCGATGTCCAGCACTTTCATGCCGGGACGGATGGCGGCGCGGCCAATGGTGAAGGCCTTCCAGACGCGGTGCAGCCCGGCCGACATGAAATCGTTCATGACGTCGTAGCGTTGCGCGACCGAATGGAACACTTCGGCGACTTTGCGGGCCTTTTCGCCTTCCGGCACGGTCTGGAAGCCGAAATGGGTGGATTGCGAGGAATCCGCGGAATGTTGCGATTCGGAGGGGTTTTGCATAGTGAATTCCCGATATATCGTTCAATGGTAGCCTATCGGGGTCCCTGCGGAGGCCCGCGGACGCCGACTATGACGCCCGGCGGTCACATACCTGAAATATTGCGGCCATACTATCGCAATGTTCGCGCCGCGCCGGCGCTCAGAAGTGTGCCCAATCCGCCATGTCCAGCACCATCCTCGTCGTCGAAGACGAACCCGCCATCCAGGAACTGATCGCCGTCAACCTGTCCTTCGCCGGACACAAGGTGCTGCGCGCCTTCGACGCCGACCAGGCCCAGACCCTGATCCGCGCCGAGCTTCCCGACCTGATCCTGCTGGACTGGATGCTGCCCGGCACCTCCGGCCTGGCCATGGCGCGCAAGCTGCGCAACGACGAGCGCACCCGTGCCGTCCCGGTCATCATGCTCACCGCCAAAGGCTCCGAGCAGGACAAAGTCGACGGCCTGGAGGCCGGCGCCGACGACTACATCACCAAGCCCTTCTCGCCCAAGGAGCTGATGGCGCGCATCAAAGCGGTGCTGCGCCGCCGCGCGCCCCAGCTGACCGACGACGTGATCGACGTAGGCGGCCTGAAGCTGGATCCCGTGACGCACCGCCTGTCCGGCAACAGCCAGTCGCTGCAGATCGGCCCCACCGAATTCCGCCTGCTGCATTTCTTCATGACCCACCCCGAACGCGTGTTCTCGCGCTCGCAGCTGCTGGACCAGGTCTGGGGCGACCACGTCTTCGTGGAAGAGCGCACGGTCGACGTGCACATCCGCCGCCTGCGCAAAGCCCTGGAACCCAGCGGCCACGACGCGCACGTGGAAACGGTCCGCGGCAGCGGCTACCGGTTTACGGCCCAGCTCCCCACGCGGTAAAACTCCCGCACGATGATCTGGCTGCGCACACTTTTCCTGGTCGCCCTGTGGGCGGCCGCTGCATTATTGGCCCAATGGCTCATCGGAGATCCGGCGGGCTGGATACTATTCTCCGTCGCGCTGGCCGCCATGCTGCTCTGGCGCAGCTGGCGCCTGCACCTGGTGTCACACTGGGCCAACCACCCGGACACCTCGCCGCCCGCGTCGGTCGGTCCCTGGGACGACATACTCGCCCCGCTGTACCGCTACACCCGCGCCCGGGCCCGTGAACTGAACGAAACTCAGAACACCATGCAGGGCATGCTGGCCGCCGCGCAAGCGCTGCCGGACGGCGCGGTGACCCTGAACGAGGATTTCCAGATCGACTGGTGCAACCGCATGGCGCGCCAGCATCTGGGCCTGCGCCTGCCGGCCGACCGCGGCCACAATCTGCTGAATCTGCTGCGCGCGCCCGAATTCGTGGAGTACGCGCACCGCCCGTCCTGGCCCGATCCCATCCTGGTGCGCCTGGGCCAGCAGGGCCAGGAGCGGCTGATGATGATGCAGCTGACGGCCTACGCCAGCAATCAGCGCCTGCTGATCACGCGCGACGTCACCCAGATCGAACGCCTGGAAACCACCCGCCGCGACTTCGTGGCCAACGTCTCGCATGAACTGCGCACGCCGCTGACGGTGCTGGCGGGCTTCCTGGAAACGTTGCGCGACATGCCCGCCGACGCCCTGCCCGCCGAACAGCGCGAGCAGTACATCGACATGATGCACGAGCAGGCCCAGCGCATGCAGGCCATCGTCGAAGACCTGCTGACCCTGTCCACGCTGGAGTCGTCGCCGGGCAGCGACCCGCGCGCCGTCAACATGGGCGCGCTGCTGCAGAAGGCGCGCCAGCAGATCGAGGCGCTGTCGGGGGGCCGCCATGTGCTGGAATGGCACATCGACGAATCCCTGGACGTGCTGGGCGCCGAGACCGAACTGACCTCGGCCCTGTCCAACCTGCTGACCAACGCCGTGCGCTACACGCCCGACGGCGGCACCATCACCGTGCGCTGGGAGCGCGAGGAAGACGGCGGCGCGCGCTACAGCGTGCAGGACACCGGCATCGGCATCCCCGCGCGCCATCTGCCCCGCCTGACCGAACGCTTCTACCGCGTCGACCGCGGCCGCTCGCGCGCGGTAGGCGGCACCGGCCTGGGGCTGGCGATCACCAAGCACATCGCCATGCGCCACGACGCCGAACTGCTGATCACCAGCGAACCCGGCAAGGGCAGCGTGTTTGCCCTGCGCTTTCCGCCCGACCGGATTGCCATCGACAGCGCGGCCTGAACCGCAAGGGCCTGTGCACGGTAAAAGGAATCTTGCACAGGCCCAGGCGCCGCGCGGATGGTAAATTTCCGCCCATGCGCATCCTGGTAATCGAAGACGAACCCAAACTGGCCGACTACCTCAAGAAGGGGCTGTCGGAGCAAAGCCACGTCGTGGACCTGGCCCGCGACGGCGTGGACGGACTGCATCTGGCGCTCGAAGGCGTCTACGACCTGATCGTGCTGGACGTAATGCTGCCGGGCGTGGACGGCTTCGGCGTGCTGGCCGCGGTGCGCGAACAGAAAGACACCCCCATCCTGATGCTGACCGCGCGCGACGCGGTCGAGGACCGCGTGCGCGGCCTGGAAGGCGGCGCCGACGACTATCTGGTCAAGCCCTTCGCCTTTTCGGAACTGCTGGCGCGGGTGCAGGCGCTGCTGCGCCGCGGACGCTCGCAGGAACCCACCCTGCTGCGCCTGGCCGACCTGGAACTGGACCTGGCCCGCCGTCGCGCCCAGCGCGGCGGCCGCCGCCTGGACCTGACCGCCAAGGAATTCAATCTGCTGGCCCTGCTGCTGCGCCGCCAGGGCCAGGTGCTGTCGCGCACCACCCTGGCCGAACAGGTCTGGGACATGAACTTCGACAGCGACACCAACGTCATCGACGTGGCAGTGCGGCGGCTGCGCAGCAAGCTGGACGATCCCTACGACACCAAATTGCTGCACACCGTGCGCGGCATGGGCTACGTGCTGGAATCGCGCCCCGTGGGTGGCCGCCCCGCATGAAGCCGCTGCGCGTGCGCTCCATGCAGGCGCGTCTGACCCTGCTGCTGGGCGCCATCGCCCTGCTGGTGTCCAGCCTGGCGGGAGCCACGCTGTTCTGGGCGCTCAAGCGCGAAGTGGAGCGTCAGGAAATCACCGAGGTCAGCGGCAAGCTGGAACTGATCGATCACCTGATCGACATGCAGAACAACGCCCGCGGCCTGAAAGACCTGGCCGCGACCTTCGACGAGATGCGCGCGGGCGAAGGCCAGCTGGGCATCTGGATCGTGGATGCGCGCGGCCACTCCGTTTACGGCGGCCCTGCGCCCGAGACGCTGGCGACCGGCGACGGCAGGCAGGTCGTGCTGCAGACCGCCGACGGCGGCCGCATGCGCGGCCTGCGGGTCGCCATGAACGACCGCATCCTGCCCGGCGCGCAGTTGACCGTGGCGGTCAGCACGCGCACCAGCTCGCAGTTCCTGTATGCCTACGGCACAGCGCTGGTGCTGATCTGCGCGCTGTGGGTGGGCGCTACCGTGGTGCTGGCGGCCTGGGCCGTGCGCCGCAGCATGGCGCCAGCGCGCAGGCTGTCCGAACAGGCCGCCAGCATCCAGCCCGACAACCTGGCGCGGCGCCTGCCGCTGGAACACACGGACCGCGAACTGCATGAGCTGGTGCGGTCTTTCAACCGCACGCTGGAACGGCTGCAGGCCGCCTACCAGCAGATGGAAGGCTTCAACGCCGACGTGGCGCACGAGCTGCGCACGCCGCTGGCCACGCTCATCAACGGCACGCAGGTCATGTTGTCGTCGCCGCGCGATGCGGCCGAACTGCGCGATGCGCTGGAATCCAATCTCGAAGAACTGGAAGACCTGAAGACCCTGGTCAACGACATGCTGTTCCTGGCGCGCGCCGACCGCGGCGAACGAGCCGCGGACCTGGCGCCGGTGTCGCTGGCCGCCGAAGCGCGGCGCGTGGCCGAATACTACGAAGCCATGCTGGAAGAAAGCGGCGTGCATCTGCGCTGCGAGGGCGACGCCACCGTGGCCGCCAACGCCGGACTGGTGCGGCGCGCACTGGCCAACCTGATCTCCAACGCCATCAAGGCCACGCCCCGCGGTGGCGAGATCGTGCTGGCCTGTTCGGCTTTGACCGCTGGCGCCCGGGTCGAAGTGCGCAACCCCGGCCCGCCCATTCCGTCCGCCGACCTGCCCCGCATCTTCGACCGCTTCTTCCGGTCCAGCCAGGCGCGCGCACCGCGCAGCGAAGGCCATGGCCTGGGCCTGGCCATCGTGCGCGCCATCGC
>NZ_DATCUY010000238.1:0-27780 GCF_036567245.1 Achromobacter sp. | reverse complement strand
GAGCCGCTGCACGCCCTGATCGCCGCGCTGGCGCAAGCGCCCATTCCCGTAATCGCGGCGGTGCAGGGCGTGGCGGCGGGCGGCGCGGTCGGCCTGGCCTTGGCCTGCGACGTGGTCATCGCTTCATCGAACACGCGCTTCAATCTCGCCTACGCCCGCCTGGGCGCCAGCTGCGATTGCGCGGTCTCCTGGACCTTGCCGCGCCTGCTGGGCTGGCGCCGGGCGCTGCACATGCTGATGCTGGAACCGGAGTTCGATGCGCAGGCCGCGCTGCGCTGGGGCCTGGCCAATCAGGTGGTGGAAGCCGCCGATCTTGAAACCACGGTGCTGGCGGTGGCGCAAAGGTTGGCGCAAGGACCGCGCGCTTCCTGGGCAGAGATGAAACGTTTGCTGCGCCAATCCTCGGAATTTGCCCTGCCGCAGCAGTTGCAGGCCGAGGCCGAAGCGTTTGCCCGTTGCGCCGCGAGCGCGGATTTCAGCGAAGGGCTGGCAGCCTTCGCGGAAAAACGCGCGCCCGTCTTCGGGCGCGGCGCCTGACTGGCGCCGCGTTCTTTCCCGCGCCCCTCAGGCGCGGGCCGCGCGCGGGCTGGTCAGCCCCATTTTCTTGGCGATGATGGACAGCATGATTTCGTCCGCCCCCCCGCCAATGGAACCCAGCCGCGAATCACGGAATGCGCGCGCTGCCGGGTTGTCCCAGGTGTAGCCCATGCCGCCATAGAACTGCACGCACCAGTCGGCCACCTCGCGCGCAAGACGGCCGGCCTTCAGTTTGGCCATCGAAGCCAGCGCCACCACGTCCTCGCCCAAGATGTAGCGTTCCGCCGCCATGTGGATCAGGCCGCGCAGCGCCTCGATCTCGGTCTTGAGCTCGGCCAGCTTGAACTGGATGTACTGGTTGTCCAGCAAGGGCTTGCCGAAGGCGATGCGCTGGCGCAGGTAGTCGGCCACGCCGGCGATCAGATGTTCGGACCCGAGGCGGCGCGCGGCCGCGGCCAGGCGCTCCTCCTGGAACTGCTCCATCTGGTAGACGAAGCCCTGTCCCTCCTCGCCTATGCAATGATGCTGCGGCACGCGCACGCCATCGAAGAACACCTGGGCCGTGTCCGATGCGCAATTGCCCATCTTGCGTATCTTGTGCATCTCGATGCCGGGACGCAGCCGGCCATTCTCGCGCAGAGGCACGATGATGAGCGACTTGTTGCGATGGGGGGCTCCATCCGACGTGTTGGCCAGCAGACACATCCAGTCGGCCTGGGTCGCGTTGGTAATCCACATCTTGGAGCCATCGATCACGTAGTCCCCGCCGTCCTTGCGGGCGCGGGTCTTGAGCGAAGCCACATCCGAGCCCGCGCCCGTCTCCGACACGCCCAGGCAAACGACGGCCTCGCCCGAGATCGCCGGCGCCAGGAATTCGCGCCGCAGGGCATCGCTGCCGTGGCGGGCGAGCGCCGGCGTGGCCATGTCGGTCTGCACGATGATGCCCATGCTCACGCCCTGCGACGAGACTCTGCCCCAGGCTTCCGCCGCCGCGATGCCATACGAGTAGTCCAGCCCGGAGCCGCCGAATTCCTCCGGCCGCCCCACTCCCAGGAAGCCGGCCTGGCCCAGTTTGCGAAACAGTTCATGCGCGGGAAAGATCCCTGCGTTTTCCCATTCTTCGGTGTGTGGCTCGATCTCCGCCTCGATGAAGCGGCGCATCGAATCCATGAGTGCGTGGTGTTCCGGTGTATAGAGCATGATGATGGGGCTACCTAGAGCATGAACATGCCGCCATTGACATCAATGACGGCGCCGTTGACGAAGCTGGCGCCTTCCGAGGCCAGGAAGGCGATCGCGGCGGCCACTTCCGCGGGCGCGCCGATGCGTCCCACCGGGACCCGGCGCGCATAATCTTCGGCAACCGCCTGACCGGTGGTCGCGCCCAGCGTCGTGGCGATCCGCCCCGGCGCGACCACATTGGCCGTAATGCCATAGGGGCCCAACTCGGCGGCGATGTGCCGCGTCAACCCCAGCATGCCCGCCTTGGACGCCATGTAGGCCGGTCCCACCGGCCCCAACGCGCGGGTGCGGCCGCCAGATGAGGACACATTGACCACGCGCCCCCAGCCGCTCTCCTTCATGGCGGGCAGCAAGGCCTGGCACAGCCGCATCGCCGACGTCAGGTTGATGTGCAGGATCCGCTCCCATTCCTCCGGCGTCATGTCCAGGATGTTCAGCGCGACGCCGTTGTACTTCGGCGCAATGCCGGCGTTGTTGACCAGCACCGAAGCGGCGCTCCAGCGCGCGTTCAACGCTTCCTGGACCCGGGCGGGCGCGTCCGGCGCGCCCACGTCCAGCGGCAACATCGCGACGCGGTCCGAGCCCAGCCGCGCCAGCAAGGCCTCGAGTTCGCCGGCATCGATATCGCAGGCCAGGACATTCATGCCAGCCTCGGCCAGCAGACTCACGGTGGCCGCGCCGATTCCGCGAGCCGCGCCGGTCACCACGGCGGTTCTGTTTGCACTCACTGCTTGTCTCCCTTGGTTTGCGCCATCTTTTCGATCTGCGCGCGTTCCTTCACGTAAGTCGTCCGCGCCCAGCTATCGAATGCCTCGGGCGTGCTGTAGGCGTCCTCCTGGCCCAATTGCACCAGCAGCTTCAGGTTGTCTTCCTGCATGGACGCCTTGCGCAGCGCCTGCGACAGCACCGCCACCACCTTGGGATCCATGCCGGCCGGCCCCACGATGCCGTAAGGCACGTCGGCCACTACATCCGTGCCGGCCTCGGGCAGCGTCGGAACGTCGGGATAGCGTTGAGCCCGCTTGCCGCTCATCACGGCCAGCAGGCGCACCTTGCCGGCGTCGACCATCGGGCCGATGCCGCCCACGCTGGGCGTGGCCAGGTCCAGCTGCGACCCGGTCAGGTCCTGGACCTGGTCGCCGTCGCCCTTGTACGGAATCGCGTTCCAACGGATGCCCTCCTTGACGGCGATGGCTTCCATGGTCAGGTGCGTGCTCGAGTACGTACCCGCGTTGCCGTAATTCAACTTGCCAGGATTGGCGCGCGCGTAGGCCAGCACGTCGGCCCAGGACTTGAACGGACTCTTCGCCGGCACCGCGATCACGTAGGTGTAGCGCGACAGCATGCTGATATAGGTGAAGTCTTTCAACGGGTCGTAGCCCATGGGCTGCAACACCGGCAGGCGCAGGCTGGTGGGCACCAACACAGTCAGGCGATAGCCGTCAGGAGCCGCGCTGCGTATCGAGGTCAACGCGACCGAGCCCGATGCGCCGGGCCGGTTCTCGATGATCACCGGCTGGTTCAGTTCCTTGGAAGCCAAGTTCGCCAGGCTGCGCAGGTGCACGTCGGTCGAGCCCCCAGGCGGGAACGGCACGATCAGGGTGATGGGTTTTTCCGGAAAGGCCGCCGCAGCGGGGGCAGCGCCCGCCAGACCGCACATTGCGGACAACAACAAGGCCAACAACTTCATCGATCTCTCCTTGGCGATCGGTTCGGCAAATCCGGCAGCTATTGCCGGAGCCCATGGCGCCCTAGTCTCCCGGAACCAGAACCGTCGCGGCGGTCCTTTTCTTTCCGTAGGGCTGCATGCATGATGCGTGGTTGATTTAACAGAAAGCCTGCGCCAACATACAAACACCCATACGGAGTTTGTGCGTAATATGAACACTGTTTCCCGCAACAGCCAGACCGTCCAGGCCGTATCGCGCGCCATGGCCCTACTCAAGCTGTTGGCGCGCCACCACGAGGAAGGGGTGCGGCTGCCGGCGCTGGCCGCAGCCGCCGGTTTGAATCGCTCCACGGCGTTCCGGCTGCTGGGCAGCCTGGTCCAGGCGGGCTACGGCCAGCATCACGAAGACAGCGGCATTTACCGGCTGGGCATCAACGCCATGCAGCTCGGGCTGACCGCGATGAGCCGCCCGCCCATCGTCGAGCGTTGCCGTCCGTTGATGCAAGCGGTGGCACGGGCCACCGAAGACACGGTGTTTCTGGTCGTGCGCAATGGCGACTTCGCGCACTGCCTGCATCTGGAGCAAGGCGCCTTCCCGGTGCGCGTCATCACCTCGCTGGTCGGCAGTTTCCGGCTGCTTGGCGAAGGCACGGCCGGCCAGGCCCTGCTCGCGACGCTGAGCACCGCCGAACTTCGCGACCTGTACCGCCGGCACGCGGCGGACTACACCAGCAAGGGATTCACGGAAGGCCGACTCCGACAGATGGTCCAGCGCACCCTCAAGAACGGCTACGCCACTGGCATCGATCTGATCACCAAAGGCGCCTATGCGGTGGGCGTGCCATTCGAGGCCACGCCCACGCACTACGCGGCGATCAGCGTGGGCGCCATCGCATCGAGACTGAGCGAGGGACGCCGGGCCGAGGTCGCGCAGATCATGAATGACGCCCTGCGCAAAGGAGGGTTCACGCCTTTCTTCTGAACCCGGTCGAGAGTTTCCACATTTCCGCGGTAACAGCAGCGTCAAACTGACACCACTTGACCGGCGTTGAAACCCGTCTCTGCAACGCGCCTGGATGGGTTCACTGGGCCTTGGGCATCATGCTTTTGGATGGCTAGGCGCGTCGACGCCTCGTTGCTACGCTGGCTACCAGCATTCGTCAGAAACGCTCGGTCCAGTTATCGACACCCCTTTATATGCTCAGGCGCCGGACGCGCAATACCCCTCTTGCTCCGCGATTGCACGGAATGGCGTTCGTGCGCCGAGGAATGCCATCAGCGCTGGTACTGGTTCTATTGACCGCCTGCGCCGCCCGCCCCCCAGGCGCCTATCCGATATTCACTCCTGAGGCCCGTGAGCCCTTCGCCACCGTCGCCGACGGCGGCAGACGCCTTATAGAAGAACGGAAGAAATACCAAGCCCGCGCGGATCAGGCGCAACTTGGACTATATGAACAAAGCGATTGGACGCTAGCTGGCGTGGTCATCGGCGTCACGGGCGGCTTGATTGGAAATGTGGCCACCACGGCCGCTGGCGCCGGCATTGCCGCGGGTGCAAGTCAATTAGGCGCGCGGTATCACTTGGAGGCTCAGCGCGGCTTTTTCGATGCGGCGGCGAAGAAGGCGGGCTGTGTGGTCACGGTGACGTACGTCTTGCAGAACAGCGCCCCACCGTCGTTGGTCGACGCGCTCAACAAGCTGCCCATGCTGGTACGGTCCATGAATTTTGCGTCGATGGAGATTCAATCGCAGCTGCGCCAGAATCTCAATACGCTGACGCCGGCCCCCATCGATGCTGCGGCGGTACTGGCGGCGTACAACAGTTACTACAAGATGCAGAGCACACCGCTACAGGGTTCAGGCAAGAAGGTCGCAGGCGTCGCCATTCAAAATTATCAGGCGGCTGAACTACTCGCCAAGGAGGTAAAGCTGGTCCTCCTGGATATCGAGTCGTGTGTAAAGACGGGGGCTCCGGTCGCCCCTTCTACGCCGGCAGCTGCCCCGTCTTCAGGCGATACTGCGGCGCCCTTGACGCAAGCTGATCCAGTCTTCGGTTGGTTGTTGAACGCCCCTGCAACGCAATGACACTCCGCCCCTGCGCATAGACGACGCACCAAAAACACTGGAGACAATCATGCCTAGATTCAACCCGGGTGATTCAGGACTGCTGGTCGAGCGCTGGAATCAGTTCCTGAAGGACCACAACTTCGCGCATGGGGAAAAGCAGTTCGATGGGGAAAGCGAAAAGGGAACCCGCAGTTTCCAAACCGCGTTCAATAAGAAGGCAAACGCAAGAATCCTTACCGTCGACGGGATACTGGGAAACATGACCTTGGGTTGTGGCCTGGCTTTCGACATCACGGACGATTTCGATGCTCGCCTGGCCGCCAAGCTTTGGGGCTATTCCTATCCCGACATCGCCGCGCAAACCAAAAGCCCGCTCAGCCAGGAACAGATGCACCAGGTATTCGGGCGCATCGAGGCCAAGCCGGCGGGCGAACCGGATAATCCCGAGCGCCTGATCATTACCAACGGATGGGAGGCGGAGCATGTGCGGTCGGTGGCCCTACCGCAGCTGAACGGCATTGCGGGCGGACAGCCCAAGGTGCCGTTTCACAAGGCGCTGACATATCAGCTGACGGCCTTATGGAGCGCCTGGGAAAAAGCCGGCCTGCTGCCAGATGTGAAATCCTTCGAAGGCACTTTCAGCCGGCGCTACAAGCGCGGCAGCACGCATGAGCTGAGCAACCATTGCTGGGCGACCGCGTTCGATATCAATTACAGCGCGAACAAGTTGAATGCCTTCCCGGCGACACCGGACGAGATCGGCTGTGTCTATCGGCTGGTTCCGGTGGCTCAGGAGTTCGGCGCTTATTGGGGCGGTTTTTATAGGGGCCGTCTGGATGGCATGCACTTCGAATTCACCCGGATCATGAGTTCCGATGAGGTGGATGCGGCGTTGGAGCGCGTGGCCAAAGCGGCCGGGACCGGGGTGCGCAGGCGGCGCTGATTAAAAGCGGAACCGGCCTGCAATTTCAGCAGAGATGGAGCAGACCAACGCCACGCGACCGTAGGTGCGCTCAAAAGCAAAACGCTCGCGAGCGCACATCAGGCCGGATCACGCCAGCCCCTTCCCGTTATCAAGCCAGCGGCAGTTCCAGCACCTGCTTCGTCGTCATGATGTCCCCGAAGGTGTCATCGATGCTCGCCAGCGCCGCGCGATGCAGCATCGCATGCGGCAACGCCGACTGTTCACCCGCGCCAGTATCCAGGTCGCGCGTGGCGCAGGCATCAGCCGCCACGATCACCTGGTAGCCCAGCGGCACCGCGTCCCGCGCCGCGCCGGCCACGCAGGCGTGGGTCATCAGGCCGGTGATCAGCAGCGTGCGCACGCCAGCCGCCTTCAAGCGCTGGTCGATGTCGGTGCTGGGAAACACGCTGACGGTGGACTTGCGCAGCACCGTATGGCCCGGCGCGGGGCTCAGATCGGGATGGAATTCAATGCCGGCACTACCGTCGGCGAAGACGGGGCTACCGGCCGGGGTGGCGTGCTGGATGTGGAAGACCGGGATGCCATGCCGATCGGCGTGGGCGACGAGCTGGGCGGCGTTGCGCAGTGCCGCAGGGCCTTCGGGAATGGGCAGCCGGCCGCTGAAGTATTCGTTCTGGAAGTCGATCACCAGCAAGGCGGTGCTGGCCGGGTCGATGGACTGCGGGGCGGTGGCGCCGGCGATGGCGCGGATGGTCGGGTGGTTCATCGTAGGTCCTTGATCTGTAGGCGTTTCGTTTGGTGTTCACGCATGCGGGCGAACAGCATCCAGGATCCGCCATCGGCCTGGAACCGGAAAGTGGCCCGAATACAAATAAATGATAGGATCGGGCCAAATCCGCATTTTCGCCTCAAGCGCCATGCACACCATCGCCGTCGTCGCCTTCGCGGGCATCAGTTCCTTCCACTTGTCCGTGCCCTGCATGGTGTTCGGCGACGACCTGGCCCGGCTGGGCGTGCCGCGCTACCGCCTGCTGGTCTGCGGCGAAGAGATCGGGCCGGTCGCGACGATGTCGGGGTTCGATATCCATGTGCCGCACGATTATTCGGCCCTGGCCGAGGCCGACACGGTGATCGTGCCAGCCTGGCGCGATCCGGACGAGCGCCCGCCCGAGACGATGTTGCAAGCCTTGCGCGCTGCACATGCGCGCGGCGCGCGGGTCATCGGCCTGTGCCTGGGCGCCTTTGTGCTGGCCGAGGCCGGTCTGCTCGACGGCCGCCCGGCTTCGACGCACTGGGTCTGGAGCGACGACTTCGCCCGCAAGTACCCGCGGATACGGCTCGACCGCAAGGCCTTGTATGTGGACGACGGCGACATCCTGACCTCGGCCGGCACTGCGGCTGCCATCGATTGCTGCCTGCACCTGCTGCGCTGCGACCATGGCGCGGAGCTGGCGAACCGGGTGGCCCGCCGCATGGTGATGGCGCCGCATCGCGATGGCGGGCAGGCGCAGTACATCGAACGGCCGCTCACACGGGAGGACGGCGGCGACCCCATAAGCGTCGCGATGGAATGGGCCATCGAGCATTTGCAGGAGCCGCTGGGGCTGGACTGCCTTGCCGACAAGGCCGGGCTCAGCCGCCGCAATTTCACGCGCCGCTTCAAGCTGAAGACGGGCACGACGGTGACGCAATGGGTGCTGAACCACAGGCTGGCCGCGGCGCAGCGGCTGCTGGAAACGGGCGGGCTGTCGGTCGACCGGGTGGCCGAGGCCACGGGTTTCGGTTCGACGGTGTCGCTGCGCCAGCATTTCACGGCGGCGTTCTCGGTGTCGCCTGCCGCCTATCGGAAGCAGTTCCGGCAGCGATGATCCAGGCAGGCGCCTAGCCGCGCGCCAGATAGCGCCGGCCTATCGGACCGTTCGCCGCGGATCAGAAAAAGATCTTCCAATACTTGCCTAAAGCAAATAATAATATGCTTCAGGCAAGTATTTGGATTTTCCCCATGACCGAGCAATCGCTCTACGACCGCGCCGAAGCGGTCCGGTACTTCAACCGCTTCTACACCCGCCAGATCGGTGTCCTGCACGAACATCTGCTGGCCAGCGAGTTCTCGCTAACCGAAGTCCGCATTCTTTACGAACTGGCCCACCGCCCCTCACTCAGCACCTCGGACCTGTGCCGGGAGCTGAACCTGGACGCGGGGTATGTCAGCCGGGTGATCTCGGGGTTCGAGAAGAAGGGTTTGATTGCCAAGACGCGCTCGGCGGCAGACGCCCGCGTGAGCGTGCTGGAGCTGACGGACGCGGGCCGGGCGTCGTTTGCGCCGCTCAACGAGGCTTCCCGCAACGAGATCATCGCCATCCTCAAACAGCTATCGGAGCCGGCGCAAGCGCAACTGGTCCATGCCATGAACGAAATCCAGAACCTGCTCGGCGATAAAGCCCCCCTGCCCTATGTGCTGCGCGATCCGCGGCCCGGCGACATGGGGCTGGTGGTGGCGAATCAGGCCATGGTCTATGCGCAGGAGTTCGGCTGGAACTCGGAGTACGAGGCGCTGGTGGCCGAGATCGTGGCGAAGTTCATCCGGGAGTTCGACCGCAATAGCGAGCGCTGCTGGATCGCGGAGAAGGACGGGAAGATGGTGGGTTCGGTCTTCGTGGTACGGCAGGACGAGACGACGGCGAAGCTGCGCCTGTTGTACGTGGACGGCTCCGCGCGCGGGCTGGGCATGGGCCATCGGTTGGTGGACGAGTGCCTGCGGTTTGCGCGGCAGGCGGGCTACAAGCGCATGGTGCTGTGGACCAATAGCGTGCTGACGGATGCGCGCCGGATCTACGAGAAGGCTGGCTTCGAGCTGGTCGAGGAAGAAAAGCACCACAGCTTCGGCAAGGATCTGGTGGGGCAGTATTGGGCGCGGGATCTGTAAGGAACGTGATGTATCCCTGCGGCCAGATGAAATCCGTACTTGCGGACAGGCGCGGCTTCGATGAGTGAACGCACTCAGGCAGTATTTGCTGCCGCCGTCACGGGCGCCTTGGTGGGGGCCGCCATGGTTTCCACGCGCGCGGTGTCGGCGGACGTGTCACCAGAGACACTGGCATTCCTGCGCTATGCCATAGGGGTGGTTCTGCTTGCCGTGCCCATGCTGCGGCGATGGTCGCTGCGGTTTACGGCCAAGGATCTCTGTGCCGTGGCGGGCCTGGGCATTCTGCAATTCGCAATGCTCATACTGCTATTGAACTATGCGCTGGCCCGGCTGCCGGCCGCCACTTGCGCGCTGGTGTTTTCCACTCTGCCGCTGGTGACTCTGTGCCTCGCGATTGCCACGGGACGCGAACGGTTCAGTTGGACCCGGTTGATAGGCGCGGGTGTGGCGGTCTCGGGGATTGCGCTGTTGCTGCAGCCCTCCGCCGCCGCGGTTGGCGGCGCCGCCGATGGTTGGGCTTGGGCCGCCTTGCTGGGCGCGACGTTCATCGGCGCGGCTTGCAGTCTTTTGTACCGCCCCTACCTGCAGCGTTATCCAGCCATGTACATCAGCGTGGCGGCGATGTTCGTCTCTGTTTTGTTCCTGGCGGGCGTCTGCCTGATGCGAGGCGCGCCGCTCTTGCCCAGTCTGTCGGGCTTTCAATGGGCGAATGTGGTGTTCATCGGGCTTTCCAGCGCGGTGGGCTATTTCTGCCTGCTGTGGGCGCTGACCCGATTGGAAGCGAGCCGGGTGATGTCGTTTCAGGCGCTGGCGCCGATCACGGCGGTGTTGATCGAACTGCTGAGCGCCTCGTATCCGCTGACCTGGCGCCTGACGGGGGCATTCGTGCTGGTGCTGTCGGGGGTTTGGTTTGGCACGCATGAACGGCCTGCGGCTTCACGCGCGACCGCAGCTTAGCTGGCCGCCGGGTCGCCAACTTATCAGGCTTCCGGATTCATGCGCCCGCGCGTTTTCTCGTCCAGAATACTGCGCACCAAGGCAAACAAGGGGTCCGCGTCGGTGTGCTTCTGGCCGTAGGTCAGATTGAACCCATAATCAAAATCCGGCGGATTCAAGCCCTGCGTGTGCTGCAGGATGGTTTCCAGCTTGTCCAGGGCCTTCACGGCTTTGGCTTCCGGCGTGGCGGCGTCCTCATATTCCTGCCAGAGCGCGAGGATGCCCGCGCGCTGCTTCTCGTCCAGGGAGCGGGTCAGGTGCAGCAGGTCGGCTTTTTCCTGTTCGCTCTTGTCCGGATGCTGATGCTTCACGATGGCGGGAACGTCGCCATGGATGGCCTCGCCCAGATCGTGCAGCACGCACAGCTTCAGGACCTTGAGCATGTCCAGGCCGGCCAGCTCTTCTTCGAAGGCCATGGCCATCAGGCACAGGCGCCAGCTGTGCTCGGCCGTGCTTTCGGGACGGCCGGTGGACGTGAATCCGCTGCGCAGCACGCTTTTGAGTTTTTCGGCTTCCTGAAGGAAAGCCAGCCGGCCTCTGATGTTCTCGATATTCATGTTCAATTCCAACCCAATGCGGCGCCGGCGGCGCGGCCAGAGGCCGCGCCCGTCATCACAAGGTCGGCTGCGGGATGGGGATATCCTTCGATATCAGGTCCCCGCCGTTGATCCTAGTGTCGCAGCCTGAGCTCAGGCCCCACTTGGTGACACTGCCATCGTCAATCCTGAATTTCTCCGTGCATCGGTAGATGGTGTTGTTGATGATGCCACGGACGTATTCGTACGAAATAATCTTGCCGCCGCTGGACAAGGTATAGCTGTTGGTGGGCGGCCCCCATTTGGAAACCAGCTTTTCTTCGCTCTCCCCGACCCACGATTGCATCATGTCGGCCCGGGTTTCCTGGCGTTCATTGTTGATCATATTGCCTATCGGGGAGCCCGCGCACCCGGCAAGCAGTTGCGTCACAAGAACCGTCAAGACTAGCTTCTTCATTATTGTTTTCCCCTGGAATCGGCCTGGCATGGCCGTGGATTACAAAAACAGCAGTTCGCTGCGCAACCTAGCGACAAGGTTCCTTCGGCAGATCAAACCCGATCTTTACGCTGGTCGTGGTCACGTTCTTGAAAGCGGCCTCGGCCACCTTGTTGTAGCGGGCGTCGCAATTGAATTTGTTGTTGAGCAGGTAATCCTTGCCTTCCGCCTTTTCCATGTGCGTGGTCCATTTATCGGCCGCGTCCAGCGCGTCGCCGCCGGCCTGCACGAAGCCCAGCATGACTTCCACGCCGCCGGCCGCGCGAGGCGCGGTCCAGCTTGCGTAAACCCAGGGGTCGGCGGCGTTGCCACAGTCCGTCAGGCAATCGGCCGTATAAGCCAGGTCCGAGCCGAAGGCGGCGAGGGTGAGTTTCTGTCCGGGCTTGGGCGCGTATTCGCCGATGAAGCTGCTGAGGTCAGGCTGGCAGCTTTCGGTGGGCTCCATGCTCATTGCCGATACCTTGCCCGACTTGATCGTCGCGGTGATCAGGCAGCTCTGGACTTCGAATACATGATCATCGCCGTAGGATTCTTGCGGCACGCCCGCCACGGATTCGAAATAGCGTTGGTTCTTGCCCAGCATTTTTCCATTGAAGACTTCCTGCACCGTAGCGGCTTGCGCGGCGCCGGCGCAGGCCATCAGCAGCCCCATGGTCATGACTCTGAAACGCATACTGGATAAGGCTCCGTGGAGAATGGATCATGCGGCATGCAGACCATGCGCACGCAAACGGAGCGTATTCAATCACAAACGGTGCCGCGCGGGATCAAAAAAGGGGTCGCTGTTAGCTCTGTCCTCCAGGGTTTTATTCTTTCCCCCTGGGACGCCATGATTCACACGGTAACAATCATGGGGTCGGCGCAACAAATTCTCACGTCCACAGGACGCCGGTCAGAGCAGGGACGAGGGCTGGCAATGCTTGAGCAGAAGCTCCGGGATCACTTACCGGCGGAGAAAGTGATTTTCACAGGATTGTTCGGCATCTGGCTTGCGCTCATGGGCGCGCTACTGGCCGCGAATGCCGGATGCCACGCCCTGAGTTCCGTGTCGGAAACCCATTCGAGCCGCAACTGATCGTCCAGCGAATTGGATTGGAACTGCGTCAGCGCCGATATGAAGGCATTGCATTTCTCCGAGACGCCGGCTTCAAGCACGGAAACTTGCGTCTGCTCGCCCCAGGTCAATGACCCGCGTTGCGGGCACTGACGCACTTCTACGTGGTATTTCCCGCTGGGTGAAGGCAGGTCGGCAATGATCTTGTCGGGACCGCATGCCGTCAAGAGCACGGAGGACAAAAGCAAAAGCGGGATGCTATGTTTCATTGAAGAACCTTGTGCGGTCTATCCATAAAGACTTCGCAATAATACCTGCGGACCCGGTTGCCCCACGCCCGCCATGCGATGCCCGGCGCGGCGCCAGACAGGAAGGCGGCCATGCACCGTATTGATTCAGCGCAACCCGCCGCGCCGAAGCGCTTGGCCTGCGAAATACTCCGGTTTAGCCTGAAGTAGCGTTTGTCGCACTTCCCCCCGTAGCCCTAAAGGAGACTCTGATGCCCGCCCTCATGAAAGCTGCAATCTTCGTTGCGCCTGGCCGCATCGAATTGACCGATAAGCCGATCCCGGACGTAGGCCCCAACGACGCGCTGATCCGCATCACCACCACCACCATCTGCGGCACCGACGTGCATATCCTGAAAGGCGAGTATCCCGTCGCCCAGGGCCTCACCGTGGGCCACGAACCGGTGGGCGTGATCGAGAAACTGGGCAGCGCCGTGATCGGGTATCAGGAAGGCCAGCGCGTGATCGCCGGCGCGATCTGCCCGAGCTTCACTTCGTATCCCAGCCAGGATGGGTTCCCGAGCCAGGACGGCGCGTATCTGATTCCCAGCGGGCGTTGCGGCTGCCACGGCTACAAGGCCACGGCGGGCTGGCGCTTCGGCAATCTGATCGACGGCACGCAGGCCGAGTACGTGCTGGTGCCGGACGCGCAGGCCAACCTGGCGCCCATTCCGGACGGGCTGACGGACGAACAGGTGCTGATGTGCCCGGACATCATGTCCACCGGATTCAAGGGCGCCGAAAACGCCAATATCAAGATCGGCGACACGGTGGCCGTGTTCGCGCAGGGTCCTATCGGGCTGTGCGCGACAGCCGGAGCCAAGCTGCGCGGCGCCACGACCATCATTGCCATCGATGGCAACGACCACCGCCTGGACATCGCCCGCAAGATGGGCGCGGACGTGACGCTGAACTTCAAGAATTGCGACGTCGTGGCCGAGGTATTGAAGCTCACGGGCGGGCGCGGCGTGGATTCGTCGATCGAGGCGCTGGGCACCCAGGGCACGTTTGAATCGGCCCTGCGCATACTCAAACCGGGCGGCACGCTGTCCAGCCTGGGGGTGTATTCCTCCGACCTGCGTATCCCCATGGACGCGTTTGCCGCGGGCCTGGGCGACCACCAGATCAACACCGCCCTGTGCCCGGGCGGCAAGGAACGCATGCGCCGCCTGATGAATGTGATCGCCTCGGGCCGTGTGGATCTGGGCCTGCTCGTCACCCACCAGTACAAGCTGGATGACATCGTCGCGGCATACGAGCTGTTCGCCAACCAGCGCGATGGCGTGCTGAAAGTCGCTATCAAGCCTCATTGAGCGCCGGTCCCCGTGCAACGGCACTGAGCACGAGGGACATAGGGCATGGCCGGGATCATCGGACCGGGCCATGCTCCTGCGGGCCGAGGGCAATAATGCAGCAGGAACTCAGGCAAAAATACATTCAGATATATTTATTTCTTTTTTGTCGCTTTTATTCTTTGGCCTGACTTCCAACTAGGGCATCATTGCCCCGCCCCGCCCGCGGGCAGATCCCCGTCCCTCCCCCTCAGGTGCCCTCTTGCAATCCCTCACCGCCATCCGCCGCGACGTCCGCGCCCTGGTTCAATCCCGCGCGTACGCGCAGCTCGACGCCTATTACGCCGACCTGGAACAGCAAGATTGGGCCGACACGGAAGACCCCGGCGCGCCCTATTTTGAAGCGGCCAATTCCGGCACGCTGTTCGACTATTCCACCGTGTCCTTCCAGGACGCCTCGGATTTTCTGCAAGCCTGGATCGCCGCCTGCCCGGACTCCTATCACGCGCGGTTGGTGATGGGGAATTTCTGCTTCGGCCGCGCTGCGGATATACGCGGCTATGGCTGGGCCGACGGCGTGACTGAGGACCGCTGGCTGGGCGCGGCGCTGGCTTGCGAAAGCTCTGCCGCAGCCCTGCTTCAGGCGATGGCGCTATCGCCCCGTCCGATTGCGGCGTGCGTGACGATGATGCAGCTGGCGGCGCACTTCAAGGAACCCTATTGGCTGCGGCAGCTGTTCCTGGGCAATCCCCCCGAGATCATCCTGCACGAAGACATCGAGGAACCCGGCCGGATGGACGCCGCCCTGGCGCATCTGGCATCGGTGGCCGTGCCGCGTCTGCAGCAGGCGCCGCAGGCCTTGCCGGCATGGCTGGCGCCGCGCGCCGAGCACGAGATGGACCAGGCCAAGGATTATTGGCTGCTGCGCGCCCTGGACTTGCGGCCCGGCCATCTGGGCGCGCTGACCGCCTACGCGCAATACCTGCAACCGCGCTGGGGCGGCAGCTACGAGGATATCGACGGCATGGCCGGCGGCCCGCTGTGCGCGGCGCTGACGGAGCCGCAGCGCAATGCAATCCGCTGGATCGGGATCCATGACGCACTGGACAGTTATCCGGAGCCGGACGATACGCAAGCCGTGGAAGAGTACCGCGGCATTTTCGATTCGTTCCTGGCGCGCGAGCTGCGGCCAACGGAGCGCGGCATGGCGCTGGGCTATTACGCGCAATTCGCCAGCTACTCGCTGGAAGACCAGGCGCGCGCCCGCGAACTGCATGGACAGAGCGCGGCGGCGTTCGCGCCGAACGAATATTTCGCGCAGGTGGACGGACCGTTCCGCAGCTTCGCGCACGTAAGCATCATCCATCACCAGCCGGACGACGACGGCGCATTCAAGAGCGTGCTGGAACGCATGTGCCGCTGGGACAACGTGGCTACGCCCCAGGTGCTGGCAGCGGTGGCGCATCAGTTCGGCCGCTGGGGCTTTGCGCAGGATCCGGCGCGCGCGCAGCAGCTGCTGGACCGCGCGGCGGTGCTGGCGGCAGACCAGTTGGACGACGATTTCAACGTGCTGGCAGCGGCCGCAATGCTGTGGGACGGCGGCGACCATGAGCAGGGCTATTTCCTGACGCGTCAATTGGCGGACCGGCGCGTGCCTGACGCGGCCAGCAGCATGTACGACATCCACCGGGGCTTCCGCGACAACACGCCCGAGAGCTATCTGGACGATGAGGTCCGCGACCAGTGGTTGCAGCGCGCGGTGGACGATGGCTCGCCGCTGGCCATGTACAACATGGCCCATCGCCATATCTTCGACGGCGGGATGGACTTCTCGCGCCGCGAGAACCTGGACAAGGTGCTGGGGCTGCTGCAAGGCGCGCGCGAGGAACCGCGCGCGGAGGCGCTGGCGCGCCTGCGCATCGGCGTGCTGTTGCGCGACCATGGCACCGGGCAGGAACAGCAGGAAGGCGTGCGCGCCTATCTGCGTCCGCTGGTGGAAGAGGACGACGATTGGCGCGCCGGCCGCGCCAGCGCCGAGATCGCGCTGGCCTACACGCATGGCCGCGGCGCGAAGAAGAACCGCTTTGCCGCGATCGAATGGGCCCAGCACGCCTGCCGCCTGCAGCCGGACGACGAGGAGATCGATGACATCCAGGCCCAGGTGATGAACTCGCACAGCCTGGTCAAGACCATAGGCACGGTGTTCGGCGCCTATCTGGGCCGCGGCGGCGTGTCGGCCGAAGACCTGCCGCCCAAGCCGGCCGCGCAGTAAGCATATGGCGCGCCGCGGGCTGTCTGGATTGAAGCTGTCGGCCCGGCTGTTGCTGGGCGATGCCGCACTGGCGAGTGCGGGCGTGGCGCTATGCACCGCGCCCGCGTGGCTGTATGCGGCGCTGCCAGGAATGCTGGGGGTAGCGGCCGGAGCGCTCGCCCTGCCGCTGCCTTTCGCGGGCTGGGCGATGCTGCGGCTGCCATTCGCGGCGCGGCCGCCAGGCGCGGAGGACGGCATCCGCCTGCGGCCCGAAGACGCCCCGGCGCTGTTCCGCGAGATCGAACAGGTGCGCGCGCGCCTGGGCGCGCCGGCGCTGGACGCGGTCTATCTGAACAGCGAGTTCAACGCCAGCATCCGGCAGCACCGGCGCCTGCTGGGCCGCACGCGCAACGTGCTGTGGCTGGGGCAGCCGCTGCTGGAGATGCTGTCGGCCGAATCTTGCCGCGCGATCCTGGCGCACGAGTGCGCGCATATCGCCGGCAGCCACGGACGCTACGCCAGCCGGGTGTATTTCGCGCGGCTGCAATGGCAGGAAGCGGCGCGGCAGCTGGAGCGGCGCAAGGGGCTGTCTACCAGCCCTCTGCGACTCTTCATGAATTGGCATGTGCCGCGCTTTCTGGCGGCCAGCCTGGATTTCGCGCGGGAATGCGAGTACGAAGCCGATGCGCAATCGGCGCGAGCCTGCGGCGCGGCTGCGGCCGCGAATGCGCTGATGGCGGTGTCCCTGCAGGGCCGGGCGCTACGCGAGTATTGGCCGGCCGTGTATGTGCAAGCCGCCGACGCTCAGCCGCCCTCTCCCCATGCGCGGCTGGCCGGAGAAACCGAACTGGCCTTGCCGCGAGACGAAGCCGAGGCGCAGGCTTGGCTGCATCAAGCGCTGTGCCGTCCGACCACGGGCGACGACACTCACCCTTCGCTATCCGACCGTCTTGCCGCGCTGCATGCAGCGGACCCGCTGCCCGCCACGACATCGCCGCAACTGCAAGATACGGGACCTTCGCGTCAAGACGCGGCGCAAACCCCAGCCCCGCAGGCAGCGCCAACAAACGCCAGCTCTCTGCCCTGGCGCCGCGCCTCACCCACCGCAGCTGAAGAATGGCTCGCCGACCAGCGCCTGCCGCTGGCCCAGGCCCTGGACGAATCGCAACGCGACGCCATCGGACAGACTGCCCTCGAGCTGCAGAACCAACGCGGCGAAGCCGTCGCCGGCCATCATGATCTGATGCGCAAGCAACGCTTGCGCGCGCTGTCGGCCGACGAACGGGCCACCATGGCCTGGTACGCCGACACGCTCACAGGCGATGCGGACAGCGCAGCCGTCCTGCTGGAACAGAACCTGCGCGAACACCCCGGCCACGTGCCTACGCTGTGCCAACTGGCCGCGCTGCAGCTGCACAGGGCGCGCATGGACCGTACCGAGGCCAAGCGCCTGGAAGCCGCAGCGGAAACGTTATGGACGCAGGCCGCGAACCAACCCGGCCCGCATCGCCTGCCCTGTCTGCGCCAACTGACGGCGGCGGCGCTGCGGCACGGCGACCTGGACCAGGCGCGAGCCTGGCGCTTGGAAGCGGACCAGCTGGAGCGCCAGACCCAGGCCGGCGACGCCGCGCCGCGCTATCAGGCGCACGGGTTGAACGAGTCCGAACTGCGCAAGCTGGCCGACACGCTGGACCCGCTGCTGCGTGCTGCCACTGGCGTCTGGCTGCTGCGCGACACCGCCAGCGACCGCCTGGCGCTGCTGGTATTGGCCCGGGATTCGGCATTGGCGCGAGCCGTCGGCAAGCTGACAGGTGAGCAAAGCTATCTACGGCGCGATTGCGAAATGCTGTTGGCGCGGCTGCTGCCGCGCGTGCGCCAGCCTATCGAGCCGGTATTGATGGAAGCCGGCGATCCCTTGCTGAGCCAGTGCACACAAGCCTGCCTCCTGCGCAACGCCCAAGCCTGAACGGACTCGGTACCGAACGCCGAGCCACTTACAGCGCCGCGTCCGCAACACTATTGCTATCGGTTGCGGCAACACGACGATGCCCTGCGCATGAACAGCCGATTAAGTGCGCATCGCGCATGGCCGTTGATCTACATCAATCGCGCCCGGATTTTCCGGCACTAATCTGAATACGACCTCCTTTGCAAAACCCTCGTTCGTGCATTTCCAGACCATGTGCTGAATCCGGAGGTCCAAGCCGCTCTGCCATGGAACAGAACTACTGAGGCTAGGCATTTTCTTTTTGTCGGTTCGATCTGCCATGCGCGTTGCCTGTACGTCCCCCCTCCTCTGCGGTCCGACCTGCCATTGCCCCGCCCCGCGCGCGCGCCTTGGCCTGAACGCCGTCCCTGTTCAGCCTCTGATCGGAATCGCTTCGGTTCCCTGATCGCCCGGCCCCCCCACGCATATCCAAGGCTCCCGTTTGTAGAAGCGGAAGCCCGGACATCGCTGCGCCCTTCGCATATGACCCCATTTATTGTTGCAGCCGCGACAATAAACAGACTTATGCTAAACGCCTGCCCTTGCCGCGGGTTTTACCCAGCGGCAACTTCAATTGGCAGGCATTACGCGCAGACGATCACTTCACTGAATTTCTTTTGATTAAGTGAGTAGAGAAGATGCAGCCCTTGTCACCAATTGACGTCCGCTTGTCATTCAAGCTTTCCAGCGCAATCTTGATCGCGTTGGGCGCTTTCCCCTCTTATTCCCAGACTATCGATGGCGGATCGACAGTCACCGTTCCCGGGTCGCAGACCTCGCCGTGGAACCTGGGCACCAATTCCCTGACGGTCGGCAACACCGGCACCGGCACACTGCAGATCGGCGCCACCGGCGTGGTATCCAACGGGTCCGGCTTCGTCGGCCGGCAGGTCGGCAGTACCGGCCATGTGACCGTGAGCGGCGCTGGGGCGCAGTGGACCAACAGCACGGGCCTGTCCGTCGGATATTCCGGCACAGGCACGCTAGGTGTTTCGAATGGCGGCGTTGCAAGAAGCACGACCAATACCTATGTGGGCGTGGTGGCCGGCGGCACCGGCACCGTGACGGTGAGCGGCCTGGGATCCCAGCTGAACAGCAGCGGTTTCATGCGCGTGGGCCAGACCGGCAACGGCACCCTGCAAATCAGCGACAGCGCGGTCGTGACCAATGGGCAGGCCTTCGTCGGCTATGACTCGAGCAGCGTGGGTCTGGTGACGGTCAGCGGCACGGGAACGCACTGGAACAGCAGCGCCGACCTCACCGTGGGTTTTTCCGGCAACGGCCGGGTCAACATCACCAATGGCGGCGCGGTCGCCAGCACGCTCGGCACCATAGGCGCCGGCGCGAGCTCGACCGGCGCGGTCACGGTCGATGGCGCCGGCTCCTCGTGGACCAACTCCGGCGTTCTCACCGTGGGCAATTCCGGCTCCGGCACCTTGACCATTTCGAACAACGCCGCGGTCAGCGCGGCCAGTGCGCGAGCAGGCGTAGCGGCCGGCTCGCAGGGCGTCATCAATATTGGCGCGGCCGCATTGTCCGCCGCGGCGGCCCCCGGGACGCTGACATTGACGGGTCCCAGCCCCAATCTGACGCTGGGCGCCACCGGCGGGCTGGTATTCAATCACACCAACACCAGCGGCTATGTATTTGCTCCAGGCATCACGGGCGCGGGCAAGCTCAGCACCTATAGCGGCACCACCATACTGACCGCCAACAACACCTACACGGGCGGCACCACGATAGCCGGCGGCACCCTGCAATTGGGCAATGGCGGCACCAGCGGCGCCATCGTGGGCAATGTGAGCAACAACGGCGCGCTGGCCTTCAATCGCTCCGATAGCGTCACCTTCGCGGGCTTGATTTCGGGCAGTGGCGTGGTCAACCAGATCGGCACGGGCGCCACCATTCTGACGGCCAACAACACCTACACGGGCGGGACCACGATTTCGGCAGGCACGCTGCAATTGGGCAATGGCGGCACCTCGGGCGCCATTCTGGGCGACGTGATGAACAATGGGACGCTGGCCTTCAACCGCTCCGACACGGTGACGTTCGCGGGCTTGATATCCGGCACCGGCACGGTCAACCACGACGGTTCCGGCACCACGGTCCTGACTGCGCAAAACACCTATGGCGGTCCCACCAACATCAATAACGGCGTGTTGCGCGCCGGCGCCGCGTCCACGCTCAGCCCGAACTCGGCCGTGAACGTAACGGTGACAGGCACGCTCGATCTCGACGGCCACAGCCAGGCCACCGCCGGCGTGGTCAACGCCGGGCTCATCAACATGGGCACCGGCACCGCGCCCGGCACCACGCTGACGACGCCGAACTACGTCGGCCAGGGCGGCAGGATCGCCATGAACACCTTGCTCGGCGGCGACGGTTCGCCGTCGGACCGGCTGGTGATCAATGGCGGGACCGCTTCCGGCGCGTCGTCGCTGATCGTCGCCAACGCCGGCGGCGCGGGCGCCTTGACCACCGGCAACGGCATCCTGCTGGTAGACGCCGTGAATGGCGGCACTACCGCCGCCAGTGCGTTCACGCTGGGCAACGCCGGCGGCTACGTCGCCGCGGGCCCTTACGCCTATACGCTGCAACGTTCCAGCGTGGACGGCAGCGGGCTGCAGAACTGGTACCTGCGTTCGACGGTGGACTGCGCCGCCGCTCCCAGCAATCCCGCTTGCAAACAGCCCGAGCCGCCTGTTCCGCCGAATCCGCCCGTGCCGCCGATTCCGCCCAACCCGCCCACGCCCACGCCGCCGGCGCCGCCCAACTACCGGCCCGAAGTCTCCACGGCCGTGGCGACGCCGGAGCTGGCCTTGCGCTACGGCGCGACCTTCCTGGACTCGCTGCATGAGCGCATCGGCGAAGCCCGCTACGCCCTGCCCTCCACCCCGGCCGGCAGCAATTCCCTGGCCTGGGGCCGCGTCATCGGCGTCACGGGCGAACGCAATGGCAGCAACTCGGGCATCCTGGGCTCCAGAGGCCCGGACTACGACTACAAGATCTATGGCCTGCAATCCGGCGTGGACCTCTACCGCCGCGCCAATGCCAACGGCAGCATGGACCACGCGGGCGCCTACGTCGCCTTCGGCCGCGCCACGGCCGACGTCGACCACCTCGACGGCCGCGCGGCCGGCCAGGCGGCCATGAATGGCGTGACGCTGGGCGGCTATTGGACGCATATCGGCAAGGAAGGCTGGTATGTCGATGCCGTGATCCAAGGCACGCGCTACGACGTCGACAACGGCCGCTCACCCGCCGGCTACAACCTGGACACGCGCGGCTTCGGCTTCGCGACCTCGCTGGAAAGCGGCTATCCGTTCCGCCTGAACGAGGAATGGGTCATCGAACCGCAGGCGCAACTCGTCTTCCAGAACGTCAACCTCAATGACGCCAACGACGGCGCCGCCAAGATCCGTTTCAACGACGTGGACAGCCTGAGAGGCCGCCTGGGCGTGCGCCTGGCGCGCACGGTGGAACTGGATCCAGGACCGGACGGCAAGCGGATCGCGACCACCTGGCTGCGCGCCAGCCTGGTCAATGAGTTCCTGACCAATCCGACCACGGAGTTCTCGTCGCAGAATGGCTATGTGCCGTTCCGGGCCGATATGAAGGGCATGTCGGTGCAGCTGAATCTGGGCGCGGACGTAGGCGTCAAGCGCAATGTCTCGGTGTACGGCAGCGTGGGCTCGGAGATCAGCCTGCGCGGCGACGGGCAGAACTTCAACGGCAAGCTTGGCGTGAAGATCGCCTTCTGATGCGCAAGCCCGCGGATCGGGCCTCCCGGCCCGATCCGCCCAGCGCTATCGATCAGCGGAACCGCAAGTGCCGCCGCTGCAATTCCGCGACGGTCCTGCATCCCATCAGCTTCATGGCGCGTTCGATCTCGACCCGCATCAGTTCCAGCGCCCGCTCTACTCCCGGCCGGCCGGCGGCCGCGAGCGGGAACAGGTAGTAGCGGCCCAGCCCCACCGCCTTGGCGCCCAGCGCCAGAGCCTTTAGCACGTGGGTACCGCGCTGCACACCGCCGTCCATCATCACGTCGATGCGATCGCCGACCGCGTCGACGATTTCTGCGAGCTGGTCGAAGGCGCTGCGCGAGCCGTCCAGCTGGCGGCCGCCGTGGTTGGACAGCACGATGCCGGTGCAGCCGATGTCGGCCGCGCGCCTGGCGTCTTCCACCGACATCACGCCCTTCAGGCAGAATTGCCCGCCCCATTCCTGCACCATTGCGGCGACGTCGTCCCAGGTCATGGCCGGGTCCAGCATGTCGGTGAAGTAGCGGCTGATGGACATGGCGCCGCCGCCCATGTCGACATGGGTGTCCAGCTGCGGCAGCCGGAAACGTTCATGCGTCAGGTAGTTGAGCGCCCAGGCCGGCTTGATGGCGAACTGCGCGATGCCGGCAAGATTGAGCCTGAACGGGATGGCGAAGCCGGTGCGCTTGTCGCGCTCGCGGTTGCCGCCGGTAATACTGTCCACGGTCAGCATCATGACCTGGACGCCGGCCTCTTTGGCGCGGACCATCATCTCGCGGTTCAGGCCGCGGTCCTTGTGGAAGTAGAACTGGTAGACCTGGGGGCCGCCGCTGATCTTGCGGGCCTCTTCCAGGCTGACAGTGCCCAGCGAGGACACGCCGAACATGGTGCCGAACCTGCCCGCGGCGGCGGCCACGGCGCGTTCGCCATCGTGATGGAACAGGCGCTGCAAGGCGGTGGGCGAGCAATAGACCGGCAGCGCCAGCTTCTGGCCCATGACGGTCACCGACATGTCCACGTCGGACACGCCGCGCAGCACGTCAGGCAGCAGGTCGCAGGATTCGAAGGCCGCTGTGTTGCGGCGATAGGTGGTTTCATCGTCGGCGGCGCCGTCGATGTAGTTGAAGATGGGGCCCGGCAGCCGCTGGCGGGCCATGCGGCGAAAGTCGTGGAAGTTCTGGCACTGGTTCAGACGCATGGGTAGACCCTTATCGACACTACACGTACGGACAGCCTGAGCCCCCGGATGGAGCGGGGGGAATTGTAGACCGATAGCCAAGTTTCCCTGGACATCGAAGTGAACCCGTCGAAGATCGTGTTAAATGCGGGCTCTCGCCATATGAACGGAAGTACCCCGCAATGCCCTATCCCCTGCTCAAACCAGCCTCCTGGGCCGCGGCCGCCGCCCTGTCGCTGTCCGCGGCAACGGCCTCGGCGCAACAGAACCTGGAACGCGCCACCTCCCTGGCCCAGATCCACGCCATCATGGAGTATTGCCAGGTGCTGACGCCCGAGCTGCTGGAGATCTTGAAGAAGCGGCAGCAGTCCGCCACGCGCGAGTCCGGCGTGTCGTCGCTGGTGTTCGATGCCGAGTATCTGCGCGCCTACACCAAGGCACGCAAGGACATGGCGGAATTCGGAGAGGAGGAAAAGGAACTGACCTGCCAACCCATGCGGGCCATGGCCGGCAAGGACTGAATGGGCATCGCCGCGCGTGCGAGGCAAGTGGAAGGCAGCTTGAAACGGGAACCCGGCAAGCGTAGTCTGACACCCCTGATTGACACCCTGATTCCTACCCCACCTCGATAGCCAGGAGCGATTCATGGCGCAGAAAGAACGACATAAGGGCCGCTTGATCGATCACATCGGGCTGGTCGTGCGCGACCTGCCCGCCAGCAAGGCGTTCTATACCGCCGTCTTCAATGCATTGAAGATTCCGATCGGCGGCTCCGACGACAAGAATTTCTGGGCTGACGAACTGTTCATCTCCGCGCCCGGCAGCGCGGAGGTGCAGGGTGAACTGACCGGCCGCATCCACCTGGCGTTCCAGGCGGAGGACCAGGCCATGGTGGATGCCTTCTACCAGGCGGCGATGGCCCATGGCGGCCGGGACAACGGCCCGCCGGGCGAGCGTCTTGCCTACCATCCCGGCTACTACGCGGCGTTCGTGCTGGATCCGGACGGCAACAACATCGAAGCCGTCTCCCGCACAAGGGCCGAGCGCAGCGCGGTCTCGGTGCGGATCACTTACTGATCACGCTTCATCGCGCCGGGGCCGGATGTCATGCCGAGCCCCGTGGCGCCTGAATCATCTTCCAGCCATTGCCCGCGGGATCGCGAAAGCCCGCGTCCACGCTGCCGTAGCGTTCGATCGGTTCCTGCGTGAATTCAACGCCTTGAGCCTGCAAACGGGCGTAGGTTTCGCGGCAGTCGGCCACGTGCAAGACCAGGGGCGGCATGGCCCCCTTCGCGACCATGGCGCGCAGCGTTTGCGCGGTGGCCTCGTCATGGATGGGTGGTCCGGGCGCGAACAGACCGAGCTGAAACGAGGGCTGATCCGGATGCTGCACCGTCAGCCACCGGTACGGTCCGTTGCGCACGTCCGTATGGACGCGGAAGCCGAGCTTGTCGACGTAGAACGCCAGCGCCGCGTCCTGATCGTCCACGTACACGCCCGCCACATTGATGCCTAGGTTCATATGACCTCCTTGGTTGATGGCGGAAATTTACCGTCGGCCTCGCGCCGCCGCTTCTCCAAAACAGCGATATTGAGATCGGGGCGCTGCGCCGCCTTCACGACGCAGGCCGGCACGCGGTCCAGCGGCTGAGTCCCGGCCCGCGCCTGCACGCGCATGGCGCTGGGACTGAGGCCGGTGATGTCGCGGAAGATGCGGCTGTAGGTGCCCAGGCTTTCCCAGCCCGTGGCGTAGGCGATTTCCGTGACGCTCTGCTCCGTGTCTCGCAGCATGGCCACGCTTTGCTCGATGCGCCGTGTCAGCAGGTAGCGATGCGGCGGCAGGCCGAAGGCGCGCTTGAAGGAATGCGCGAAGTGCGCCTTGGAAACGCCGCTGACCTCGGCCAGTCGTTCCACGGGCCAGGCTTCGTGCGAAGCTGCGTCCATGCGGTCTTTGACCCGCAGCAGGCGGCGCAGCAGCGCCGGGTCCCGCATCTGCCCCTGAACCGGGGCCGCTTGCCGCAGCAGCGTACCCAGCTTCAGCAGGGCCTCTTCTTCCACGGCGCTGTAGCCCACCACCGCGCCCGGCGGCAGGTCCACCTTGCGGCAGAAGTCCGCTACCGGCTGCATGCCCACGCCCGCCGTCCGCGCCGCCGCCACGGCCTGCTCCAAGTCCCATCCCGGCGGCAGCCACCACAGCAGATGAAAGCCGGCGTGCTCGCCGCTGACGCGCAGTTCGTCGCTGCCTACCGCCTGCCGCAAGGCACGCAATGCAGCATCGCGCCGGCGCGCGTACACCCCGCGCGCCTTGCGCACATGGCGCGCGAAGCTGCCGTCCTGCAGGAACGCCGCCAGGGTCATCTGCTCGATGATGCTGGGCGAGCGCCCCGCCCGGCGGCACGCCTGCACGAAAGCGGGCGCCAGGGCCTTGGGCACCACCGCGTAGCCGATGCGCAGCGCGTTGAACAGGGTCTTGTTGAAGCTGCCGCAATGGATGACGCGGTCGGCCGTGTCCAGGCTTTTCAAGGCGGCCAGCGGCGCGCCGTCGTAGCTGAATTCGCTGTCGTAGTCGTCCTCGACGATCCAGCAGCCGGCTTGCGCAGCCCAATCCAGCAGCTCCAGGCGGCGCGAGACCGGCATGGTGACGCCAGTGGGTGCCTGGTGGGCGGGCGTGACGTGCACCAGCTTCACGCCGCGCTGGCGCCGGGCCCGCGCGACCGGAAAGCCCTCGGCGTCGATGGCCAGCGGCACGATGTGGCGGGTGTACTGGCCGAAGATGGGCTCGGCATTCAGGTAGCCGGGATCCTCGATCAGCACCTTATCCTGCGGCTGCAGCAGCAGATGACCGCAGAGGTCCAGGCCGTCCCGGATGCCGCCCAGCACGATGACCTGGTCCGGATCGCAACTGATGCCGCGGGCCGCGCCCAGGTAGCGGGCGATCTGCTCGCGCAGCGGGCGCCAGCCTTGCGGCTCGTCATTGGCCAGTTGGGCGGGCGTCACGCGCCGCGCGCTGGCCATCAAGCCCTTGCGCCAGCGTTCCATGGGAAAGAGCGCGGCGTCGGCGCTGCGCGAGAAGAACTGGGAATTGGGCTGAAGCGGCGCGTAGAGCGCGGCCATGTGCGGAACAGGGGGCGGCGCACTGGCGGCTGGCGCGGGCTGGGCGGTGTCCGCTTGCGATGCGGACATCGGCCCTCGCGCCTTGGGCGTAGTGGCGCGCTCGTCTGGCAGCCCCTCCCGGAAGAAGTTGTCCGGAATCACCGCCGCCACATAAGTGCCCGAGCCGACCGTGCCCGCGGTATAGCCTTCGCTGCGCAATTGGTCGTAGGCGGCCTCGACCGTGGAGCGCGCAATATGCCAGCGTCCGGCCAGGCTGCGCGTGGACGGCAGGCGCGCGCCGGAGGGCAATGCGCCCTTCAATATGCGTTCGCGGATCTCGCGGTACACCCAGGTCTGCTTGGATTCCCCGGGGCGAGCGGCATCCATCGGCAGGTCCAGGCTGGCTTCCTGGCGCTTCGCGCCTGGCCTGACGGAAAGTGGCTTGTTCATATTGAAAGAAATGGCTCTATGTCATGTAGCCATTCTATCGGTAGATTGGCTGCCTGAGCCTCGTATGGGGCAATTTTCCTGGAACCAGCCATGACCACCCCTGCGCCCTGCCACACCATCAGCCTGGAAACCGGCCCCTTCATCACGGACGGCACGACCTCGATCCTGGAAGCGGCGCTGGCCCAGGGCATACCCGTGCCCTTCTCCTGTCAGCGCGGAGCCTGCGGTTCGTGCCGCGCCGTGGTCGTGGACGGCAGCTACGAACGCATGGCGCCGCCCACGGACGGCAGCTACCAGACCGCCAGCGACGAACTGCTGATGTGCCAGTGCCGCGCGGCCAGCGACCTGACGCTGCGCTTTCCGCACTGGAGCGCCCCCGAGCAGCCCCTGCCGCCGCGCCGCGCCAGCGTGGTGTCGCGCCTGCCTCTGGCCCCGGACGTCACCCAACTGATCGTCGAACTGCAGGACGGGGAGGACTACGGCTACCTGCCCGGCCAGCATGCCCGGATGGTCCTGGAAGGCGGCGCCCGCCGCAACTTTTCGATCGCGAACGCGCCCGGCGCGGCGGGGCCAGCCCGGCTGGAGTTCCACATCCGCCGCATGCCTGGCGGGGCCTTCACCGACGGCGTCCTGCCCGGGCTCCAGCCTGGTGACACGCTGATCGTGGACCCAGCCCAAGGCGACTGCACCTGGCCCGCAGATGAGCCGCAAGACATGGATCACCTGGTGCTGCTGGCCACCGGCACGGGCTATGCCGGCGTAGCGCCCATCCTCATGGCCGCGCTGCAAAGCCGGGCGTTGAAGACGGTGACGCTCTACTGGGGCGGCCGGAAGCCGGACGATTGCTACGCCGCCCAGATGCTGAACGCCTTGCAGGGCAAAGGCGACGGGTTCCAGTGGCATGCGGTGCTGTCCACGGCCGAGGGCTTCCAGGATGCAGCAGCAGATGGCGCGCGGCATCGCCACGCGGGCCGGCACGTGCAGGACGCGGCCGTGGCGGCGGGCCATGACTGGTCCCGCAGCCTGGTCTA
>NZ_DATCUY010000237.1:0-6952 GCF_036567245.1 Achromobacter sp. | reverse complement strand
GATGGCGCCCGCGCGGCGGGACAGCACGCGCATGGAGGCCGGCGCGCCGCGCCTGGGAGGCGTTTCGGGATGATGGCGCTGCTCGGCGACCCAACGGTCGATGCGCCCGTAGATGTACATGGCGATCATCCGCAGCAGGATGAAGGCGAGGATGGTGGCGGCGGCGGCCAGTGCGAGAGGCTTCAAGGCATGGCCCGCGGCGTCGCTGTCCATTCGCAGGCTGTCGCCCGAGGCCAGCGCGCGCATGTCTTCCACGCCCTGTCCCATATCGGTCGCAAGGCCGGTCAAAAAGCGCTGGACGTTGTCGGCCATGCGTTCCTGCAGGCCGGGTTCGGCGGATTGCGCGGGCGCCGCAGCCGTACCCGTGGAGCGGGGAGTGGCGGGCTTCGCGCCGGCCGCCTGCGTCCGCAACTCGTCCACCAGCGCCTTGCGCGCCTCGGGATTTTCCAGCAGGTCTGCGAGCGCGGCCGGCGTAAGGGCGGAGGATGACGTCGCCGTTGCTTGCGGTGGCAGCAGCCCGGCGGACCGGGCTTGCCAGGAAAGGGACAGGCAACACAGCATCGCCGCCAGCAGCAGCGCGGTCAACCATGGCCTCTCGCGTCGGCGCCGCCGATGGGGTGCCGCTTGATTGCGGGGCGGGAATGGAATCGATGCTGTCGTTGCGGATCCAACCACTAGAGAATCTCCTGTGCGATCTGGGCCAAAAAAACGGGGTGTGGAGTCGAGCCGCGCTTAAGAAACGCCGCTTGCGGCCGTTACTGCATATGGCTCAACTCTGGTCTGGAGCTTTTTATGGCCTCCAAGTTTGTCTACCCGGCGTTGGGACTCCTGCTGGCGGGCAGCGTTGCCCTGGCGGCCCACCAGGCAAAGTCCGCGCCTCTTGCGCCGATGCTCGTGCGCTTCACGGTCCCCAGCCTCTGCACGGTCAGCCCGGGGCCGGCTCGCCCGGCGGTGCGCTGCTCCCGAGGGACGCCCTGGCACGCGCAGCGCGCGGTGGGCGAGCAGCACTGGACGGTGGTGTTCTGACCATCAGAATTCGATGGTGGCGGTCACCACGTCGCTGTATTGCCCGGGGCGCGGCGCTGCCTGCGCGGGCACCCTCCCATAGACCTGCACCTGCTGGATGTTGCCGGTCCCCGTGCCCGTGACGAATGCGGTGCCTGCGGTGCCGTCCCCCCAGGGAACCGTGCGGTCCGCCGACGTGTGCAGGTCATACCTTACCAGCCGCGTGCCTGTGGCGTCTCGCAGGTAGCGTTGGCTCACGGTGCCGTTCTGGCCCCCGTTCAAGCGTATCCGGTAGGCATCGTTGTTGGTGCAGCGCACCGCCAGCGTCGTATTGGCCAGGCGGGCAGAGCGAAAGTCCGCCATGGACCCGAAGTTCAACGGGGCGGCGGAGATGGTGCAGTTGTTGGTCACGTTGGCGCGCACCGTGAAGTTGTAGCTGCCACGGGACGTCAGCGACGCGCACGCGGGCCGGACCAGGATGGAGAAGCCGTAGTTGAAGGTCGCCACGCCGGGGAAGGTTTCCGAGTAGGCGGTGGTGGCGTTGTTGGCCGTCGGCACCGTGTATTGGCCTGGCAGGATCTGCCCGGTGATCGGCTGGTTGACGGTGGCCTGGCTTCCCAGCAGAGGCTGGGTCAGGTCGACGACGACGGGCGTCGATCCGTTGGTGGCTGACCCCCACAACGGACTCATGGACGTGTTCGGCGCAAGCCGGTACTGCAGGCGGTTGGCTCCATTGGCCATCTGCCGCGGGTCTTGCACAGTCGATCCGCTGCCGATGCCCAGGTTCACGCACACCCGGGCATAGCCTCCTGTGAGCAGGCCCCAAGTGCAGGTCACTGTCAGCGTGCCGGCCTGCGTCACCGACGAGCCGAGTACCGGATTGAGGTTCGGAAATGTGATGGGGGCCATGGACACGGTGCAGGTCTGCGCTTGCGCGCTGTTTCCCCCCAGCCACAGGGCCGCCAGCAACAATGCGGCGATCAGCTTTTTCATGGCTGCGGCTCCACGCAAGCCACTGGCCCCAGGCGCGGCAGGCTGCCGTCTGCTGGCGTCTGGAAGGCGAACTGCGCAGTGCATGCCAGATCCTGTCCCCGCACGTCCAGATGATTGAGCTTGCCCAGATTGCGCACGAACGTCTGGCTGCCGTACCCCACCACGCTTTCAGACCCGCTTTCCCTGTGCACGACCTGCGCGCCCACTGGCAGCGGTTTGCCGTCGCCGTCCACCAGATCGATCGTGGCCGCGGCTTCCCGGGTGATGCCGAACTCCGCCAGCACGCCGGATCGGGACTGGGGCACCACGTCGAGCGCATAGGCTGACACTTGCGCGTTGGGCGGCAGGTCCAGGCCGTCGAGCTCCAGCGTGTTGGTCTGATAGCTGTTCAGGTCCGGCACCACCATATGTCCGTCGGATCCCGTATGGCCGATGACCCGGTTCTGATGCAGGATGGGCAGGCCAGGTTCGCCGGCGGAAACCAGCGCGAAGCCGTCGTCGATGCGGCGGGAGGCCTGCGCCACGCCATCCATGAACACCAGGGCGCCATTGACGTCGAGTTCGCCCGTGGTGCGTCCGTCGTAGCGCTGCGCGCCCAGCGTGATCTCGCCGTAGCGTCCCAGATAGCGGCCCCAGCCTTGCTCATACCGGCCCGCCTCGTAGGTGCCGGCCTGCACGCCCCAGCCGAATCCACCGCCATAGTCGGGGCTGCGGATCGCGCTGGCGTTGGTGTAGGTGCCGCCGTCCTGGCGGCCGGCCATGGCATTGAGCGAGATGTCGCCCAGGGTGATGCCCAGGCTGAGGAATGCGCCGCGGCTGTCGCTGTCATTGAAGTCCTGATAGGCGCTCATGGTCAGCGTGGCGCGATTGCCGAGGCGGGTGCTATAGGCCACCGATGCGATATGGGCGGCCTCGACGCCCGGATAGCGTTGCCCGATATAGCTCAGCGATACGGTCTGCCCGCCGCCCAATGGCACGGCCAGCGTCGCCCTGTCGCTGGCGCGGGGCACAGGGATGCCGTCATTGCCCGCCAGGTCCGCATAATCCGAGATCGCGCGCAGGCTTTGTATGTCGATGGAATAGCGCTCGTCCACATACTGGTAGCCCACGCCGGCCTGCAGGCCCGTGTTCCTGCCCAGGCTGCCGGCCAGGGACGCATTGATGACGCCCGCCATTCCCAGTTTCGCCAGCATGCCGGCGCCCGCGTTGTACAGCCCGGCGCTGGCTTCGCCATGGGCTTCCACGGTCAGGGCGTTCGAGACGCCGTATTGCCATGTTCCGCTGAACGCTGGATCGTCCTTGTAGTCGAATGACCGCCAGCCGTAGGCACGTCGCAGAAAGCCCGCTTCGACCGAATAGCTGGACATGCCTTGCGCCAGCAGCCGCGTGTCGATGTAGATGGGAACCGACTGCGAGACCGGCCTGCCCAGGGCGTCGCGCGTGATGAGATTGGCCTGCCCGTAGCCCGTGATGCCGGCAACGTTGTCCACCACGAATGGGCCGCTGGGGACATTGCCGGAATAGCGCCGGATGTTGTTGATGTAGACGTCGACGGCGGACGGCACCACGGCGCTGCCGGCGAAGTCCGGCATGGGAAATGTGACCAGGTCGGGCCGCAATGAGAAATTGCGCCGCCATTGCAGGCCGCCCATGCGTATCGAGCGCGACCAGGCCAGCGATCCGGAAATGGTGTCGCCCACCTGGGTGGCCGTCAGCGTGGCCGGATCCGAGCGGGTCCAGCTGGAGTCGAAACGGACGTAGCGTCGCAGGTCGCGATACAGATAGGCCGTGCCCGTATTGCTGAAGACCCCGTGCTTGTCGAAATAGCGTTGTTCGCTCCAGAGCGCCAGCGGATTCTCGCGGTCGGTCCGGGCATAAAGATCGTAATTGATGAGCAGACCCCGATCCGCAGTCGCGGCGGCAACAGGGGACAGGCCTCGCGCATCGATGCGATTCGGAGTGCGGTACCGGACCGGCATGTCAAGATCGACTTCTTGCGCGGCCGCGTCGTAGCGGTACTTCAGGCCCGGAATCCGCTCCAGGGGAACGCGTGCCTCGTCCGATATGCCCAGGGCCTGGGTATCGACCCCCATCCCCCGCAAGTCCGCGCCGCGCGCCGACAGGCGGCCATGCTGGTCTTCGAAGCGCGCGATTTGATGGCTGGGCCGGCCGCCGAAGCTGACGTTCAGATAGACGTCGATGGCCGCCTGCCCCATGGCCGCCGCTGGGGCGGGCTGCGTCCGCGCGCTGCAGTGAACGGCTGCGACGGCAAGCATCAGTGTCAGCTGTGCGGTGCGCGCGCAATGTGTCACTTCCCTGTATCGGCTTGCACGTCGGCCTGGATGGGAACGCTGTTCACCCGCGCATCGACCGTGATCGCCCCCTGCATCGAGGGTTGGAAGGGCAGGGACCACTGGCGTGCGCTGGCCCCCAGGACGTAGCCAAGCAAGCCGTCCCGCAGGCTGTGGCGCTTGCCGTTGAAGACGAGCGCCACATCGCTGAGCTGCGCGCGGTGCGCGCCGCTGTTGTCGACGCGCAAGGCCCAATCGCGGCCCTCGCGCACCAGGGACCAGGTCAGGTGCCGCTGTGCCGGACTCTGCGGCGCAGCTCCCACGAACACTGGCACGGAATAGCGCAGCCGCACCTGCACGCCCGTTGCGCGCAATGGGTCGGGCGGCGCGATCTCGTCGATGATTAGGCGGTACGACGCCTCGCCGGGGCGCTTGGCGGCCTCGGGCTGCAACAGGCGGACGACTTGCGTGCCGCCCGGCGCGATCTGGATCATGGGCGGACTGGCCACCAGGGCCGATGTCTCCTGCAGCACATCCTCGGTCGTGGTCTGGCGCCAGGCGTAAACGCGGACCTGGCCATAGATGGGCTCGGCGCCTTCGTTGCGCAAGGTCATGCTGGTGGCGCGCTCCGCGCCGTCCATGTTCAGGATCACCGGCGAGATCTGCAGGCTGGCGGCATGCGCCTGCAGCGCCATGGCGAAGAGACAGGCTCCCGCCGCCTGGCGAACGATCCCAAGCGTCGTCATGTCGATCCAGGGTCAGAAGTAGACGGTGGCCGTGACCGTCGATTGATAGGTATCCGGCGCGGGGGCGGCCTGCGGCGGAACCCGGCCGTAGACGGTCAACGCCTGGGCCGTACCCGTGCCGGTGCCGCCCACGGTGTCCGTGCCTTGGGTGTTGCCCCACACCGTCGTGCGGCCGGCATTTTGATAGAGCTGGTAGCCCACATTGGTGCCGGTATTGCCAGGCGCCGTGCCCGCGAGCTGACGGTTTGCAATCGTCGACCCCGTGGCGGTCCCGGCATCCAGGCCTACGTTGTAGGGGGTGGTATTCGTGCAGGTGACCCTGAGCGTCGTTTCCTGGTTTACCGGCGCGCTCAGGAGGCCGGTGGACGGAAACACCAGCGGATCGGCGGCGATCGTGCAATTCGCCTGCACGGTCAGGGACACATTGAAAGTCGCTGTCGAACTCCCGTTCTCATACACCTGAGCCAGGGTCGCGCCGGGCAGGGAAAAGCCGATAGTCGCAGACAGAATCGCAGCAGAACCGATGGCCTTCATGCTCGCTCTCCTCCAAGTCGTGGCTGGAATGACCTTAGCGGAGGGGCGGGTGCAATTTATTTCGCATTATTTCCAACTTCTTCGGTTGCTGACTCTGAATCGGATTTTTCGCGCCCGCTCACTTCGGTTTGTGTGGTTGCTGGGACATGGCGGATCTTTGTTCTGTTCTCCGCCTAAAACTGAAAGGAAATGACACAACTTCGAAAGTGGCGGCCCTGCCCTTGTATGCCGCCGAATGGGGCGACGACCGCCGTTCCGACAGCGCCGATCTGCTTAACCGAAAGTAAAGGCATAAGCCTCGGCGCCTGGCTCCAGGAATTCAATCTCGAAGACGCGATCGCGGTCCGGCGCCTGCTGCCGGATGAGCTGATAGAGCTTCTGCCGGTCGATGACGCCTTCCCCCTGTTCGTTGACGTCTGTCCCATGGTCGGCCAGTGGCGGCCGGCCATCCAGCGTGACGCGAAAGCGCACCGGCCGGCCGTCGGCGGATGGGCCCAGCACCAAATGCAGATCGCGCGCGCGAAAGCGCTGGATGATGCGGCCGTTGTTGCCGGTGACCACTGCGCGCTCCGGCTCCAGCCGCCACGGTCCGGCCAGCGTCCACTGATTGGCGCCGAGTTCGGCGGCGGGGACATAGGCCGTGTCCCGGTCCTGCCTGATCCGGGTGCCGCCCGGCGCATAGCTCGTGGCCTTGCCGTAACCGAGGTAGCTCTCGCCCGAATGCAGCGTGGACCACTGCGGCGGCGCTTCCACGCCGCGAGCCGGGGGCAGGGCGACGCCGGTGTCGGGCAGCGTCCGGCCCGCTTCCGCAAGCAGACGCTGGATCATGCGCTCCGTCTGCGCGTAATCGTGTTCGCCCGCGACTGTGTACCGCACGCGCCCCTGGCCATCGAGCAGATAGAAGGCGGGCCAGGACTGATTGCGGAACGCGCGCCATATCCGGAACCCGTTGTCCTGGGCCACCGGGTACTGGATGCCCAGGTCCTCGACCGCGCGGCGCACATTGGCGGCGTTTTTCTCGAAAGCAAATTCGGGTGCATGCACGCCTATCACTTCCAGCCCCGCATCCTTGTACTTGTCGTGCCAGGTCTTCAGATAGGGGAGCGTGCGCAAGCAGTTGATGCAGGAGTAGGTCCAGAAGTCGACCAGCACGATCTTGCCGTCGAGATCGGCGGCGCTGAGCGGAAGCGAATTCAGCCAGCCGTTGGCGCCTGGCAGCGAAGCGAGCGGACCGCTTGCGCGCGGCGACGCTTGGGCCGGTTCGCCCGGACGCACCTGCTCGACCAGTTGCTGCTCCAGCCGCGCGGCGCCCGGCGCAGAGGCGCTGGAGAGGAGCACCGGGTTCCAGCCCAGCGCCGGCAGGGCAACGCCAGCCAGTACGGC
>NZ_DATCUY010000236.1:0-5081 GCF_036567245.1 Achromobacter sp. | reverse complement strand
GCCCCAGGCGCTACTGGCCGCCGCATCCCAGCCCGGCGCCGACGCCGGCCCCGCCCGCAAGGGCGGCACCCTGGTCGCAAGCTGGGGCGGACTGGAGCCTCAGGCCCTGTTCGTCCCCGGCGGCGGCGGCTCCAGCCCCTTCCAGACCGCGACCAAGATCCTGGAGCGCTTGCTCAAGCTGGACGCCGACCTGAAGTTCCAGCCCGCACTGGCCCTGTCCGTCACGCCGGCCGCGGACTTCCGCAGCTACACCATCAAGTTGCGCGAAGGCGTCACCTGGCATGACGGCGCGCCCTTCACATCCGCCGACGTCGTCTACAACGTGCTGCAGCACTGGAAGCCGATTTCCGCCGGTATCGCGCTCAAGTCGCTGACTGGCGCCACCGCCTCCGATCCGCTGACCGTGGTGCTGAACTTCGACGCGCCCGTGCCGGAGTTCTTCCTGAAGTCCACGCTGGCCGGCCAGTTCCAGTTGCTGCTGCCCAAGCATCTGTACGACGGCCGCGACATCATCACCAACCCGCTGAACAACACCCCGGTCGGCACCGGTCCCTGGAAGTACGGCAAGTGGGTGCGCGGCAGCCACGTCGAATACCTGCGCAACGACAGCTACTGGAATGCCGGTCAGCCCAACCTGGACCGCCTCATCATCCGCTGGTGGGGCGACCCCGCCACCCGCGGCGCGGCGCTGGAGACCGGCGAGCTGGGCCTGGTCTACTCCAACCCGGTGCCGGCGCGCGACATCGACCGCCTGCTCAAGACCGGCAAGGTGGTGGTGGACACGCGCGGCTACCAGAACTCGGCCTGGACCGTGACCGCGGAATTCAACCAGCGCCGCGATATCGTCAACCGCCGCGAGGTGCGCCAGGCCATCCTGCACGCCATCGACCGCCAGTTCATCGTCGACACCATCTACTACGGCCGCGGCAAGCCCGCCATCGCCCCGGTCTTCAGCAGCAACCCATTGTTCTACACCGAGGACGTACCGCGCTATCCCTTCGATCCCAAGAAGGCTGCCGCGCTGCTGGACGCCGCCGGCCTGCCGGTCAAGGACGGCAAGCGCTTCACCGTGAACCTGGTGGCCGCCGCCTGGTTCGAGGAAAACGCCAAGCTCGGCCAATACCTGAAGCAGGCGCTGCAGGACGTGGGCATCGAGGTCAAGCTGGATTCGGTCGACCGCGCCACGGCGCTCAAGCGCATCTATGGCGACTATGACTACGACATCGCCGTCTCCAACTTCACGGCCCCGCTGGAACTGGTGCCCACCGTGACCCAGTTCTACACCACCGACGGCATCGTCAAGGGCGCCGCCTTCCGCAACGCCACCGGCTACTCCAATCCCGAGATGGACGCGCTGGTCGCCAAGCTGACCCAGGAAACCGCCCCGGACGCGCGCCGCGCGCTGGCGCACCAGTTCGCCCGCCTGGCATCGACCGACGTGCCCCACGTGCCCTTGGTGGAAATCCAGTCGTTCACGCTGGCCGGCAAGAACGTGCGCAACTTCACCACCGGCGCCAACGTCCAGGGCGAGAGCCTGGCCGATGTCTGGCTGCAGGCCTGAGGCGCGCGCATGCCGATCCGACTGATCTTGCGGCGGCTGGCCCAGGCCATCCCGCTGCTCCTGGGCGTGGTGGTGCTGAACTTCGCGCTCATCCAATCCGTGCCTGGCACCTTCCTGGACGTGATGACGGCCGAGCAGCAGGTCACCGATCCGGCGCTCATCGAGCGCCTGCGCGTGACCTATGGCATGGACCAGCCGCCCGCGGTCCAACTGCTGAAGTACATCGGCTCGGTGGCGCGCGGCGACCTGGGCTACTCCTACCGCCACAACCTGCCGGTGCTGGACGTGATCCTGGCGCACCTGCCAGCCACGCTGCTGCTCATGGGCGCCAGCCTGGCCATTGCGGTGCTGGTGGGCATGGCGGCCGGCATCGTCTCGGCCGTCAAGGTCAACACCTGGTGGGACAGCGCTGTATCGGTGTTCGCGGTGCTGTGCTTTGCCGCGCCCAGCTTCTGGCTGGGCATCATGCTGATCGTGCTGTTCTCGGTGAAGCTGGGCTGGTTTCCGGTGGGCGGCATGGTCACCATCGGGCTGGCCGGCGGCGCCTGGCGCCAGGCGCTGGACGTGCTGCATCACCTGGCGCTGCCGGCGCTGGCACTGGGCCTGTTTTATTCAGCCGCCTATGCCCGCGTCATGCGCGCCTCGATGCTGGAAGTCAGCCGCATGGACTTCGTGCGCACCGCCTATGCCAAGGGCCTGACGCGCAGCGCCGTCGTGTTGCGCCACGTGCTGCGCAATGCCTTCCTGCCCATCGTCACGCTGTTGGGGCTGCAACTGGGCGCGGTGCTGGGCGGCAGCATCGTGGTCGAAGCGGTGTTCAGCTGGCCCGGCATCGGCGCCGTGCTGTTCGACAGCGTCATGAGCCGCAACTATCCCGTGGTCCTGGGCATCCTGGTGCTCAGTTCCTTCGTGGTGATCATCGCCAATATCGCCGTCGACCTGATCTACACGCGGCTGGACCCGCGCATCAAGGCTGCCTGACATGTCCGCATCCCCTACTCTTGCACCTCCCCTTCCAGCGCCCCCTTCCTACCGCCGCACCTCCTTTGCCGCCCGCTTTGCCCGCAACCGGGGCGCCGTAGCCGGCGCCGCGCTGCTGGCGCTGGTGGCCTTCCTGGCGATGGGCGCCGGCTGGCTGTACCCCGCCGACCCGCTGCGCATCGTCGGCGCTCCCGAGATCTGGCCGTTCGAGTCCTGGCGTCATCCGTTGGGCACCGATTCCATGGGCCGCGACATCGCCGCCATGATTGCCCATGGCGCGCGCGCCACCCTGCTGATCGGCCTGGTGGCCGCGGCCACCGCCACGCTGATCGGCGTAAGCGTGGGCGCGGCGGCCGCCTGGGCCGGCGGCTGGATCGACGAAGGCCTGATGCGCGTGGCCGAACTGTTCCAGATCATCCCCAACGTGGTGTTCGTGCTGACGGTGGTGTCCATCCTGGGACCGCGTATCGAGCACATCACGCTGGCCGTGGGGCTGGTGTCCTGGCCGCCCATCGCGCGCCTGACCCGGGCCGAGTTCCTGTCCTTCAAGGAACGCGAGTTCGTGCAGGCCTGCCGCGCGCTGGGCATGAGCCCGCTGCGCATCGTCGCCGCCGAAATCCTGCCCAACGCCTTGCCGCCCGTGATCGTCATGTCCTCGCTGGTGGTCGCAGGCGCCATCCTCTACGAGTCGGTCGTGTCCTTCCTGGGCCTGGGCGATCCCAACATCGCCAGTTGGGGTCGGCTGGTCGGCGAAGGCCGCAGCCTGATCCGCTCCTCCTGGTACATCTGCGCCGTGCCGGGCGTGGCCATCATGCTTGCGGTGCTGTCGCTGAACCTGGTCGGCGACGGCCTGAACGACGCACTCAATCCCAAGCTGCAAAAGCGCTGAGCCGCATATTTTCGGAAACATCCATGACGCATTCCCTGCTCAACTTGGGCCATTTGGCCGATCCCGAACAGTCCTCGGGCCTTCCTGCCATCATCGACCTGCGCCTGCCCGACGCCCCGCTGCATTACACCCATGCCCAGATCCGCCTGCTGGCCGGCGGCGTGGCAACGTGGCTGTCCGCGCGCGGCCTGCCGCCAGGCAGCCGCATCGCCATCGCCTCACTTAACCGGGCCGAATACCTGATCGCGTACTTCGGCATCATGCGGGCAGGCTACGTGGCCGTGCCCATCAACATCAAGCAGTCGCAAGAGAACATCGACTACGTGCTGCGCGATGCCGGCATCGCGCTCGCCCTGGTGGACGGCCCGCGCCGCGCCGCCTTCGAGGCCAAGGTGCCGGTGCTGGACTTCGACGATGCCGGCCCGCAAGGCTTTGCCGCGCAGATCGCGCCCACGGACTTCGGCTTCGTCACGCCGCAGGCCGACGACATCGCCCAGATGCTGTACACCTCGGGATCCACCGGCAAGCCCAAGGGCGTGCCGCTGACCCATCGCGGCCAGCTCTGGGCGCTGGCCGCCACCTCGGGCGCCGTCGTCGCCCGCGCCGGCACGCAGGAACGCTATCTGCTGGCCCAGCCGCTGTTCCATATGAATGGCCTGTTCATGGCCAAGCGCGCCTTCGCCGGCAACAGCCTGCTGGTGATCCAGCCCTCTTTCGAAGTGGCTGCCTACGCCGACGCGCTGGAGCGCTACCGCATCTCGGTCCTGACCGCGGTGCCGACCATGTTTGCCCGGCTGGTCAAGGATCCGGCGCTATTGCAAGGCCGCGACCTGTCGGCGCTGACGCGCGTCATGCTGGGCTCCGCCCCCATGACCGTGGCACTGCTGGAGCGCATCCAGCGCGCCTTGCCCGGCGTGCGCGTGACCCATGGCTACGGCACCACCGAGGCCGGCCCTGCCGTGTTTGGCCCGCATCCCGACGGCCTGCCCACACCCGCGCTGGCTCTCGGTTACCCGCTGGACCCGACCCAGGTGCGGCTCGCGGACGGCGCCGGCCCGGATCAGGGCGTGCTGCTGATGAAGAACCCCGCCGTGCTTGCCGGCTATCACAATCTGCCGGAGAAAAGCGCCCAGGTGCTCAAGGACGGCTGGTACCACAGCGGCGACGTGCTGCGGCGCGATGCCGACGGCTTCTATTACTTCGTGGGCCGCGCCGACGACATGTTCGTCTGCTCCGGCGAGAACATCTATCCCGTCGAAGTCGAAAAGCTGCTGGAATCCCATCCCGACGTGCGCCAGAGCTGCGTGGTGCCGCTGGCCGATGAGGAACGCGGCCATATTCCGGTCGCCTTCGTCGTGCGCCGCGACGGCAGCCAACTGCACGCCGATGCGCTCAAGCGTCACGCGCTGGCGCATGGCCCGGCCTATCAGCACCCTCGCCGCATCCGCTTCGTGGATGAGCTGCCCTGGGCCGGCACCAACAAGGTCGACCGCAACGCGTTGCTGATCGCCGCCCGCCAACTCGAAGCGCGGCAAGCATGGACTCAACCCGAAACGGAAACCGCATGAGCAAGCCTGAATCCCCCAACAGCCTGACCGGCAAGACCGCCTTGGTCACCGGCGCCAGCCGCGGCATCGGCCGCGCCATCGC
>NZ_DATCUY010000235.1:0-3647 GCF_036567245.1 Achromobacter sp. | reverse complement strand
ACGCCCCGCCGACATCGCCTCGGCGTTGCGCGAGGCGGGCCTCGCGGGCAAGGAGCATCTGCCAGTGCGAGCCCTGTCGGCCGGCCAGAAGCGGCGCGCCGCCCTGGCCCGCCTGCTTGCCGAGTTCCGTCCGCTCTGGATCCTGGACGAACCCATGACGGCCCTGGACGCCACGGCCCACTCCTGGTTGGCGCTTGCGATGGACCGCCATCTGCGCGACGGCGGCGCGGTCGTGGCCAGCAGCCACCAGGAGATCGCGCTGAAGCGCGCGCACCGGCAGCTCCGGCTGGGATCCTAGCGCATGCGCACCATCCCGCGCATGCTTGCGGCCGTTGCGCTGCGCGACCTGCGCATCGCCCAACGGCGTACCAGCGATGCCCTGACCCCGCTGGCCTTCTTCCTGGTTGCCGCCAGCCTGTTCCCGCTGGCCGTCGGTCCCGAGCCGGAAACGCTGCGCGGCATCGCGCCGGGCGTGCTGTGGGTAACAGCCTTGCTGTCATGCCTGATGTCGCTGGGCCGCCTGTTCGACGCGGATTATCGCGACGGCTCGCTGGAACAGCTGGCGCTGTCCGCCACGCCCCTGCCGCTGGTCGTGCTGGGCAAAGTCGCCGCCCATTGGCTGATTTCCGGGCTGCCGCTCACCCTGCTTGCGCCGGTCTTGGGACTGCAGTTCGGACTGGACGGCAACGCCCTTCTGATCCTGGCGCTGGGCCTGGCCGCCGGCACACCGGCGCTCGGTCTGATCGGCGCCATCGGCGCCGCGCTTACCTTGACCGCGCGCGGCGGCGGCGCGCTGCTGGCCGTGTTGGTCCTGCCCCTCTTCATTCCCATCCTCGTATTCGGCGCGGGCGCGGTGCAGGCGGTCCAAAGCGGTCTTGGCGCCAATGCGCACCTGTCGCTGCTGGGCGCCGTGCTGGCCATATCCCTGTTCTTCGCGCCGCTGGCCGCCGCCGCCGCGATACGCATCTCACTCGAATGAGGAGCCCATGATCCGCTGGTTTCACTATGCCTCGCCCAAGGCCTGTTATCCATTGGCCGGAAGAGCGATTCCCTGGTTCGCGGCCGCCGCGGTCCTGCTTGCCGCAGCGGGCCTCTACGTCGGCTTTCTCGCCGCGCCTGCCGACGCCCAGCAGGGCCAGGGCTACCGCATCATCTTCCTCCATGTCCCGGTCTCCTGGATGTCGATGATCGTGTACCTGGCGATGGCGTTCTGGGCGCTGATCCACCTGGTTTTCAACAGCAGGCTGTCGGCGATGATGATTGCCGCGCTGGCGCCGACCGGCGCGCTATTCACGTTTCTCTCGCTGTGGACCGGGGCGCTGTGGGGCAAGCCCATGTGGGGGACTTGGTGGGTCTGGGATGCCAGGCTGACCTCGGAATTGATATTGCTGTTCCTGTATGCGGGCTACATGGCGTTGAAGGCCGCCATCGATGATCCCCAGCGCGCCGACCGCGCAGGATCGGTGCTGGTGCTGGCCGGCGTGGTCAACGTTCCCGTCATCTATTTCTCGGTGCAATGGTGGAGCACCTTGCACCAGGGCGCGTCGGTCTCCCTGACCGCGGCGCCCAGCATGGCCGGCGTCATGCTTGCCGGCATGCTGCTGATGTCCCTGGCCGCGTGGATGTACAGCATCGCGACGGCGCTGGCGCGCCTGCGCTGCATCGTGCTCGAACGCGAACGGCACGCGGCCTGGATCCGCCAACAATGGAGTAGCGAATGATGCACTGGTCCAGTCTGGGCGAATTCCTCGCCATGGGTGGTTATGCGGCCTACGTGTGGGGATCGGTGGTGATGACGGCGCTCTTGCTGGGCAGCGAGCAGCTGCTGCTCGCGCGCCGTCGCCGCATGATTCTGGCGGTCCCGCGCCCCGCAGCCGAATTCGGGGAGGCCGAAGGTGAGTAAGCGGACACGGCGCTTATGGCTGGCGCTGGGCGGCATGGCCTCTCTGGGGGTGGCAAGCGCTTTGGTGCTTAACGCCTTCCAGAGCAATCTGGTTTTCTTCTTCACGCCCACGCAGGTCAGCAACAACGAGGTTCCGGCGGGACGCACGTTCCGTGTGGGCGGCATGGTCGAGGCCGGCAGCGTGCAGCGCACGCCGGGCGCGCTGACTGTCCGCTTCGCCGTGACCGACACCGCCCACACCGTGCCCGTGGCTTACGAGGGCATCCTGCCGGACCTGTTCAGCGAGGGCAAGGGCGTCGTGGCGCAGGGCCGGCTGGACGGCGACGGCCTGTTCCGGGCCGAGGAAGTGCTGGCCAAGCATGACGAGAACTACATGCCGCCCGAGGCTCAGCACGCGATCGATCAGGCCGCACCGAAGGCCGCATCCCAGGAGACCCTTGCGCGATGATCCCTGAACTCGCTCATCTCGCCTTGATCCTGGCGCTCTTCGTCGCGCTGGCGCAAGGCCTTATCGCCCTGCGCGGCGCGGCCCTGGAGCGCGCGGACTGGATCGCCATTGCGCGGCCCGCGGCGCAGATCCAGTTCCTGCTGGTGGCCTTCAGCCTCGCGGCGCTGGCCTGGTCTTTCGCGGCCAAGGACTATTCGGTGGCCTACGTGGCCCACAACTCGAATTCGCAATTGCCCTTGTTCTACCGCCTTGCGGCGACCTGGGGCGGGCATGAAGGCTCGCTGCTGCTGTGGATGTTCATGCAGACGGGCTGGGCCTGCGCGGTCAGCCTGTTTTCGCGGCGACTGCCCGACGCCATGGTCGCGCGGGTGTTGGGCGTGCTGGGGCTGATCAGTGCAGGCTTCCTGCTGTTCGTGCTGCTGACCTCGAATCCGTTCGAGCGCCTTGTCCCCGCGCCGGCCGACGGGCTGGACCTGAACACGCTGCTGCAGGACATCGGCCTGATCTTCCACCCGCCGCTGCTGTACATGGGCTACGTGGGATTCTCGGTAGCGTTCGCGTTCGCCATCGCCGCGCTGCTGTCCGGCAGTCTCGACGCGGTCTGGGCCCGCTGGTCGCGTCCCTGGACCACGGCGGCCTGGCTGTTCCTGACGCTCGGCATCGCGGTCGGCAGCTGGTGGGCCTACTACGAACTGGGCTGGGGCGGCTGGTGGTTCTGGGATCCGGTGGAGAACGCCTCCTTCATTCCCTGGCTGGCCGGCACGGCGCTGATCCACTCGCTGGCCGTGACCGAAAAGCGGGGCAGCTTCAAGAGCTGGACCGTACTGCTGGCGATCGGGACGTTTGCGCTGGCCCTGTTGGGCGCTTTCCTGGTGCGCTCGGGCGTGCTGACGTCGGTGCACGCGTTCGCGACGGATCCGGCGCGCGGCGTGTTCATCCTGGCGCTGCTTACCACCGTCGTCGGCAGCTCCCTGTTCCTGTATGCCTTGCGCGCCCCCCGGATAGGCCACGGCGGCCAGTTCGCGTTCGTTTCGCGCGAATCGCTATTGCTGGTCAACAACGTGCTGCTCGCGGTCGCCGCCGCGACCGTGCTGCTGGGCACGCTCTATCCCCTGTTCATCGACGCCCTCGGCCTGGGCAAGCTGTCGGTCGGACCGCCCTACTTCAATGCGGTCTTCGTGCCGCTGATGGTGCCCGCGCTGCTGCTCATGGCGGTGGGCCCCCTGGCCAACTGGAAGTCGGCCGACGCCGCCAGCCTGCTCCAACGCCTTGCGCTTCCCGCGGTGCTGGCCATGC
>NZ_DATCUY010000234.1:0-3318 GCF_036567245.1 Achromobacter sp. | reverse complement strand
GAACGCATCGGCTATCGCTCGCTATGCGCGGCGTTGGCGACAACAGTTCAAGATGATTCTCGGCCGTAGCGGTATGTCCTGCCGATGTCGTCAGGGCGTGGTCGATTCGACGAACGCCGGCTCGAAATCCAGCAGGTCGGTACCGCGCATGCCCAATCCCCGGGCCAATGCACGCCAGCCCGCCACGGCCTGGGCCACTTCGCTCCAGATCGCCTGCGCTTGCGCAGCATCCAGCCTGAAATACGACGCGGTGGCCATCAGCATGTCACGGCTGTCGATAACGCCTGTGTCCTCGCTCAGCCAGGTCTTGCTCTCGCGCCGGTCGCCCGGCATCGGGTTCAGGTCGAAGGCCGGCGACAGGCGCCAGCCGCGCTGGCGCGCGTCGTACAGGAAGCCGGTATTGCGCAGATGGTCGTCGGTATTGCAGACCAGGAAGTTGAAGGCCAGACGGCGCCACAGTTCATGGATGTCGGCGATCGGATCGGCGCCCGACTGCAGCAGCACATCCACCAGTTCGGTGTAGGCATGCGTCGCGTCGCGACCATCGGACTGGAGCATCGTCGCGGCCGACACGTAAGGGATGCGGCCGCCATCATGGGTGCGGTCGAAACGCCGGATGACGGCGACCGCCGTGCCGCCGATCACTTCCGCGCGGGCCGGCGCCACGCGGATGCCGGCCTTGGCCGCCAGTTGCATGGCCAGCACTTCGCCCCGGATCACGTCGCGCCGGTCCGCCTGGCTGGGAAACTTGCCGACCGCCAGGCGTCCATCGGTGTCCCGCACCGTGGACTTCGGCCTGGCACCACCCAGTGACGTGCCTTGCCCCAGCAGGTAGTGCAGGTCCTGCGCGCTTTCCGTTCCGTCTTCCAGGGCGCGGGCCGCGTGGAGCACCTTCTTCAGTTCCACCAGGGGCGGTACCTGCCGGTTCGCGCCTCCGGCGCGCAGGTAGGCGCCAGAGTGCGGATCGAACAGGCGCAGCGCGCCGACGCGCGCCTCGTCATCCACCCACATCACGAAGTCCACCGGGTCCAATGCAGGCGTGTCGCGGTCTTCCTGTCGCAGCTTCGCATGGGCGCGTCGGATCACACGCTCGCCCCAGGCGTCGGGCGCGGTGTCCTCCAGCGCGAGGAAGAACACTTGCCGGGGATGCTGCACGCCGGCCACCGGCTGGAGGTCGGGCGACAGCGTGAAGAACCGGGCATCCCGCAGCCAGCCTTCGTCGTAGCTGAACGCGCTGCGCCGGCCGCCGCCAAGATGCAGGCGCCCCACGACCAAGCCACTCGCGCCCAGGTGGACTTCGAGGTCCGGACGTCGTGTGGGCCGAGGCGTTGCCATCAGAAGCCCTCCAAGTCATCGGCAGGCGTGCGCGCATCGCCTTTGTCAACGACGGATGCTGCCTGCCGCTTCCTGCCGGCAGAGGTGCGTACCCGCTGCGGCAGCTGCTCACGCACCAGTTCCATGCCGAGCGCATCGTTCTCCAGGGTCATCGCCTGGGCCAGGTCATCAAGCCGGCCCAGCACGTGCAGCGCGCGCAGGAAGGTGTGCAGCGCGGTGCCGGGATAGCCATCTTCCATGCGCCTGACGGTGCTCAAGGACGTGCCGATGCGCTGCGCAAGGTCTTCCTGGCTCAGGCGGCGCATGCGCCTCGCCGCCGAGATGTCCTGCCCCAGGCGGCGCAGCGCACGCGCAACAGGCTGCGGCATCGCCACTTGCGCACCAGAGCGCTTTTGCTCGGAAGAAGACATTTTTTATAGCCTCAAATATGAGCTTATTTTATATATAAGCGTTCATATTTGAACGCAAAAATGGCAAGCAGTCAACCCAATACGTGCCTACCCCTTGCAGTTCTGGTGACCGCGCTGCGCCATTGCGAGCGGCCCTGAACGGCTCTTTCGCACGAATGAGAGAAACGGGACGTCATGCTTTGTCGATCTGGAGGTAGACCCCTCGGGTCTTGCGCGAAACCTCGTCGCTCCTTGTCGAAGCGGCATCGCCACGCCTGTTCTGGCCCGAACTGCGTCTTCTGATAGACCGTCGTTGTTTTGCACGCCGGTAACGCCCAGGCTTGAACGCAAGAAGACCGAATCCGTCTTTCGCCGCGATGGCGTCTGTAGCAAAACCTCACCACCAAGCCTCCCCGCCTCGGGCGAGAAACATTTTGAAGCATACCGCCACGCGGAGGCTCGGTGTCGGTGGACAAGGTGCCACATCGACTGGTTGCTGCGGTGAGCATTGCAGCCATTCGCCGTCACTACAACCTTTCCACAAGCCAAGTCGCCACCGCTCCGCGCCGCGAAGGTGTGGGATGGCGTCGACCAGACCACGAGAAAAGCCGATGTCCTGAACCCGTTCACCAGGGAGTAGCCCATGAGAAAGTCATCTTCTTCCGGCGCCCAAGCCAAGGTCTTCTATCGTCCGATCGAGGCGGCCATCCAGTGGGCGGGGCTGTCACGCTTCGAGCGCCGTATCCTTGATGTCGCCGAGGGGATGAACCGGCTACCGGAGCACGCTGCACTGGCGCGCTGGCCACAGCTTCGCCTGAACGCGGAACGGATCTACGACGCACTGGTGCATCTCGACCTTCCCTACGGCAAGGATGGCCTCACGAGCAACGATCCCGCCTTGCTCGATGATCCTGGCCTCACGATCCGCCACGTCGATCTGAAGGCCTGGATGATCCGTTTCTATCCCGACCAGCGACCGGCATTCCTGTTCGATGCCTTCGAGCGTCACCTGCATCCGGCCGTCAGTGTCGATGCCGTGCAGGCACTGGTCATGGATCGCGAGGCGTTGAAGCTCCAGCTTGCCGACAAGGTGCAGGCCTGGGACGCGCTCTATGAGCAGTTCCAGACGCTCAGCCAGGAGCACCAGGCGCGCACGGAGCGCGAGAAGCGGTCCGGGACGCCGGGCGCCCGCAGTGAATCCACCTACCTGAACATCGTTGGCGGTCTTCTGACCCTGCTGTTGGGCAAGTCACCCAATGGCGTTCCCTATTCGTCTTTCGAGACGCTGGAATCGGTCATCAATGCGCTGGTTGCCCATTACGGCGACAAATCCGGAATCAGCGAGCGAACGCTGTGGGCGAAGTTTTCGGCAGCCAAGCGTCATCTCGCCACCCAGGACCGCTGACCGCAAGTGCAGACGGCGTGTCTGCACTTGCGGTGACCGCGCGGGAACCGCGCTATTGAATACGGGGCACTTCCATCACCGCCGCTACACAGCGCCAAGGAGTGTCCCTCGTGACTGCCCAGACCATCGCCACCGCGACGCCGAACGAACACCGCATCCTGCGCCGCGCGGAAGTCGAGGCCAAGACCG